>JBEILM010000004.1:0-82107 GCA_040379205.1 Gemmatimonas sp.
CGCCGCCGCCGCCGTGCTGGCTGCCGTCACGACGCCCACCGGTCTGTCGGCGCAACGCCGCCCCGGCGTGCCCATGGGGTTCTACACCACCACCGGGCTCCTCACCGCCGATGTCGAAGGCGGCTCGGTGACCACCAGTACCACCCTCGCCGAGGCGCCGACGTTCTCCGCCTCGGTCCTGGTCACCGCGCCACTCAGGAAGCTTCCCAAGCGCGCGGTCATCGTGGGGCTGCGGGCCACGCCGCTGGCCTTCGGCAACAACGGGTCGTGTGTGGTCACGCCCGGGCTGCAGGGGTGCCAGAATGTGCGCTTCGAGGAGCGTGTGGGGTTGCTCGTGGGCGGGGCCTTCGACATTCGCAGCACGCTGCTGCGCACCATGATCGGCCCGTCGCTGTACGACGTGGAAACGCAGGGCGCCCGACTCGGCACCACGGTGCGCATCGACTTCGCCTCGCCGCGCCTGCGCGGTCCCACCCCCACGCTGTTCTTCACCCGCACCTTTCTGGGCAGCCAGCGTGGGCAGGGGGCGGCGCACAGCACGCTCGGTGCCGGCTTCCGCTGGGTGCGCAAGAAGTGACGCGCCGCCGGTATCGCATCGGCGCGCTCGGTGCGGTGCTGCTGGGCACCATGGCGTGGACCGCGCGCGACGCCCGCACCTTCGGCCGTGTGCTGCTGCTCGAGCCCGAGGGCACCACCTCCGCCGGCGTCAGCCTCGGCGATGTGGACGCCGATGGGGATCTCGATGTGGTGCTGGCCCGGGGTCGCCACTGGCCGCTCGAGAATCGGTTGTTCCGCAACGACGGCCGCGGGCACTTCGTGGGTGAGGCCATCGCCGAATCGGCTGATCGCACCTACACCGCGGCGCTCGCGGATCTCGACGGCGATGGTGATCTGGACGCGGTGGTCAGCAACGACCGCCCCGATCGCAAGCTGCTGTACCTGAACGACGGGCGCGGCTATTTCCAGGTGGCCGGCACCTTCGGTGAACCGGCGTGGTCCACCCGCTACGTGACGGTGGCCGAGCTCAATGGCGACGGCCGCCCCGATCTCGTGGTGGCCAACCGCAGCAGCAATCCCGCCAATCCGCGGCCGAGCTTCGTGTGCCTCAACGATGGGCGCGGCGGCTTTCCCGTGTGCACGCCGCTGGCCACGCAGTCGGCCACCATCATCGTGGCCGCCGACTACGATGGCGATGGGCACGTGGATCTCTTCGTGCCGCACCGTGACGGCGGGCAGAGCCTGCTCTTCTGGAACGACGGCCGCGGCGGCTTCGCGGGTGCGCCCACGCCGGTCGGCGCCGCACCCTCGCACACGCGGGCGGCGGTGGCCGCCGATCTCGATGGCGACGCGCGCCCCGATCTTGTCACCGGTGACGAGCGCGCCGGTATCTTCGTGCACCGCAATACGGGCGCGCGGGCGTTTGCGCCGCCCGCTCGGCTCGGCATTGGCACGGCGTCGCCCTATGCCGTGGGCGCCGCCGATCTCGATCGCAACGGCACCGTGGACCTCGTGGTGGGCCACGACAACGCGGTGGGGGCGGTGCACTTCAACGACGGGGCGCGCGCCGGGGCGCCGCTCCGCTTCACGGCGGTACCGTGGAACGACGGCAAGGGGGCCGTCTACGGCCTGGCCATCGGTGACCTGGACGGCGACGGATGGCCCGACATTGCCGCCGCCCGCTCCGATGCGCCCAACGGCATCTGGTTCAGCGATCCGGCACGGCGCTGAGCAGGCGGATTACCGCCGCAGCACCGCGCTGCACTTGATCTCCACGCGCGCGGCGGGTCGGGGGAGGGCACTCACCGCCAGCGTGGCCCGGGCCGGGGGATCGGTGGGGAAGAACTCCAGATACACCGCGTTCATGGCCGTATAGTCGGCCATGTCCACCAGGAACACCGTGCACTCGGCCACATCGGCCATGCGGGCGCCGCCCGTGGTGAGCGCGCGGCGGATGTTCTCCAGCGTCTGCCTCGTCTGCGGCCCCACGCCCCCCTCCACGATGTCCTGCGTGCCGGGCTTCACGCCGGTCATGCCGGAGACGAACAGCTGGCCGCCATCGCGGATGGCCACCGAGTAGGCCGGCACCAGCGGCGCGATGCCCGGCGGGTTGATGACGGCTCGGCCGGTGCCGGTGCCGCCGGTGCCGGTGCCGCCGGTGCCGCCGGTGGCGCAGGCGGTGAGCAGGGCGAGCAGGCCGAGGACAAGGGAGGGCGTCGCCGATGACGGCACGGAAGCGGGCATGGGGAGCGTCATGGTGAGGGAAAGGAGCCAAACGGTCGTGGCAAGTGTGCTGCCGCCGTGACGCTGCGGCCAGTCCCGTGACTTCGGTGCCGGGCCCGATCGGACTACACTCTCAGCATGGCTTTGCCCGCGATGCGCACGTCCACCAGGCACCCGGTCCGGAAACTCCGGGCCAGCGGGCCCATGCCTGCCTTCGCGCCCGGCGAAGTTGTGCAGTTTCGCGTGGACGAAGGGCTGGTGGTGGGCACCATTGCCGGCGTCGATGCCAAGGCGAGACGCGACCTGCCTCTCGGTCTGCCGTACAGCATCCTGGTGTCGCAGGCGCCTGCCCACAGCGGCTATCTGGTGGGGGGCGAGTACACCATTCGCGCCGGCTGTCTCGAGCTGGAGGGCGGCATTCAGCGACTCCCGGTGGCCGAGCCGCCGGTCGCCGCGCCGCCCGCGGTACCTGCGCTACCGCTTTTTCTGGTGGCCTGGATGCGCGAGGGGAGCAACGTGCCCATGCAGGGCACGATGCTGGTGCAGGGCGGGTCGCTGGAGGCCGCATCGGCCGCAGCCATGGAGGCGCTCACCGCCGAACTGCAGGCCGATGTGGCCGAACGCGGCGAGTCGTCGGAGGCCATGGTGCTGCTGCTGAACGCCGCCGAAGTGCCGCGCCCCGAGGCCGGTGTGGCGGTGGTGTCGTCGGTGAGCTGGTAGGGCGCGCGTAACGAGCTTAGCTAGTAGATTAGCTAGACGGCCGACGTTCCGTCGCGCCATAACCGTGCCCGACGGAGCTGACATGAAGCGTGTCACCATGCACAAGGCCAAGTCCACCCTGTCCCAGCTCATCGCCGAGGCGGAGGCAGGGGAGGAGGTCATCATCATGCGTGGGCGGGAACCGGCGGTGCGTCTGGTACCCGTATCGGTCCCGAAGCCGGCGCGTGTCTTCGGCGCACTGGCCGACAAGGTCTCCGTCGACGCGGCGTTTTTCGAGCCGCTCCCGGCCGACGAACTTGGCGCCTGGGAGGGCTGACCGCGATGCGTCTGCTGTTGGACACGCATGCGCTGCTTTGGTGGCTGGCCGGTGATGATCAGTTGTCGGCCGCGGCCCGCGAGGCGATAAGCGATGAGGAGAACGAGGTCTTCGTCAGCGCGGCGTCCGCGTGGGAGGTCGCCACGAAACATCGGATCGGGAAGCTCCCCGGCGCCGGTCCGTTGGCCGTGGATATTCTGCGCGAGATCCGGAGGCAGGGATTTGTCGCGCTCCCGATTTCCGTCGAACATGGGCAAGCAGCGGGCTCACTTCCGGGCGATCACCGCGATCCGTTCGACCGGATGCTGATTGCCCAGGCGCGTGACGAGCGTCTGGCGCTGGTGTCCATCGAACGGGTCTTCGACGACTACGGCATCGAGCGCGTCTGGTAGCATACGGCCGCAGGCGCCGCGCGTGCGCCCGGCCACTACTTTGAGGCCATGACCGCGCTCACTCCGGAGGCCGCCACCGGCGCGCTCCCCGCCGAAGATGCCGCTGCCCGCAAGCGCCTGCTCACGGTGCTGTTCGTGGGCGTGTTCATGGCCGCCATGGACGCCGCCGTGGTCGCGCCGGCCATCCCGGCACTGCGCGCCGCCTTCGGCGTGGACAACCGGCAGATCGGGCTCATCACGATCGTGTTCAGCCTCTGTTCGCTGAGCGGCACGGCGCTCATGGCCAGCCTCAGCGACCGCTTCGGCCGTCGCACCGTGTACCTGCTCGACATCGCCGGCTTCGCGTTTGGGTCGCTGATCATCGCCCTGTCCAGCAGCTTCGGCATGCTGCTGGTGGGGCGCGCCATGCAGGGGCTGTCGGCAGGGGGCATCACCCCCACCGCCAGCGCCGTGGTGGGCGATACATTTCCTCCCGAGCAGCGCGGGCGCATCCTCGGGCTCGTAGGCGCCACCTTCGGCATGGCGTTCGTGGTGGGCCCGGTGCTTGCCTCGGCGCTGCTGGTGGTGGCCAGTTGGCCCTGGATCTTCCTGATCAACCTGCCCATCGCGGCGGCGGTGTTCGCCATGGGGCTGCGCGCCCTGCCGCGGGCCGCACGCACCGAGCATCCGCCGTTCGACTACGCGGGCATGGCCGTGCTGGCGTTCATGCTCAGCAGCCTCGTGCTCGGCATCAATCAGGTGCTCGACGACGCGCTCGGGCTCACGCTCTGGCCGGTGCTGCTGAGCATCACGGCGCTGGGCCTGCCGCTGCTGGTGTCCCTCGAGCGCAGGGCGGCGCAGCCCATCGTGCCACTCACGGTGTTCGGCACGCGACAGCTCCGCACCACCTGGGTGCTGTGCATGGGGGCGGGGTTCGGCATGGGCAGCGTGATCTTCGTGACGTCGGTGGCGGTGGCGGCGTTCGGAACGCCCTCGCGGCAGGCTGGCCTGCTGCTGCTGCCGCTGGTGCTCTGCTCTTCAGCGGCGTCGGCGGGCTTCGGGCGCCTGCAGAACCGCCTCGGACCGCAAGCGGTGATGCTCTGGGGGTTCGGCACGCTCGCCGTCGGCTCGGCGCTGCTGGGGCTGGCGGGTTCGGCGTTCTGGCTGTTCATCGCCGGCACGCTCTTTCTCGGCGCCGGCGTGGGCATCGTGGTGGGCGGCACGCTGCGCACGGTGGTGCTCGACGAGGTCGACGCCCGCGAACGCACGGCGGCGCAGGCGCTGGTGAACATCGGGATCGCCATCGGCAACCTGCTGGTGGTGGCCACCCTGAGCGCGCTCGCCGACCGCTCGGGGGGCGGCGTGGCAGGACTGCGCGTGGCCTACTTCACCGCCGCCGCCGTGCACGTGGTCATGATGGCGGTGAGCCTGCGGTTGCGGGCGCGGGGGTAGGGCGCGGGGGGCGTTACGCCGGGACGGGCACGGCCACCACCTCGAGCCCGTCGACGCCAGCAAAGTCCGCCGGATTGCACGTGTAGACCGGGAGACCGTGGGCCATCGCGATCGCCGCGATCATGGCGTCGTACGACCGGGCCGCCGGCTTGCGCCCCGTCTGCCGCAGCCCCGCCGCCACGCGCCCGAAGGCGCGCGCCGCAGCGGCATCGAAGGGCAGGGGCTCGAAGTCGGCTTCGGCCTGCTGTACGTGCGCCTGTCGTGCCGCCCGCTCGGCGTCGGTCGTCGCCACCAGGGGACCGACCGACAGTTCGGCGAGGGTGATGGCGGTGATGAGTGGTTCTGCCGGCAGGCAGGACGGGTCACGCAGGCGCGGGAGCAGGATGACGGTGCTGGTGTCCAGCACGCCGCGCGGGTGACGGGCCGTCGCGATCACACGGACGAGTCCAGCACGCGGTCGACATCGGCCTTCCACGCCCCCTCGTCGACCGGTGGCAACCGGCGCCAGCGCTCGAGCAGCGCGGCCGCAGACGGACCGCGACCCACGATGGGACGCAATTCGGCGACCGGTTCCCCGTCCATGGTGACCGTGAGGGATTCGCCGTGGGCCACGCGGGCGAGTACCCGCCCACCGTGATTCCGAAGATCGCGCACCGAGACCGTGTCCATAAGGGGAATGTATCACGCGTGATACGCCAGAAGGAAGGGCCCTCGCGTGTTCTTGCGTTCGCCTCGGGCGGCGCTTGCCAACGCCGCCCAACGGTGCTCTATCACCGAGTGAGGCTCCCGCACCTGTCTCCCCATTCATTCGTGCAGCCGTGTACAGCTACCGCGACTATCCCGCCATCGTCTGTGAAGACCTCGTGCGCCTGCGGCGCGCCATCGCGCGATCGGGGCTGCCGGCCAAGCGCACCGACCAGAATCTCGTCATCGGCACCTGGAACCTTCGCAAGCTCGGCGGCGTGCATCGCGCCTTCGAGGAGAACACCGGGTCGCCCAAGCGCAACCTGCGGGCGCTGGCGTACATCGCCGAGGTGGTGCGCGGGTTCGATGTGATCGCGATCCAGGAGGTGCTGCGCGACACGTCGGCGGTGCGCACACTCGTGGACGAGTTCCTCGGGCCCGACTGGGGGCTCATCCTCAGCGACGTGACCGCCGGCGACAAGGGGCTCGGGGAACGGCTCGGCTACATCTACGACCGGCGGCGCGTGCAGCCGTCGGGGCTGGCCGGCGAGATCGTGCTGCCGCCGCACGACGAACAGCAACCGCAGGAGCAGTTCGACCGCACGCCGTACTTCGTGGGCTTCCGCGCCAACCAGGAGCGCTTCTCGCTGCTCACGGTGCACATCCGCTTTGGTAGCGGCCCGGCCGACCGGCGTCCCGAGATCGAACGGCTGGCGCGCTACACCGCCACCGAGATCCGCGATCGCGCGCGTTTTGCCGGCGCTGAGGAGACCAACCTGATCGTGCTGGGCGACTTCAACATCGAAGCCCGGCGCGAGGACGATCCGCTCTTCGCGGCGTTCCTGTCGGCGGGGCTGCAGGTGCCGGTGGCGCTGCGCGACGTGCGCACCAACTACGCGCAGACGGTGAAGCACTACGACCAGATCGCGTGGTTCATGGGCGACCTCACGCTGCTCACGCAGGGGCGTGCGGGGGTGATCGACTATCGCGACACGGTGTACCGCGAGCTCACGTCACGGCCGGTTACCGACCGGGTATCCGATCACCTGCCGTTGTGGACGGAGTTCCTCATCGATCGCAGCACGCAGACGCTGGCGCAGCGGTTGGGGCTGGACCCGGATGCGCCGGATCCGCTGGCGGCGGTGCCGGGCTGACGGGTACTGCGAACGGTGGTTCCTGCGAACAGCGGTAGCTGCAAACGGCGGTACTCTGACGGCGTCACGTGTGATGACGTTATCGGTGGGAATTGGTCGGTCAGGGGACGCGGACATCCAGCACGGTTCGGCCGTCGACGGGGATCTTCGCGAGGCGGGTGGTGCGCCGAGTGCCGTTGGCGGGCCAGGTGATCTCGAGGTCGACCGGTTTGTCGCTGGCGAGGCCGATGTGCACGGGCACATCGCTCTGGGCGTCGTAGCCGGAGCCGGCGTCCACGGTGCGCAGCGCGAGCAGTCGGCGGGTGCCGGTGGCGTACACGCGCACTTCGGCGCCGGCCCGGGTGGCATGGTCCTGTGCATCGAGCACCCGCAGGCGCAGCGAGCGGCGCGCCACCTTGGGGGGCAGTACGGTGCGCAGCAGGGCGTGCGGCCCCTGACCGGTGAGCAGCAGGTCGGCGGCGCCGTCGCCGTCGACATCGGCCCACTGCACGCCGTGGTCGGCGGGAATGGCCATCACGGCGTCGCTGGCGACGGGCTCGACGCGCGTGCCGGTGTTGCGATACAGGTAATCGGGCCAGTTGCGCCCCTGCGTCACGGTGCCGATGAGGTACAGATCCAGTCGGCCGTCGTGATCGATGTCGCTCGGGGCACAACTGTCGTAGCGCCCGTCCACGGCGACTCCCCACGCGGCGCCCGCGTCCTGCCAGGCGCCACCGGCGGAGGCGAGGAACAGCCCGGGCGTTCCGTAGTTGGCCGTGATGATGTCGAGGCGGCCGTCGCCGTTCATGTCGGCCACACACGGGCGCACGGTGCCCTGCGCGGCGTCGCGCGGCGCGCGACCGCCCCACGACAGCCCCCAGGCGTCGGCCACATCGGTGAAGCGCCCGCCGTCGTTGCGCATCACACTGTTGGCGTCGCCGTCCATGTTGCCCACGATCACGTCCAGATCGCCGTCGGCATCGAGATCGGCCCACACCGCCCCCACGCTGCGGCGCGTGTCGGCCAGCCCCACGTCGGCCGCGATGTCGGTCAGCACGCCGTTGGTGTTGCGCAGGAGCATGTTGGGGCGGTCGCGAAAGGCCACGAACAGGTCGAGGTCGCCGTCGGCGTCGACGTCCACCCACACCGGCTGCCGCACCGCGCCCGCGGGCAGCACGAGGCCGGCGCGCTCGGTCACGTCCACGAAGCGGTCACGATCATTGCGATAGAGCCGCAGCACCGAGCCGCTGCCGGGCGCGAAGCCCACCAGCAGATCGGGATCGCCGTCACCGTCCCAGTCGCCGAACGCGGCGGCACGCGTGGCGCGGGCATCGGCCACGCCCCACGCCTCGGCCACCTCCACGAAGGTCCCGCCGTCGTTGCGATACAGGCGGTTGGGGGTGCCGTTGAAGCCCACGAACAGGTCGCTGTCGCCGTCGCGATCGATGTCGGCGAGCGCGTTCACCAGCGAGTTGGGCGCGACGAACAGCTCCGGCTGCAGCGGTGTGAAACGCGGCGAGGGCTGCGCCCCGAAGGCCAGCAGCAGCGGCAGGGTGGCCAGCACGGCGCTGGAGCGCACGGCGGAGAGAAGAGGCATGGGCAACGATGGGTCCGCGGCCGTCAGCGCGCCACGGCGGTGCCGGCCGCCGTGGCCAGCGCTGCTGCCCGCCCGGCTGCGCGACCGGTGGCCCACGCCCAGAGAAAGTTGTAGCCGCCGATGGGGCCGAAGGCGTCGAGCACTTCGCCGCACAGGTACAGCCCGGAACGCACACGGCTCTCCATGGTGCGCGGATCGATCTCGGCGAGCTTCACGCCCCCGCCCATCACCTCGGCTTTCTTGTAGCCTTCGTCGCCGCTCCACGGGAGGTCGCCGCGCACCAGCGTGTCCACCAGCCGGCGGCGTTCGTCGCGCGTGAGTTCGGCCAGGCGCCGCGTGGGCTCCACCTGCGCCGAGGTCAGCAGCAGATCGGCGAGGCGGTCGGGAAGTTCGCCGCGCACCACCGACGACACCTGCCGCGCCCCCTGGGGACGCAGCAGCGCCTCCCACGCCGCGTCGTCGTGCGCGGTCCACTGCACCGCTACCCGCGCGCTGGTGTGTTCGGCGCGTGCGCGCACGGCCACATGCGACACGTTCAGCACCGACGGGCCGCTGTAGCCGCGGTGCGTGAACAGGAAGCCGCCGCGCGCGCTGGCGCTGTGTGCCGCCGAGGTGGCGGAGAGCGTGACCTGCAGCGAGATGCCCGACAGCTCGCTGAAGGCGGCCGGTTCGGCGGTGACCGGCGTGAGCGCCGCGTATGTGGGGTTGAGCGTATGCCCCAAGCGCTCGACGATGCGCAGCCCCGTGCCGTCGCTGCCGGTGGCCGGCACCGACAGGCCACCGGTGGCCACGATCACGGCGTCGGCCTCGATGGGGACGTCGCCATCGACATGCACGGCCCACCCCGTGCCCGCAGGCACGATGTCGGTGACCGTGGTGTCGGTGAGGAGCCGCACGCCGCGCTTCCGCGCGAGCGCGAGCAGCCCGTCGCGCACGTCGCGGGCCTGCTGCGAGACGGGAAAGAGCTTGGCTGACTCCACCTCCTCCTGCAGCGGAATACCCACCTCGCGCTCGAAGAACCCGATCTGCTCGGCCAGCGGCCAGCTGCGGATGATCTTGCGCAACGTGTTCGGCGACGAGTCGGTGACGTAGCGTGATTCGTCGAGCCGAGCCGGGAGCACGTTGCAGCGGCCACCACCGCTGATGAGGATCTTGCGCCCGCCATCGCGGGTGCGCTCAAGCAGCCAGGTCTCGGCGCCCGCCTCGGCGGCGAAGATGGCCGCCATGGTCCCCGCAGCCCCCGCGCCCACCACCACGACACGCCGCGTCATGCCATCCGCTCGCTGTAGCGTTCGAGGCCCGTGAACTTCTCGAGCTGCCAGGGCGGATTCTGGCGGCCGCCATATGCCCGCTCGCGCAGCCACGCCTGCTCGGTGTCCACGTCGGCCTGCGTCAGGTCGCGGTACCAGGTCTTGGGGCGACGGTCGCTGCCGGGAAACCAGCGGTAGCCGCGAGCCTTGAGCAGGTCCTTGGTTTCGATGGGCGTGCCCAGCGCCCACAGGCGCCAGGTGGGGCGGCGGGCGCTGTCGAGCAGCAGCGCCATGGGGGAGGTGTCGCCGTCACGCGGCGTGGCCAGCACGTGCAGCGCGGCGAGGCAGTCGTCGCCCGCCCGGTGCCCGGTGTGGAACTCGCCGCAGGTGCGGTACAGGATGTAGTCGAGCTTCTTGCCGCGGCAGTCGAACCGCTGCCAGGTCACCTCCTCCTGGGAGCAGGCCCAGTGCTTGCCGGCGAAGGCGGGGAAGCGCCGCTCCAGCATGCGCCGGTCGTAGCTGGCGTTGTGGGCGATCACGAGGTGCGCCCGCGACAGCTCGGCCAGTACGGCCTCGTCGTCGATGCGCTGGCCGCGCACCATGTCGTCAGTAATGCCGGTGAGCGTCACGCAGTCTGGCGGAATGGGGCGCCCCGGGTCCTCGAACCAGTTGCGGGCCGGCTCCACGCCGTAGATGCCGCCGTCGGCGTCGAATTCGAAGGCGACGAGCCCCAGTTCGATGATGGCGTCGGTGGCGGTATCGAGGCCAGTGGCCTCGACATCGACGACGAGGCCGCGGCGGACCCCGGGAGGGGTTGGCGACCCGTAGAACTTTCGGGGCGTGAATCGTCTTAGCACCCGGTAGTCGCCCGTTTCCTCCAGGGTCCGGGCCATCGACTCCAGCCTGTCCCGGTCCACCAGCTTCGCATCCATGACCACGTCCTCGTTCGTTGCCCCGGTTTCCGATGCCGACTTTGCGGCCACGGTTCTTGCTGCCCCCGGTCTCGTCCTCGTGGACGTGTGGGCCGGATGGTGCACGCCTTGCCTGACGCTCAAGCCGGTGATCGAGCGGCTGGCCGAAAGCTATCGCGATCGCGTCACCATGCTGACGCTCGACGCCGACACCAACCTCGAGACGGTCACCCGGTTCGACGTGCGCAGCCTGCCCACGGTGCTGCTCTTCGCCGACGGTGCGCTGGTGGAGCGCACCACCGGCGCTCAGTCGACCGGGCGGTATCAGGCCATGCTCGACCGGCACCTGGCGGCGCGCGCGGCCGGAATTGCACCGGAGCCGGTGGCGGCGGCCACCCCCGTCAGCCCGCCGCCGCGCGACGACTCGCCCTTGATGCGCGAGGTGCGTGAGCTGGCTGTCAGCGCCGAGCCGCTGGTACTGTTCAAGCACAGCGCCACGTGCCCCATTTCGACGACGGCCAAGCGGCAGTTCGACGCCTTTGTCGCCGCACACCCCGCGGTGCCCACGCGTCTGGTGGTGGTGCAGCACGAGCGCCCGCTGTCCAACGCCATCGAGGACGCGCTCGGGGTGCAGCATGAGTCGCCCCAGGCCATCGTGGTGCAGGCCGGCAGCGTGGTGTGGCACGCCTCGCACGGGCGCATCACGGCAGACGCGCTGAAGCAGGCGGTGCGGATGGCGGCGCCGCGCCGATAACGGCCTTGCACGTTACGTCGTTCGTGTGCCGCCGTTAAGCTTCCGCGGTTACGAGTCAGAGGTCCGACCTCGGCGTTCTGACGCCAGCCCCGCCAGCCCCATCGGTCATGCTCCGTGTCCAACTCGGCGGCCTCGCCGCTTGTCTCGGCGTGCTTGCCTCCGCCGCACCCCTGGCCGCGCAGCCGGCCAGTCCGACGTCCGCCGCCTCGGCGCCCCCCCGCGCCGTGCGTCGGGACATCCCCATGACGAACGCCATTCGTCGGGCCATGGCGGCCGGGACGCGCGACTCCACCGGGCGCCCCGGGGCGACGTACTGGCAGCTGCGTACCGATTACGACATCGACGTGTCGCTCGATCCGGCCACGTCGCGGCTCACCGGCAAGGCGCGCATCACCATTCACAACACGAGTCCCGATCCGCTGCCGGAGATCGGCCTGCGGCTCGATCCCAATCACTTCCTCGGCCACGCGCCGCATGCGGCGCCGTGGGTGCCGGCCGAGGTCACCGATGGCATGGTCATCGCCCGCATGGCGATTGACGGCAAGGCCGTGAACATCGCCTCCAATGCCGCGGTGGGTGGGGTGGCCGCCGAGGGGGCGCGGGCCATCCAGAATGCGCAGCAGGCGGCCGCCGCCAACGCCGGCGGCAACACGCTGCTCAACGGCCGGTCCACCAATGCGCGCATCCGGCTGGGTACGCCCATCGCCGCCGGCGCGAGGGCGGTGCTGGAGGTGGACTGGTCGCACAAGCTGCCCGGCGGGCCCGGCACTGGCCACCGCATGACGCAGCGCTGGGCCGATTCCCTCTATCAGCCCACGCAGTGGTTCCCGCGGGTCGCCAAGTACGACGACCTCCGTGGCTGGGACGCCGAGCTGTACCTCGGGCCGTCGGAGTTCTACAACAACTTCGGCTCGTTCGACGTGCGCATCGACGTACCGCATGGCTGGATCGTGAGCGGCACCGGCCTGCTGCAGAACCCCGAGCAGGTGCTGACCGCCACGGCGCGGGAGCGGCTTGCGCGGGTCACGCAGAGCGACGCCATCACCACCATCGTGGGCCCTGACGAGATCGGGCCGGGGCAGGCCACCGCCAGCAGCCCCACGGGGCGCCTCGTGTGGCGCTTCCACGCCGACACCGTCAACGACTTCGCGTGGGCTACCGCGAGGAAGTACGTGTGGACCGCCACCCGGGCCACCATCCCGGGCAAGGGCGCGGTACCGGTGCACATGGTATACCTGCCTGGGCGCGCCAATCTCTTCGCGAAGGCCGGCGAGGTCACCCGCCACGCGCTCGAGTTCTACTCGAAGCTCTGGTTCCCGTATCAGTTTCCGCAGCTCACGCTGCAGGACGGGCCCAGCGCCGGCATGGAGTACCCCATGGTGATCAACTCCAACGTCGGCGCCGCCGACCACGAGGCCGGCCATCAGTGGTGGCCGATGGTGGTGGGGAACAACGAAACGTGGTACGGCTGGATGGACGAGGGGTTCAATCAGTACATGAACATCCTCTCCGACGCGGACGCTGCCGGGAAGCCGCCGGTCCTCGACGGCGAGGGACAGCGCTACGGCAGCATGAGCGGTCGCGAGACCGAGCCACCGATGATGTGGAACGCCAACTACGCCGGCCCGGCGTCGTACGGCTTCACCACCTACAGCAAGACGCCGCTCATGCTCTCCATGCTTGGCGGCATCGTGGGGGACAGCGCCGTGCAGCGGGCGCACCGCGAGTGGGCCAACGCCTGGCTCTTCAAGCACCCCTCGCCGTGGGACTACATGTTCTTCATGAACAAGGCCCTTGGTCGTGACCTCGGCTGGTTCTGGTACAGCTGGCTCTTCACCACCGAGAGCGTCGACCACCGCGTGGCGAGTGTGAAGCGGCAGGGGCTCAACACCGCCGTCACGGTGGCCCAGGACGGCTACATGCCGGCCCCCATCGTGCTCGAGGTGAAGTTCGCTGCCACCGGGCCGGCGATTCACCCCATGCGCAGCGCGGTCATGATCGACAGCGTCACCGCGCGCGTCACGGTACCGGTGGAGGCGTGGTTCGACGGGCGGCGGCAGCACACCGTGAACCTCGTGTTTGGCGGGCGGGCCATCGAGCGGATCACGCTCGACCCCGACCGGCGCTTCCCCGACCGGAATCCGGCTGACAACGGCTGGGTCGCGCCGGCCAGATGAGCAGAGGTCAACTGTCTGGGAAGAGAGAATCTCATTCGTTGACGAAAAGGGGGGCCGCAGGATAGTCTCCCTGCACAACCGATCCGTGGTCTTTTGCCGCCTATTGCCGCCACGTAAAACAACGAGCCAAAACGCGACGCCCGGGCGGCTCATCAGCTGCCCGGGTTTTGTCGTGGTGGGACGGCATTACTGCCACCGCTGGAGGCCCACATGTCCGCCATTCGCCCGCTCGCCATCTATCACGAGCACCCCGACTGGTTCCGCCCCCTCTTCGCCGAGCTGGAGCGCCGGGGCATTCCCTACGAGCGGCTCGCCGCCGCCGCCCACGTCTTCGACCCCTCGGCCACCGAATCGCCGTATTCGCTGGTGTTCAACCGCGCGAGCCCGTCGGCGTACCTGCGCGGTCACGGCCAGACCACGTTTTACACGCTGCACTGGCTGCGTCACCTCGAGCGGCTCGGCGTGCCGGTGGTCAACGGGGTCGCGGCGTACACCAACGAGCTGTCCAAGGCCACGCAGCTCGACCTACTGCGGTCGCTGGGGCTGCCGTTCCCGAAGTCGCGCGTCATCAACCACGCGTCGCAGGCGCGTACAGCCGCCGAGCGATTCCGCTACCCGGTGCTGGTGAAGGCCAACGTCGGTGGGAGCGGCGCGGGCATCGTGAAGTACGAATCGCCGGAGGCGCTGCAGGCGGCCGTCGATGCCGGCACGGTGGACCTTGGCGTGGACGGCACCGCGCTCGTGCAGGAAGCCGCGCCGCTGCGCAACGGGCACATCACGCGTGTGGAGACGCTGAACGGCAAGTACCTGTACGCCATCAACGTGTATCCGCCGGTGGACGGCTTCGATCTCTGCCCCGCGGACGCCTGCCAGACCACCACGGGGGTGGAGCTGGTGCGCGGGGCCTGCGCCATCGACGCGCCCAAGAGCGGCATGCGCGTCGAGCGCGCCGATCCGCCGGCGCACGTCATCGCGCAGGTCGAAGCCATCAGTCAGGCGGCGGGGATCGATGTCGGGGGGATCGAGTACCTGGTTGATGACCGCGACGGGCAGCACTACTTCTACGACGTCAACGCGCTGTCCAACTTCGTCGCTGACGCCGTGAACGTGATCGGGTTCGATCCGTTCGCGAAGCTGGTGGACTACCTCGAGGTGCGCGCGGGTCTGGTGCCGGAGTCCGTCTGATACGCTTCGGCTATTGGCTTCCGGTGTTCGGCGGCTGGCTGCGCAACGTGCCCGACGAGGGCATGGAGGCCAGTTGGCCCCATGTGCAGCGGCTGGCGCGTCGCAGCGAGGAGATCGGCTTCGATCTCACGCTCATCGTCGAGCTGTTCCTCAACGACATCAAGGGTGTCGACGCGGCGGCGCTCGATGCGTGGAGCACGGCGGCGGCGCTGGCGGCGGTCACGCAGCGCCTCGAGCTGATGGTGGCGGTGCGTCCCACCTTTCACCATCCGGCCACGCTGGCCAAGCAGGCGGCCAACATCGACCGCATCAGCAACGGGCGCCTGTCGCTCAACGTGGTGTCGAGCTGGTGGAAGGACGAAGCGCGCCGCCACGGCTCGCAGTTCGACGAGCATGACGATCGCTATGCCCGCACCGCCGAATGGCTCGATGTGCTGGACGGGGCGTGGTCGGAGAAGGCGCTCACGTACCGGGGCCGCTACTACCAGGTGGAGGATCTCATCGTCGAGCCGAAGCCGCTGGCGAGTCGCGCTCGCCCGCAGCCGGTGCTGTACGCCGGGGGCGAGTCGGAGGCCGCCAGGACGCTCATCACGCGGGCCTGCGATGCGTACGTGATGCACGGCGATCCTGCCGAACGCGTGGCCCCGAAGGTGGCCGACCTGCGTGAACGGCGTGAGCGCGCCGGCCTGTCGCCCATGCAGTACGGCATGGCGGCCTACACCATCGTGCGCGACACGGAGGCCGAGGCGAAGCACGAGCTGGAGCGCATCACCAACGTGTCGCGGGGATCACCGGGTTTCGGCAACTGTCAGGACTGGATCGCCAACACCCAGCTCGATCAGCAGCTGTCGCTGCAGGACTGCTCGGTGTCCAATCGCGGGCCGGGCGCGGGGCTGGTGGGGACGCCCGAGCAGGTAGCCGACCGCATCCGTGACGTCGAGCGGCCCGGGGTGGGGTTGCTGCTGTTGCAGTGCAGCCCGCAGTTGGAGGAGACAGAGCGCTTCGCCGAGACGGTCATGCCGCTCGTGCGCGAACGCCGGAGCGTGGCGGCGTAGCGGGGGGGCGCCCGACGCGGCGGTGTTTGGGGTTGACCTGATCACAGCACCAGATCACAGGACCTGATCACGCAGCGGTGAGGAAACGAGGAGGCAACGACATCACCGGTTAGGCGTAGTTTCCAATTAGGACTTGGAATTGCGCCAACCCGTCGATGTCGTTGCCTCCTCGTCTCCTGGCCTCTGCGTAAGCGGAGGTAGGTGAGCAGCTGCCGCGCGTGAACCGCGGCCGGACGTTCGGTGCTCTTGAAATCGATCACGACGCGACGGTCGACGAGCAGGTCGAGCCGAAATCCGTGCTCGTATACCCGGCCGTTGAAGCGAACCGGCACCAGGCGCTGTGACTCGACCGGGAATCCCTGCGACTTGATCTCCTCGACCAGGATCCCCTGCTAGGCGGACTCCAGGAGCCCCGGGCCGAGTTGCCGATGAATCTCGACGGCGATGCCGATCACCGCGCGCGTGATGTCGTCTTCGGTCATCATGCTGAAGCCTCGGGGAGCCCGTCATTCAGGCGTCACTTCATTGCGGCAGACGGGAGACGTCAGGTCAACCCAACTCCCCGTCGAGCCGAACCAGCCGAACCGGCGAAAGCATTCTGGCAGCCGCATATTCCCCCCATGAACCGCCCTGTCCTTTTGCTGGCGCTCGCTGGTCTGGCCGCCTCCACCCCGCTCGCCGCGACCGCCCAGCCCGCCCCCCGCCGCTTCCCCGTCGATACGGCCTCCATCGCCACCATCCGCGCCGCGTTCAAGGCCAAGCGGCTGACCTGTCGCAGCCTCGTGCAGCAGTACCTCGCGCGCATCGACGCGTTGGACAAGCAGGGGCCGGCCATCAACAGCCTCGTGCTGAACAATCCGGACGCGCTGGTAGTGGCCGACTCCCTCGACCGCCGCTACGCGGCCGCCGGTCCGGTGGGGCCGCTCCACTGTGTGCCCCTCATCGTCAAGGACAACTTCGAGACGGTCGGCCTGCAGACGACCGCCGGGTCGCTGGCGCTCGAAGGCTGGAAGCCACTGCAGGACGCCACCATGGTGCGCCTCGTCAAGGAGGCCGGTGCCATCGTGCTGGCCAAGAGCAACCTGGCGGAGTGGGCGTTCACGCCCTACGAAACCGTCAGCTCCATCGTGCCCGGGTACACGAAGAATCCCTATGCACTCGATCGGGTGACCGCCGGCTCCAGTGGCGGTACCGCCGCGGCGGTGGCCGCCGGCTTCGGCACGCTGGGGCTGGGTACCGATACCGGCAACTCCATTCGTGGCCCGTCGGCCCATCAGGCGCTCGTGGGGATGCGCTCCACCATGGGGCTCACCTCGCGAGCCGGCGTCATCCCTCTCAACGCCGGCGCCGACATCGCCGGCCCGATGGCCCGCAGCGTGGCCGATGCGGTGGCGGTGTTCGATGTCATCGCCCACAGCGATCCTGCCGACAGCGTGACCGCACCCGCCGACAGCCGCCGCGCCGCCCGGTATACCGACGCGCTCAAGCCCGGTGCGCTCCGCGGCGCCCGTGTCGGCGTGTTGCGGCAGGCGTACGACCGCCCCACCCTCGACCTCGAAGTGCGGCAGCTGTTCGCGCGCGCCCTCGAGGACCTGCGCCGAGCCGGCGCCATTGTGGTCGACTCGGTGCGGGTCGATTCGCTCGAGGCCATCCAGCGCCGGCAGCAGGGGGGCTGCAATCGCTTCAAGGCCGATCTGGAACGCTACTTCGCGGCGCGTGCTCCCAACGCGCCGGTGAAGACGCTCGACGAGATTCTGCGCAGCCGCCGCTTCCACCCCACGGTGGAGCTCCGGCTCCGTGAGGCCGCGCAGGCCACCGACCTCCCCGAGTCCAGTGCCGGGTGTGCCAGCCGGGAGCGGGTGCGCGCCGAACTGCGTACCGCAGTAATCCAGCTCATGGAATCCCAGCAACTTGATGCGCTGGTCTATCCGACGTGGAGCAATCCCCCCCGACTGATCGGTGATCTGAACACCCCGCACGGCGACAACAGCCAGCTCTTCTCACCGAGTACGGGCTTCCCGTCCATCACCGTGCCCATGGGCTACACGCGAAACGGACGGCTGCCGGCCGGTCTGTCGTTCTTCGGACGGGCCTACGACGAGTTCCGCCTCATCGGGTACGTGTACGACTACGAACGACTGACGCGGCACTGGCGCGCGCCGGCCCTCATCGGGGCACGCTAAGGCTCGGACATCCCTGCATCGCTGCTCTTGCGCTCGGACGGAGGGGCGCTGTGTATTCGGGTGTCAGCGAGTGCGCGCGCAGGTGCGCCACGGAGTCATGGTCCAGCGATCTGGTGAGGGTGGATGGAGGAGTTCGCGATCGAGCAGGGGTGGGTGCCGATCGATCTGTTGCCCGATCCGTACGTCGTCCTCGGATCGGATGGGGCCGTGCTGGCGGCCAATGTGCATTTCGATCGGCGACTGCTGCGACTCCCTGAGGTGCTGAGATGGCTGGCCACGACGCCCGACACGATGGGCGACATCGCGGCGGAGTTCGACGGTCGCCGCCGGATCTTCGCCACCGCCTGGATGGGATGTCGCTGGCAGGGCACCCCTGCCCGACTCGTGCGGCTGCTCGATGTCACGAAGGAACGCCAACTCATCGAGGTGGCCGAAACCGGGCTGCACGTGCTCGAGGACGTGCTGGATGCGCTCCCCGCCAGCCTGCTGCTCGTCGACGGCAATGGGCGCATCATCTCCGGGAACGCCCGCTGGCATGTGACGGCACGGGCCAATGGCCTCGACCTGCCCAATGCCGGCATTGGCGCCAACTATCTCGAGGTGTGCGACCGCGCGGCGCTCATCGGCGATGCCGATGCCAAGACCGTGGCCGAGGGGCTCCGCAATGTGCTCGCCCATCGCATGCTCGCCTTCGAAGCCGAGTATCGCATGACGATGGAGGGTGGTGACTACTGGAACCGGCTCATCATCACGGCCCTCAACGGACAGCCCGGCGCCGTCATCCAGCACGTCGATACCACCGAGGCCCGCCGTGAGCAGCAGGCCCGCATGGCCGCGCTGGCCCACTTCAAGGCCATCTTCGACGGAGCCCTCGACGGCATCGTCATCCTCGACGACGACGCGCGCGTGATCAGCGCCAACGCCGCCGCCGCGACTATCCTCGGTCGCACCATCGAGGAGGTGGATGACGTGCTCTTCACGAGCCTGGTGCTGCCGGATGAAGTCGAAGTCATGCAGCGGGAACAGCGCGGTCTACTGGCCGAGGGCTCGGGGCGTGGCATTACCCGCGTGCGGCGCCGCGACGGTGAGGTGTCCGAGGTGGAGTACGTCGCCCGCGCCAACGTGGTCCCCGGGCGCCACGTGATGGTGCTACGCGACATGACCGCCGCCCGGCAGCTGGAGCGGCAGTTGCGCCAGTCGCAGAAAATGGAGGCGCTCGGCCAGCTCACCGGCGGTATCGCGCACGACTTCAACAACATCCTCACCGTCATCGTGGCCCACGCCGACCTCCTGCTCGCCGAGGATGCCGCCATCGGGGGCGAGGAGCGCGACGGTGTGTCGGAAGTGCTGCGCGCCGCGCAGCGCGGAGCCGAGCTGGTACGCAAGCTCATGGCCTTTGGTCGCCAGGAGCAACTGCGTCTGGAAGCCACGGCGGTGGATGCGGTGGTGCTCGAAGTGGCCAACCTGTTGCGGCGGGTGCTCCCCGAATCCATCGGCGTACACGCGACCGTGCAGGAAGACCTCCCCTATGCCGCGGCCGATGCGAGTGCCGTGCACCAGGTGCTGCTCAACCTGGCCACCAACGCCCGCGATGCGATGCGGGAACGGGGCGGGGAACTGCGCCTGACCGTGACGAAGGCTGCGGGGCCGGCCAACGGACAGATGGCGGCCGAAGGGGCAGCGGCCACCGCGCACCACCTGCTGATCACCGTTTCCGACAACGGCAGCGGCATGACCGACGAGGTGCAGGCCCGTCTATTCGAGCCCTTCTTCACCACGAAGAAGTTGGGGGAGGGGACCGGCCTCGGCATGTCGATGGTGTACGGGCTGATGCAGCAGATGCAGGGTCGGGTGCATGTCGAAAGCCGCTTGGGTGAAGGCACGGCAATCTTCCTGCGGCTGCCGCTGCACGGATCCGGCGACGGCGTACGGGCGCCCGTCGCGGTCCCCCTGCCGGAAGTGGCCGAAGAGCGCGGCCACGAGAGCATCCTTCTGGTGGAGGATGACGAGGCTATCCGCCGGCTGTCGGCGCGGGTGCTGCGACGGGCCGGCTACGACGTCACCGAAGCCAACGATGGCGAAGACGCCGCCGAATGTCTCGCCCGGCGCGCGGCGACGGCGACCGAACAGTTCGCCCTCATCGTGTCGGACATCGTGATGCCGAGCGGCGGCGGGGCCCGCGTGCTCGAGGCGGCGCGCGAGCTGGCCGAGTCGTCGCGACTGATCTGGGTCACCGGATACGCCGGCAGCAGTTACGACCATACGGAAGTGCGTGCGCCCTGCACGGCCCCGATCATCCAGAAGCCCTGGACGACACGTGAGCTGCTGGGGCGGGTGCGTCTGGTGCTCGACGCACCGCCCAATATTCCTCCTCACTCCACCGAACATGAGCTCCCCCTCGGCACCTGAGTTCTCCGGCGCCGGCGTCGGCGCCGATTCGCTTGCCCCGCTCGCCGTCTGCGCCATCGGGGCGAGCGCCGGGGGGCTCGAGGCGCTCCAGCAGTTCTTCGACAACACCGAGCCGGATTCCGGTGTCGCCTACGTCGTGGTCCAGCATCTCTCACCCGATCACAAGTCGCTGATGGTGGAGCTGCTGCGTCGCCACACCGCCATGCGGGTGATGCGCGCCGAAGACGGGATGCGGCTCGAACCGAACACCGTCTATCTCAACCCACCCAAGACCAACCTCACCGTCGATCAGGGCTGTCTGCATCTGGTCGACCAGCCGCCGGCCTCCGGATTGCACCTGCCCATCGACGGATTCTTCACGTCGCTGGCGATGGCGCAGGGGGAGTACGGAGTCGGGGTGGTCCTGTCCGGTACGGGCAGCGACGGCACACGCGGTGCCCGTGAGCTGAAGGCCGAGGGCGGCCTCGTGCTCGTGCAGGAACCCACCGAAGCGCAGTTCGACGGCATGCCGCGCAGCGTGGTGGCCACCGGGCTCGCCGATCAGGTGTTGGCGGTGGCAGACATCCCGGCCACGGTCGCGCGGTTCTTCCAGAAGCGCGGCGGCATCCGGCAGGAACGCACGGCCGAGCAGGCCGTGGGCACCACGACCCAGGTGCAGCGCATCGTCGGCCTCATTCGCGATCGGCTTGGCACCGACTTCAGCGGCTACAAGCCCAACACGATCGTGCGCCGCATCGAGCGGCGGGTGCTCATGCACCCCGGGCTGGACTGGGACGATTACGTCCGGCTGCTCGAGGACTCCCGCCCCGAGCTGGTGCAACTGCATCGCGACCTCCTCATCAACGTCACGCGCTTCTTTCGCGACGAGGAGGCGTTCAAGCTGCTGGAGACGCACGTCATCCCGCAGTTGGTCGAGGAAACCGCGCCCGATGCCGAACTGCGCGTCTGGGTACCGGCCTGCTCCACGGGCGAGGAAGCCTACTCGATCGTGATCCTCATCCTGGAGGCGCTGGAAGCCCGCAAGATCACGCGCAACGTGCGGGTCTTCGCCACCGACGTGGATCAGGAAGCGGTGGAATTCGCGGCCGCCGGGCGCTACGGCGACTCCATCGCGGCGGACATGACCTCCGAGCGACTGGCCAAGTGGTTCCTGGCCGATGGCGACGGCTTCTGGGTGTCGCGAGCCTTGCGTGACCGCGTGATCTTCGCGCGGCACAACCTCATCAAGGACCCGCCGCTCACGCGCATGGACCTCGTGTCCTGCCGCAACATGCTCATCTACCTCGGCGTGGACTTGCAGCGCCGGGTGATCGCGCTGCTGGCCTACGCCCTGCGCGCGCGCGGGTTCCTGCTGCTGGGCGCGAGCGAGACCGTGGGCGCGCTGTCGTCGCTGTTCGCGGTCATCGACGCCAAGTGGAAGCTGTATCAGGCCCTGCAGCCGGGCCGCTACACGCTCGCCGAGGCGCTGCCCGGGCGCACGCGTCGGCCGCTCATGCACAGCTACGCCACGCCGTCCGCTGCCGAGCAGACGGCGATGGCGGCGCGTACCGGGGCGCCCCGTTCGGCCGCCGAGGAAGGGCTCCTGGAGCACGTGTTCCAGGAGCTTACCGACGTGCTCGAGCTGCGCTGTGTGGTGCTCGACGCGGACTTCCACCTGATGCACACCTTCGGTGACGTCTCGGCGCTCCTCAAGGTGCCGGCGGGGCGCAGTACGCTCGAGATCTTCAGGCTGCTGCCGCGGGCGCTCAGTGCGGCACTGCGCTCGGCGCTGGCGCGGGTGGCCAAGGAACACCGGGAAATCATCTACGAAGGCATCGAGGTGGCGCCCGGCCAACCCACGATCACGCTGCACGTGCGGCCACTGAGTGTGGGCAGCGTTGGCGAGCGCGCCTACGTGCTGTTCTTCCAGAGTGGGGCCATCCCGCTGGCTGGCGGGCTGCCCGACACGCTCGCCCGGGACGAAGCGACGGCGCTGCGCGTTGCCCAGCTCGAGCACGAGCTGCAGTACACGAAGGAGAATCTGCAGGCCACGATCGAGGAGCTGGAGACCTCCAACGAGGAGCTGCAAGCCACCAACGAGGAGCTGCTGGCGTCGAACGAAGAGCTGCAGAGCACCAACGAGGAGCTGCAGTCGGTCAATGAAGAGCTGCAGACCGTCAATGCCGAGTATCAGGAAAAGATCACGCAGCTCATCAGCCTCAACAACGACATCGAGAACCTGCTGCGGACCACCGGGGTGGGCACGCTGTTCGTGGACAGCGACCTGCGCATCCGCAAGTTCACCCACGCGGCGCTGCGGTTGCTCAATGTGATGCCGCAGGATATCGGTCGGCCGCTTGGCCATCTGGCCGCCAAGGTGCCGGGGATGGATCTCGTGGGCATGTGCCAGCGGGTCATGAATGGCGCGGCGCCGGAGTCCCACGAGCTGACCGTGCCCGATGGCACGCAGCTGCACGTCAAGGTGCTGCCCTATCTCGCCGGTGAGGACGGCATGCAGGGCGCCATCGTGAGTGTCATCGACGTGACCGAAGTGAAGCGCGGCGAGGAGCGCCTGCAGCACATCCTCGACTCCATCCCGGCATCGCTGGCGGTGCTGGGTCCCGATGGGACCATCGTGCAGGTCAATGCGGCCTGGTCGCGCTTTGCCGACGAAAACGAAGCCCCAGCCTCATTGGCCAACGGCGTGGGGCTTAATTACCTCACGGCGTGCCTGAGTGCGCCTGATGATCCGATGGCCGTGACCGTGGCGCGCGGGCTGCGCGACGTGCTGGCCGGTCGCCGTGAACGCTTCGATCTCGAGTATCCGTGTCATTCGCCCGACCGGCGGCGCTTCTTTCAACTGCAGGCCACATCGCTCACGGGGCATGGATTCCGCGGCGCACTGCTGCAGCATTTCGACATCACGGCCCAGTCGGTGCGGCTGGAGCGGTTGAGCGCCTGGGCGGAGCAGGTGCTGGCGCTGCATCTCCCCGACCTGCCGCCCTCGCCGGTGTGAGGGCGGCAGGCCGGGGCGGCGTCACGACGAGTAGTACGCGGCGTTCTCTTCGACGTAGCCCTTGGTGAGATCGCAGCCGTAGGCGGTGGCGGTCCCGTCGGCCACGCCGAGCGACACGGCGATGTCCACCACCTCGCGGGAGAGCGTCTCCCGCACGGTGGCGTCGTCGAAGCGCAGTCGCTCGCCGCCTCCGACCACCTGGAAGCCGTTGATCCAGGCGTCGGTCGTCGTGGGTTCGATGGTGCAGGTGAAGCACTTGCCGATCGCCATCAGCAGGCGGCCGACGTTGGGATCGGCGCCGTGCACCATGGTCTTCACGAGCGGCGAGTTGACGATCGACTTGGCCACGATGTGGGCTTCCCGATCGTCGAGCGCGCCGCGCACCGACACGCGGAGCAGGTGTTCCGCCCCCTCGCCGTCGCGCGCGAGAATCTCCGTCATGCGCGTGCAGCCGGCGCGCAGCACCGTCAGGAATGCGGCCTCGTCCACCGGGCCGGCGAGCCCGTTGGCGAGAATGGCGCAGGTGTCCGACGTGCTCGTGTCGGTGTCCACCGACAACTGGTTGAACGACGTGGCCACGGCGGCGCGCAACAACCGGTCGAGGGTGGCCGCATCGAAGGCCGCGTCGGTAAAGATGTAGGAGAGCATGGTGGCCATGTTCGGCTCGATCATCCCCGAGCCCTTGGCCACCCAGGTGATCGTCGCCGCTCCCACCCGTGCCGACAGCGCCTTGGGGTGCGAGTCGGTCGTCATGATGCCCTCGGCCCCGACCAGCGGGTCGTCCTGCAGCTCGGCCGCCATTCCCACCACCCCCGTCTCGATCTTTTCGATCGGCAGCGGCACGCCGATGACTCCGGTCGAGCTGACGAGAATGCGGTCGGCACTCGAGCCGATCTCGGCGGCGGCGGCGGCGGCCATGCGGCGTGCATTGGCCACGCCCTGCGCGCCCGTGGCGACGTTGCTGACCTTGCTGTTGGCGATCACCGCACGCAGCACCCCGCCGCGCATGGTTTCGCGGCCCAGGATGATGGGGGCACCCGGAAAATGATTGCGGGTGAAGACGGCAGAGGCGGCCGCGTCGACGTCGCTGGCAAAGAGCGTCAGGTCGCGGGCGCTGGGCTTGAGGCCAACGTTGCGGCTTGCACAGCGAAAGCCGCGCGGAAAGACCGGCGTGTCGTGAAAGAGGGGGAGCTCGGACATCCCCCTAAGGTGGGCAAGGCTCGAAGGCGCCGCCAGTCGGCCCCACGGGGGGTGGCGGTGCGGTCGGCGGCTGGCATTCCCGAAAACGCCAACAGTTAAGGTTTCCTTAATTGCATATATTGGAAACGTCAACAAGAGTGTATACAGCGCAGAAATGCGTGGCGAATCGTAAATAGGCAGGGACTGAGAGCTGCTTCTCGGTCCCCACTCATGAAGAAAAATCCACCTACACTGTGGCACCAGCGCCGCTGCGCCCAACCTCATCCTTACAGGACGTCAGGCCGTGCCCTCTCAGCTTTCGCTGCGCCCGTTCGACGTGGCCGTCGCCCTGCGACTGCACCTCGTTCCCGAAGACCGCTACGAGCCCCTTGCCCTCGCGCTGGCCACCAGCACCAGCGCCGTGCATCGCGCAGTCGGACGCCTCCAGCACGCCGGGCTGTGCGCCCCCAAGCGCCGCACCGTCACCCCCGAGGCGCTCCATGAGTTTCTCGTGCACGGCGTGCGCTACGCGTTTCCCGCCATTCGCGGACCGGAGCGCGAGGGATTGCCCACGGCGGCCGCGCATCCGGATCTCCACGCGGTGGTGGGCGATCAGGCGGAGCGCTCCCTGGTGTGGCCCATGGAGGGTGGTGGGACGCATGGGGACGTCCTCGTACCTCTCTTCAACGGCGTGACCAAGGTGGCCGCCCGCGACCCGCAGCTGCACCGGCTGCTCGCCTGCGTCGACGTGCTGCGTACGGGAACGCCGGCGCAGCGACGCGCGGTCGGTGACCTGCTCTTCGAACAACTCACCCGGCCCGCCGCGTAGTCGCGTGACCGTGGCGATCCCGCCGGGACAGGCGGTTCGTCACAAGAACCTCGAAACGATGCCACGGCGGTGATGGCGCTGCCGATGCCGCTATGCCGGATGAATCGTCACAGGCATACCATGTGGCCATGTCCAACGCCCCGTCTCGCCCCAAGTCGACGCTCGCCGTGGATCGGTTCCGCGCGGCGAGCCGTCCGCTCGGTGCGCCCCTCACCGGGGCGGCGGCCCAGCCAGATGCGGTGGCGGTAGTGGCAACCGCCCGAGCCTATCGCCCCGAGGCGCGTGAGCCGGCGAGTCTGGTCCCGCTCAGCGCCAAGGCCCCGGCGCGCCCGGCCGTGCCACCCGCCGTTGCCAACGCGCCGGCACCGCGCACCACGGCAACGCCGGTCGCCACCCGAGGGGAGCGCGACGGCCTGATCGTCACCAGCATCGTGATCGCCTTTGTCGTGGTGTCCCTTGCCTTCGGTTCGCTCAAGATCTCGGGCGACACGCAGGTCGATCGCAGCCGGAGTGCGCTGGGGGGCAGCCTGACTGCCGTGCACCAGCGGCAGACGGAGTTCCGCATCCTCAACCGGCGCTTCGCCAGCTGGCCGGAGCTGGAAGCCCGCGGGCTGACCCTCCCGCCATCGCAACGCGTCGTGAGGGCGAACGTCACGGCGTCGCACTGGTTCGTCGCCCTGCGCGACGGCGACACCGGCATGATCTGCTCACGCACCGGTGAGCTGTTCGACGACGGTCCGCTCGATCGCGCGCCCACCTGCTCCCCGGCCGTTCGCTAGCCGCTCACTGGCCGCGCACCATCGCGGCGGGGTTCCGTGCGCCGCGTCGTGACGATAGATCGCAGGGTGCCTCGAAAGCCTGCCTTCCGATTGGCTGCCTGCGGGCTGGCCTCCCTCGTGCTTCCGCTCGCCGCGCAGGCGCAGACCGACACCACGGTCCGCGATTCGTCGGCGCGGGCGCTGCAGCCGGTGCGCGTCACGGTGACGCGTGACGCCGCGCGCTCGCCCTTCGAACTCCCCTTTGCGCTGTCCACGGCGCCGATCTCCGCGCGACCGGCGCAGCGCCGCCTCAGCGTGAGCGACCTCCTCCTCGGGGTGCCCGGCGTGCAGGTGCAGGACCGGGCCAATCCCTCGCAGGATCCGCGCATTGCCGTGCGGGGCTTCGGCGCCCGCTCGGCGTTCGGCGTGCGCGGGGTGCGCGTGATGCGCGACGGGGTGCCGCTGTCGCTCCCCGATGGCCAGACGCCGATCGACTGGCTCGATCTCGAGACCATCGACCGCATCGACATCGTGCGCGGCACGGCGGCCGCATTGTACGGCAACGCCGCCGGTGGTGTCATCGATGTCCGGTCCCGCGCGCCCGCCGCCGTGCCCTTCGCCGCCGACGCCCGCCTGTGGGATGGCGGGGGCGTGCAGCGCGCCAACATCACCGCCTCCGGCAGCAGCCGTGACAGCGTCGGCACCTTCCGGCAGGCCCAGTGGCTTGGTGCCGTCACGCGCACCCGTGGCGATGGGCCGCGCGACTGGTCCCGACTCGATGCCACCAGTGTGTTCGCCCGTGGCCTCGCCACGGTGGCCGGCACGCGACTCGAACTGCAGGGCACCTACTACGACGCGCCCCGCGCCGAGAACACCGGCGCCCTGACCGCCGCCGAACTCGCCCGCGATCCGCGCCTCCCCGATTCGCTCAACATCGCGCGGTTCTCACGCAAGGCGGTCCTGCAGTCGCAGGTGGCGCTGCTTGCCGAGCGCGACATGGGCCAGGGCACGGTGCGTGGGTCGCTGTTCACGGGCACCCGCCGGCTCGACAATCCGCTGCCCTTTGCCATCGTCGAAGTGGACCGTCGCGTGGTGGGTGGCGGCTTGCACGGCACTTGGCGCGTGAGTCCGCTGCCGTGGCCGGTGCGTCTGGGGGTGGGCGTGGATGCGCAGCAGCAGGTGGACGACCGCTTCAACTTCGAGAACTGCGCCGAGGTGCTGCCCACCGCACCCGTCACCGTGCGCTGTCCGGTGCGGGGCGCCGAAGCCGGTGCCACCCGGCTCGAACAGCAGGAGCGGGCCGCCAATGTCGGTGGCTATGGGCGTCTGGAAGTGGAGGCGCCGCACGGCATCTTCGCGAGTGTGGCCCTGCGCTACGATCAGGTCCGCTTTCGGGTGCGCGACCGTTTCGTGACCGCCACCAACGCCGATGACTCCGGCGAACGCGCGCTGGGCGCCTACAGCCCCATGCTCGGGCTCACATGGCGCGCCCGGCCCCTCTGGTCGCTGTACACCACCGTCTCCACCGCCTTCGAGACACCGACGGTCACCGAACTCACCAATCAGGAGACCGGCGCGGCGGGGCTCAACGCCACGCTCGAGCCGCAGCGCACCCGGACGGTGGAAGTCGGGACCCAGGCCGTGCTCTGGGGACATCTGCGCGCCGATGTCTCGGTGTTCGAGGCCACGGTGCTCGACGAGCTCGTGCCCTTCGACGTGCCCAACCAGCCGGGGCGCCGGGCTTTCCGCAACGCCGGGCGGACCACGCGGCGCGGCGCCGAGACGAGCCTGCGCGGGGCGTGGGCCTGGCTCGATGCCGGCACCGCCTACACGTGGTCGCGCTTCCGCTTCGATCGCTACGATGTGGGGAGCACGTCGTTCGCCGGCAACCTCATTCCCGGGGTGCCCGAGCACTATCTGCAGACGTTTGCCACCGTGAGGCGGAAGGCCCTCTTCGCCACCGCCGAAGTCACCGCCGCGTCGCAGGCCAGCGCCAACGATGCCGCCACCGTGTTCGGCAGCGGCTTTGCCGCCTGGACACTGCGCGCCGGCTACCTGGCCCCGCCATTCGCACGCGTGCGCTTCGAGCCGACGCTGTCCATCGAGAACCTCTTCGACCGGCGCTACGCCTCGTCGCTGGTCATCAACGCCACCCGCAACCGGTTCTTCGAACCCGGGCTGCCGCGGCGCCTCTCGTTCGTCACGCGCGTCAGCTGGCAGTGAGGGGCGGGAGGCGCAAGCCACCGCGCCCCCCCGGTTTGTCACTGGTACTGGATGTAGAGCGGTTTCGGCGTCAGCGCCAACACCTGCGCCGGCGTCATGATCGGCCCACCGTACTTGCGGTCGTTCTTGTAGAACAGCTTGAAGCCGGCAAACTGCACGGGCTCGGCGTATACATGCGCCGCGTACGAGTCCTTCTTGAGGCTCGGTGGTCCCCAGCCGTCCATGTGGATCACCACCTGCACCCGCGGGTCGCGCTTGATCCGGTCGGCGTTGGTGAGCATGGGCCGCGTGAACCGGTGCACCACGAGCACCTTCGGCGGCAGCTTGTACTGCGTCACGAGGCGCGCCAGATGGTCGATGACCCAGTTCACGTCGGCGGCGTCGTAGCTGCCGATCTTCTTCCCCGGACGCGTACCGTCCTTCATGGAGAACTCGGGGTCGATGCCGAGGTGCACGTCCGGTTTGGCGAGCCAGTGCTCGAGCCGCGGCAGCTCTTCCTGAATGGTGCTAAGGCCCACCTGCACGTCCAGAAAGAGCAGGGCGTTGCGCTCTTTTGCCCAGCCGTACACCCGTTCGGTGAGCGCGTCGCCGTGGCGCATGCGGTACTTGCCGTCCTTGCCGCTGTCCCCCTGCGCCACGGTGGTGATCAGGTGCAGCGCCGGCTGCACCGGGGTCGACGGGTCGGCCTTGGCCCAGGCGGCCACTTCCCGGTCGAGGCGCTGCAGCATCTCGGCTTTCGGGTACTCGCCGAGGGCCCCCATGCGCTTGGAGAAGGGGTTGCCGTAGTACGCCAGGATGCGCTTGGCCGGCAGGATGCTGCCGGCGAGCGGGGCGGGGCCCGGTACGGGCCACACCGGGGCCGGCTTGCCGGCAAGGGCCCGGGCGGCGGCCGAGGTCCCGGTGGTGGGATAGGCGGACCGGGAGGCCGAGTCGCGCGGGGGTTGTGCGGGCGACGTCGAGGGCGCCTTGGCACGTGTCGACGTGCGTGACGCGGGTTGCGCGTGCGCCGCGACCGCGGGCAGCCACAGGAGCGCGGTGAACGCAGGGCCGATGAGGCCGCACGCGAGGTGACGATTCCGGAGGGGCATGGGCGCAATGTAGAAGGGCGGGAACCATGGTGCAGATGGCGCACCTTGAGTTAGAGTCAGGCTACCGTGTTGCAGGACACACTCCCCCGCAGGGACACGACCCACCCTCACCTTCCGGTGCCATCGTATGCACAGCACGGACACCATCAGCATTCCCGACGACATCGATGCGATCCTCGTCGACTCCGTTCCGATCAATGACGGGATCTGGGCATGGTACGGCTTCGACGATGATCGCCCGCTCGCCGCATGGAGCAGCTTTCACGCCACGCGGTGCATGGAACAGCTGCCCATCGCGCGCGCACGTGTGAAGGCGGCCGAGTGGGCGCTCGCCGACGTGCAGGCCCGCGGCGTCACGCCCGCCATCGCCAAGGCCGGTGCCCACCTCGCGCGCACACGGTCGGAGCTCGCCGACTGGGAAGCGCAGGCGCGCCGCCTCGAGGCCGCGCGCAAGGTCACCTACGGCGCGTGGCAGACGCCACTCATCGACGGCTGACGGCTTCAACGGCGAACAGCGGAAGCAACAACGGCGGTACACGACGGGCGCAACGTGTACCGCCCTTTCGTTTCCGCGGTGGCACTGCACGGTTTGCAAACCGTGCAGTGCCGCGTGCCCCTCACTGAATGCGCAGGATGTATGGCAACCGGGCGTACACGCTTCGCGGGTCTTCGTACGACAGCAGCACCTGCAGCTCGCGGGTGATGTCGCGGGCCAGGGTGCCCGCCGCACCGCGGCCGGTTACCAGCGCCACGGCGGCCTCGGCGCGGGCGGCAGCAGGGGCCGGCTTGTCCTCCAGCAGCTCGGTCAGCCGTTCGGTGGCGTTCTTCTGCCGCGGGAATTCCTGCACGTCGTAGTCGCCGGTGATCTTCGCCAGTGACGCCGCGCTCTTGAGTGCGGCATCGAGGCTGCCGAGCGAGTCCACGAGTCCGAGGCGCCGCGCCTGCTCGCCCGACCACACGCGCCCTTCGGCGATGGCGCGCACGGAGTCGGCGGACAGCTTGCGCGCCGTGGCCACCCGCGCGATGAAGGCGTTGTACACGGCGTCCGTCCCGCGCTGCAGCACCGCCAGCTCCGCCGCCGTGCGCGGGCGCGACAGCGTGAAGAGATCGGCGTAGCGGCCGGTCTTCACCGTGTCGAACGTCAGGCCGTTGCGGTTGGCCAGCTGCTGGATGTTGGGGATCAGCGAAAAGACGCCGATCGACCCGGTGATGGTGCTGGGCTCCGCGAACACCCGTGCGGCCGCCGTGCTGATCCAGTAGCCGCCGCTCGCGGCCACCGACCCCATCGACACGACCACCGGCTTCGTGGCGGCGATCAGTGACAGCTCCCGCTGAATCCGCTCGGAGGCGATCGCGCTGCCGCCCGGACTGTTCACCCGTAGCACGATCGCCTTGACCTTGCCGTTGCGGCGCAGCTTGCGCAACTCCCTGGCGAGCGCGTCACCGCCGATCAGCCCATCGCCACCCTCGCCGTCCACGATGTCCCCTTCGGCGTAGACCACGGCCACGATCTGGCTGGCGCTGTAGATGCGTTCCTTGGCCGCCGCGAGCGGTGCATAGGCTTCGAGCGTGATCTGCGGCAGCGACGGGCGGTCGAGCAGCATGGCGAGGTCGGCGGCGCGGGCGCTGTCCTTGGCACTCGTCGCCGTCTGGCTCGGCTCACGCGACCGCCCCGACATCTGTTCGAGGTCCTGCAGCACCACATCGAAATACGCCACGCGGTCCACGAGGCCGGCGGTGCGCGCCTCCTCCGGCAGAATGATCCCCTGCTCATCCACGAGCGTCTGCAGCGCCAGCGTATCCAGGCGGCGGCTGCTCGCGATCCCGCCCTTCACTTCACGCCACAGGTCGCCGAGGTAGGCCTGCACCTGCTGCCGGTTCTCGGGGCTCATGTCGCGGCGCGTGAAGGGCTCCACCGCCGCCTTGAATCGGCCCACCCGACTCACCTGCACACCGATGCCGAGCTTCTCAAACAGCCCTGTGAAGAACACCGGCTCCGCCGCCAGCCCGGGCAGCAGCAACGAGCCGAACGGATCGAGCGTCACCGTGCTCGCTGTCGACGCCACGTAGTAGGTGCGCGTGTCCGGATTCACGAGATAGGCGTGGATCGGCTTCTTAGAAGCGCGGAACGCGGTCAGTGCCGCGCGTAACTCGCGGAGGGCGGCATACCCCGAACGGGTGCCGTCGGCGGCGACGGTGCCACGCACCAGGATGCCGGCAATGCGGTCGTCATCGGCGGCGGCCTTGATGGCCTGCAGCGCGGAGCGCAGCGGCAGCGCCTCGGCCCCCGGGAAGAGGGCATCGTCGAACCGCGAGGTGCGCTCGGCGCGCGCCGGCCGATCGGACAGGGGCCGGTCGAGGTCGACGATGAGCACCGACCCGGGGCGCACGTCGGTGGGTGGGCGGGTGCCGGCCGACGCGGCGATGCCGACGATCAGGAGGAACACGCCGACGACACACACGGCGATGGTGACGAGATTCGCGGCCAGCGCTGTGAAGAACTGCTTCATTGGATCGATCCACTCCGAAAGGGTCCTTTGGAGTCTACCCCGCCGCCCACGAATCGGGCATGGGGGGGCGTCGTCGCGCTCCGGCCTGGAAAACATGACGCTTCCGTCGAGATTTGCTCTTGCCGCCCCCAGGTTCCTGTCACAGCTTGGAGGCATACCCGAGTCCCGTGCCCGCGGATCCCGCCCTCCCGGAGTGCCAGTCCATGCCCACGTACCACGCCCCACTCGACGACATCCGCTACCTGCTGCACGAGGTGCACGACATCGGGCAGCTTGCGGCACTGCCCGGGTTCGAGGATGCCACGCCCGAGATGATCGACGAGGTGCTCGCCGGCGGGGCGACGTTCTGCACGGAGGTGCTCTTTCCCCTCAACCAGAGCGGCGACGCCGAAGGGGTGCACCTGGAAAACGGCGAGGTGCGCACGCCCAGCGGCTTCCGGGACGCGTACACGCGCTACACGGCCGACGGCTGGACCGCCATCAGCGCGGCGCCGGACTACGGCGGGACCGGGCTCCCGGAGATGGTGCGGTTCGTGATGGAGGAGATGCTCTGCTCGGCGAACCTCTCGTTCTCCATGTATCCGGGGCTATCGCATGGCGCCTACAGCGCGCTCATGAGTCACGGATCGGAGGAGCTCCGCCAGCGCTACCTGCCCAAGCTGATCGACGGGACGTGGGGCGGCACCATGTGCCTCACCGAGGCGCACGCCGGCACCGACCTTGGCATCCTCACCACGCGGGCCGAACCGGTGGGCGACGGCACCTACCGCATCACGGGGCAGAAGATCTTCATCTCGGCCGGTGAACACGACCTCACCGAGAACATCGTTCACCTGGTACTTGCCAAGCTCCCCGACGCCCCCGGCGGCACCAAGGGGATCTCGCTCTTCGTCGTCCCCAAGTTCCTCCCCACGGACACAGGGGGCATTGGCGCCCGCAATGGCGTCACCTGCGGTAGTGTCGAGCACAAGATGGGCATCAAGGCGTCCGCCACCTGCGTGCTCAACTTCGACAACGCCACCGGCTGGATGGTGGGTGAGCCGCACAAGGGCATGCGGGCCATGTTCGTGATGATGAACGGCGCCCGTCTCGCGGTGGGGCTGCAGGGGCTGGGGCTGTCGGAGGTGGCGTACCAGAACGCGCTGGCCTATGCCAAGGAGCGGTTGCAGGGACGCTCACTCACCGGTCCCAAGAATCCCGATGGTCCCGCCGATGCCATCCTCGTGCACCCCGACGTGCGCAAGGGCCTGCTGCGCATCAAGGCGTTCAACGAGGGCATGCGCTCGCTCGCCTATTGGGTGGGTATCCGCATCGACCTCGAGCATCGGCACCCCGACGCCACGGTGCGGCAGGATGCCGCCGACATGGTGGCGCTCATGACGCCGGTCATCAAGGCGTTCCTGACCGACAAGGGATTCGAGAACACCAACATCGCCCTGCAGACACTGGGCGGGCACGGCTACATCAAGGAGTACGGCATCGAGCAGTACGTGCGCGACGCCCGCATCGCCCAGATTTACGAAGGTACCAACGCCGTGCAGGCGCTCGACCTCGTGGGGCGCAAGCTGCCCATGGAAGGCGGCCGCCTCGTGCGCCGCTTCTTCGAGCTCGTGAAGGCCGATGTCGATGCGGCTGCGGCGGTGGATGGGCTCGAGGCGTTTGCCAAGGCGCTCGGCGGGTCGCTCTACCAGCTCCAGAAGGCCACCATGCTGCTCGCCGAACGGGGCTTCGCGAACCCCGACGAAGCGGGCGCGGCGGCCACGGAGTATCTGAACCTCATGGGCAACGTGGCGGTGGGCTGGCAGTGGCTGCGCATGGCCACGGTCTCTCAGCAGCAACTGGCGGCGGCAAAGGGTGACCGCCGCTTCCACGAGGCGAAGCTCAAGACGGCGCGCTTCTACTTCGCGCGCCTGCTGCCGGAGACGGCCACCCTGCTGGCGGCGATCCAGTCGGGTGCGGAGCCGATCATGGCCTTCGCGGCGGACGAATTCTGAAGACGCTTTCCGGAAAACGGCAGGCACCGGCGGCCGGGATCGATCAGATCCCGGCCGCTGTGTCGTCCCGGACTCAAGCTGCCGCGGTCGGGTGCCGATCCCTCCAGTAACCTCGTCCCCCAGCCATGTTCTTCAAGAAGCTCATGTCCGAGCCTCGCCACTCGTCCGAACGAGGAAGTTCGAACGGTGCCAACGGCTCCCAGATGCTGCAGCCCCTCGACGTCATGTCCAATGTCCCGTCGCCCGCCACCTCGTTGGCGTCGGCCGAGGAAAGCCTCGGTTTCGTGCTGGACGCCCTAGGCGGCGTTCTCTCGGCACTCTCGCGCTATCCGCTCGACCTGCCCGACCGTCCGGGCGAGGAGAGCGCGCGCGAGATCAGCCGCTGGCAGCGCCATGCCGTGATGGGGTATGCGATCGAGGAGGGACAGCCGAGCTCCGTCGGCGTGCACGAGCGTGACTGGGACGGCGTCGTCCGCGCGGTCACGGAGCAGCGTCGTGAAGAGCACAAGTACGTGGAATCCTCCATCACCGACCTGCGCGATGCCCTCTGGGCGTGCGTGGAGACGGTGCACAATGCCGTGAAGGTCGATCACAGCACCGACGCGGCGACCGAACAGCAGATGGAGCGGGCGAAGGGAACGCTCAAGCGCATGCAGACGGGCTCCATCAAGCAGGAAGTGCTGGGGGCGGTGCTGGCCATCGAGGGCGCGCTGCAGACGCGCCGCCAGCAGCAGCAGGATCAGTACGTCGCGCTGGCCACGAAGCTCGATCGCCTCGGCAAGCAGCTCGAGGAGGCGCGTCGCGAGAGCAGCACCGACCCGCTGACCGGGTTGGGCAACCGCAAGCTGTTCGACCTCGTGCTGCCGCGGGCCATGCAGATGTTCTCGCTGGGGCGTCAGCCGGTCGTGCTGCTGATGATCGACATGGACAAGCTCAAGCTCGTCAACGACATGTACGGGCATCAGTCGGGCGACGCGGCCATCCAGAATCTTGGCAAGGCGCTGTCGCGCACCTTCCTCCGCCAGAGCGACGTGCTCTGCCGCATCGGCGGCGACGAGTTTGCGGCCGTGCTGCACAACACCGACTGGAAGATGGCGCAGACCCTGGCGCGGCGGCTGCAGGAGCAGCTGTCGGCCATGCCGGCACCGCATCCGGCCATGGAGTTTTCCATGGGCGCCAGTGTGGGGGTAGCCCAGCTCGAGATCCACGAGGATGTCGACGAATGGGTGGCCCGGGCCGATCAAGCGCTGTACAAGGCCAAGCAGAACGGCCGCGACCGGGTATGTGTGGCGGAAGGCTTGACGCTGCGGACAAGCTGAGCGGCCGAGTCACGCGCCAGCCTGTGGCGTGGTATCGACTTCCGGTGTGGCGACAGCACACGAGAATGGCGGACTGGACGGGCCTCTCGATTGGCCATCTTCAGCTTTGCCATTCTAACGTATGGAATGACATGCGGTTCGGAGTTGGCATATCCGCCCGGCGTGTGGGTACTCTCGGTATTGGAATTGCGCGATCGGGGAAAACAAGTGCACTCCCCAGCCACCAATAGAAGACTCCATGCGCATGATGAAGCAGCTCTCCGCGTTGCTGTGTGCAGCGGTCATGGTCGCCGCCCCCGGACAGCTCGCGGCCCAGGCGAACACGGGCGGCGACTCGCTCTGCGAGCTCTGGAAGCGCGCGGGCCAGAGTTTCTGCCTCGGTGCGTACAGTCTGCCGTCAGTTCCATCTCCGGCGACCCTGCCAACGCGCTGGGCGACGGGCATACGGCGTTTCTGAACAGCACCGCCTGGAAGACGTACGCGAATCCCGCCATCACGCAGACGCTCGGCACCCTGACGTACGTCGGCAATCAGGACGTCGGTGGCAACCTCATCAGCGGCAACATCAACGTGCTCGGGCTCGTCGGTAACTCCATCGACGCGTTCGTCCTTGGCCTCAAGGGGTCGAACTCCGCCAGCTTCTACTCCTTCTCGGGCGGTGCCTCAGCGAACTTCGCCTTCAGCATGATCGGCTCGGCGACGAATCCCAACGGGGCCAGCCGGCAATCTCCCACTTCGCCATCTGGAAGCTCGAGGGTGGCGGCGGTGGCAACGACTGCCTCACCGGCAACCGCGGCACCGTGCCCGAGCCCAGCAGCTACGGCCTCGCGCTCGCCGGCCTCGCGGCGGTCGGCGTCGCGACCATCCGTCGTCGTCGACGCTCGGTCTGATCGCTCGCGTTCCGCACCACACGCCGCCCCGGTCGCAGACCGGGACGGCGTTTCTGTTTTCACCGCGCGGGCGTTACCCGTTACCCCGACTCGCCGCCCGCAACGCGTTCAGAATCACCGCCACGTCGATGGCCTCCTGAATCAGCGCCCCGGCCACCGGGGTGAGCATTCCGGCCATGGCGAAGCCCATCCCCACCAGCGACAGCCCGAGCCCCACCGCGATCGACTGCCGCGCGATCGCCAGCGAACGCCGCCCGATCTCCACCGCTTCCGGAATGCGCGACGGGTCGTCCACCAGCAGCACGACGTCGGCCGCTTCCGCCACCACGCCGCCGCCGTGCCCGGCCAGCGCCACGCCGACCGTCGCCGTCGACAGCGCGGGCGCGTCGTTGGTGCCGTCGCCCACCATCAGCACCCGGCGACCAGCCTGTTCCATCGCGGCCACGCGCTGCACCTTCTGTTCAGCCGACAGATCGCCGGCGAAACGCGTGATGCCGACCGCCGCGGCAATGGCCGCGACGTTGGCCTGCTTGTCGCCGGACAGCAGTTCGGAGTCCCGAAAGCCGAGCGTCTCGAGGGCGCGGAACATCGGGGCCAGCTCGGCGCGCAGCTCATCGGCGAACTCCACCCGCGCCAGCAGGCCACCATCGCTTCCCACGTACGCGCGCAGCCCCGTGCCGTCGCGTTCCATGGACTCCAGCGCCGTCGCCATCGCCGGCTTCCGCATGGCGAACTGCTCCCGCACGAAGTCCGGCGCTCCGACGGCCACGAATTCGGCCCCCACCATGCCCGTGATGCCGCGCCCCGGCGCTTCCACAAGATCGGTGGCCATCTCCAGCGGCGCGCCGCGGGCATCGGCCTCGGCCACGATCACCCGAGCCAGCAGATGCCCCGAGCCCTGCTCCACGGCGGCCGCTCGTGCCAGCGCGTCCAGCGCCGACGCACCGTCGGCCACCACCACCCGATGCACCCGCGGTCGTCCCACGGTCAGGGTGCCGGTCTTGTCGAACACGGCCGTGTTCACCCGCGACAGCGCCTCCAGCGCGCTGCCGCTGCGCACGATGATGGAGCGCCTGGCTGCCCGGTTGATGCCGCCGATGATCGCTACCGGCGCGGCGAGAATGAGGGGACACGGGGTGGCCACGACCAGCACGGCGAGTACGCGTGTCCAGTCGTGCGACACCAGCCACGCCACACCACACGCCACCAGCGTCAGCGGCGTGAACCACACCGCCCACCGGTCGGCGGTGCGCTGCAGCGGACTCTTGGAGGCTTGGGCGCGGCGCACGAGGTCGACGATGCGCGCGTACTGACTATCCTGCGAGCGGCGGACGGCCCGCAGCGTCAGCGCCCCTTCCTGATTCACGCTCCCGGACATCAGCGACGCACCGACCCCGGCGCGGATGGGCACCGGCTCGCCGGTGAGCCGCGACGTGTCCACGTGCGACGTCCCGGCAATCACCACCCCGTCGCACGGCACCAGTTCACCCGGGCGCACGAGCAGTTCGTCCCCGGGATCGATCACGCCCGCGTCGATGTCGGTGACGCGTCCGTCCACCACGCGGTGCGCCGTGCGGGGCGCGTCGGCCTCCAGTGCCTCCACGGCACTTGATGCCCGTGCCACCGCGTAGGCGTCGAGCGCTTCACCGCCGGTCTGCATGAGCACCACCACCAGCCCCGCCAGCGGCTGCTGCAGCAGCACGGCACCGATGATGGCCAGCATCGCCACCACGTCGGCCGCGAATTCGCCGCGCACGAGCCCGCGAAAAGTGCGCCACGCCACCGGCAGCCCGGTGACCACCAGTCCCGCGAACCAGATACGATCACGCCATGGAGACGGCGCCCCCAGCAGTGGCGAAAGCACGCCGGCAACGAGAAAGCCGAGCGCCAGGAGCGGCAGCGGATTGGAACGAGCGATCGAGGACCAACGCATGAGAATTGACGTGCATGGGTGAAAGCGAAGGCGCGCCACCGATCCATGGCACGCAACAGTCTGCTCCGCAAGCGAAACATGACTGGCAGGATTGCCGACCCGAGCAATATTGTCCCGTATGGCCGACTCCGAATCCAACGCCGCCCTCTCGGCGATCGTCGACATCTCTGCTGATGCGATCATCGCACTCGACGACGACTTCCGCATCATCCGTTTCAATCGCGGCGCCGAACACATCTTCGGCTGGCTGGAAACGGAGATGCTCGGACAGCCGCTCGACCGCCTGCTGCCCATGCCGTCCCGGGCGGTGCATCGCGGTCACATGCGGACCTTCGGCGAGGGGCCGATCGATGCGCGCACGATGGCTGATCGCCGGCAGATCTCCGGGCTGCGCAAGAACGGGGAGCTGTTCCCTGCGGAAGCCTCGATCGCGCGGGTGAGCATGCACCGCGAGCGCACGTTCATGGTGACGTTGCGCGATGTCAGCGAGCGGCGCCGCGCCGAGGAGCGACAGAAGCTGCTGGCCACCGCCGGCTGGGTGCTCGCGGCATCGCTCGATGTCGAATCCACCATGGCCGCGATCGCCGAGCTGCCGGTGCCGCTGCTGGGCGAGTGGAGTCTGCTCGAACTGCTGTCCCCGGACGGCAGTATCCGACGGGCGGCAGCCACGCATGTGGATTCGCACCGGCACGAGGACACGGCGTCGCTCGTCTCCCGCCTTCCGGAGCCCGTCGAGCTGGAGCCGGCCGTGGGCAGCGCCGCGCGTGTGGCCCACGAGATGGAGGCGCAGCGCATCACCGACATCGCAGCGTGGTTGCAGGCCAACTTTCACGATGCGGCGTCACGTGCGCGGGCGGAGTCCCTCGGGGCCAGCGCGGTGCTCGTCGTGCCGCTCCGCGCCGGTGGCCGCGCCATCGGCGCGCTGCATCTCGTGCGCACCCGTCCCGGCGCGCCTCATGTCATGGAGGAGGTCCACGTCGCCGATCAGTTTGCCGGCCTCGCTGCGCTGGCGCTGGAGAATGCGCGCCTCTATCAGGAATCGCGGCGTGCCGTGCGCGAACGTGACGACATGCTGGCCATCGTGTCGCACGACCTGCGCAACCCGGTCAATGCCATCGTGATGCTCACCGGGGCGGTGTTGGCGCGCGAGGCCGCCGACGATGACGAGGCGCCGCTGATGGCGCGTGACGAAGTCGAAAGCATCCGCGCGGCGGCGCGTCAGGCTGACGGACTCATTCAGGACCTGCAGGACGTGTCGCGCATTTCCACCGGACGACTGCGCGTGGAGCGGCGCCGCACGGCGCTCGGTGAGCTGCTCAAGGAGGCCGCCGATCTCTTCGAGCCGGTCATGGTCGACGCGGCGCTGCGGTTCGTACGTGATTTCGACCCGTCACTCCCCACCGTGCTCGCCGATACCCATCGCCTGCAACAGGTGCTGTCGAACCTGCTCGGCAATGCCGTACGCTTCACGCCGCACGGAGGAGAGATCGCGATCTCCGCCCACGTGATCGACGATATGGTGCGGATCGGTGTGAAGGACACCGGTCCGGGCGTGGCGCCCGATGATGTGCCCCGTCTGTTCGAGCGCTACTGGCAGGCTCCGCGGCTGCTGCGCGCCGGGTCAGGACTCGGTCTCTACATCGCCAAGGGCATTGTGGAAGCGCACGGTGGCGACATCGGCGTGGAATCGGAGATCGGCGCCGGGAGCGAGTTCTGGTTCACCATTCCGGTGTGAGCCACCGGCTCAGCTGAACAGCCGCGTGCGCGCGCCGTCGGAAAGGGCCACCACTGCCGGATGCGCCAGGCGGCGTTCGGCGGAGATGGCGTAGAAGCGCTCGCGCACGTCGGGCAGGCGTCCCACCACCCGCACCCCGTAGGCGCGGCGAATCTGCGCTTCCACCACCGTGGGCGCCGCGAACAGCCCCATCCCCTCCTGGCCGAACACCTGCAACAGGGCCACATCCTCGACGTCGCACACCACGTCGGGACGGATGTCCTGCGCAATGCACCAGGCGTCGAGTGACCGGCGCATCGCCGTGTTCGACGTGGGCATGATGAACGGCGCCCCGTCGAGCGAATCGGGGAAGCCGCGCCGGTACTGCGCCTGCAGCGTCTCGGTGCCGAAGACCGTCACCCCGCACTCGCCCAGCAGATGATGGAAGAGCGTGACGGGCAGGGAGGGCGACACTGGCGCATCGGTGAGCACGACATCGAGGGCATGAACGGCCAGGTCAGCCACCAGCCGGTCGGTCTTGTCGATGCGGCAGGTGAGCCGCAGCCCGGGTACCGCGTCCAGCGCGGGGCGCAACAGCCGCCACGTGGTGAGCTTGGGGAGCGAGTCCGAGATGCCAACCGTCAGGCGCGCGGGCAAGCGCGCGTCGCCGCGCGCCAGCGCCTCGGTGAGTTCGCGCCCCGTGCGGAACATGGCGTCGGCATAGTGGAAGACGAGATGGCCCGTCTCGGTGAGCACGAGGTGGCGTCCGCGTTTCGTGAACAGCGACTCACCGAGCGACTTCTCGAGCACCTTGAGCTGGGTGCTGATCGTGGGCTGCGTGAGGTTGAGCACCGTGGTGGCGCGCGCGATGCTGCCTTCGCGCGCCACCACCCAGAAATAGAGCAGGTGCTGGTAGTTCAGTGTGTTCAAGGAGATCGCGGTCATGACCTGACGAATGCAAGGGGGAGCGCCGGCGGGTGTCGTCGGCGCGCGCCAACGGCTGGCTTCACACGGTCACCGGTGTCACGGTGCCCGTGTCGAGGTCGTACACCCCGCCGGCAATGATCAGCGTACCGGCCTTCACCCGGCGCGCGATCACAGGCGATGCCTCCTTGAGGATCTCCGCCTGCAGTTCAACATTCCGCGCAATCGCCCGGTTCACGTCACCGTTGCTCTCCTTGGCAGCGCGCCGGATGTGCTGGTACAGCGTGGAGATCTGCCCCGGCACGTCGGCGCCGGACATCGTGGCGCTGACCGCCCCGCACTTGCTGTGCCCCAGCACATACAGCACTTGCGCCCCGAGCACTTCTGTGCCGAACTCCAGCGAACCGATGATGGCGGGATCGGCCACGTTACCCGCGATGCGGGTGACGAACAGATCACCGAACCCCTGATCGAAGACGATCTCGATCGGCACGCGCGAATCGGCGCACCCCAGGAAGGCCGCGAACGGCTTTTGGCCGCCGGCCACTTCCTTGAGGCGGGCCATGTTTCGGTTGGGGGCCATGACTTCGCCTTTCACGAACCGCTCGTTGCCCTTGTACAGTGCGGTGAGGGCGTCCCGGGGGTTCGCGAAGGCGAGACGCCGCGGCGCGGGGGCCGCCGCGACCGGCCGGCTCAGCACGCCCGACGCGAGTCCGCTCACGACGAGGCCGGCGCCGGCTACCGCCGTGGAGTGCAGGAAGTCGCGGCGCGAGTGCGACGCGTCAGGATGTCCGCAGCTGATGCACATGGTCACAGTCCTCCAGGCGAGGTGGGGCGATACTTGTCCCCGCGGACGACCGACACGTCCGAGAGGTAGGCGATCACTTCGTAGTCCGCGAAGTAGGTGCGGGCGAGGTACTGCACGATCTGCTCGGCAGTGTCCGGCGGCACGATGGTCTCGATGCGTACGTTCGTGCCGGGGATCTCGGCGGCGTGCAGCGCACGCGTGCCCTGGCCGCGGCCTTCGACCACGGTGAATCCGGTCGCGCCCAACCGGCGCAACTCGTGCGTGATACGCGGCTCCAGCACCGGCTCGGCGATGATCGTGACGAGCTTGAAGGGAAAGGTGAGCATGGGAGGTCCGGCTCAGGCCGCGAGGCGCTGGGCGAGGTTGTAGTAGATCGGGATCCCGGCCAGGATGTTGAACGGGAACGTGATGGCGAGGGCGGCGGTGAGTGAGTAGGTGGGGTTGGCGTCGGGGAGCGTGAGGCGCACCGCCGGCGGGGCGGCGATGTAGCTCGCGCTGGCCGCCATGGTGCCGAGCACCGCCGCGCCGCTCGGAGACAGACCGGCCCACTCGCCCAGCACCACGCCGAGCGCGCCGTGCAGCAGCGGCACGAGGATGCCGAAGCCGAGCAGGAAGGGCCCCACCTTCTTGAGGTCGCCCAGGCGGTCACCGGCCACCACGCCCATCTCCAGCAGGAAGAGCATGAGGGCGCCCTTGAAACCACTGTCGAAGAAGGGCGACACGGCCTTCCACCCCGATTCGCCCATGAGGTAGCCCACGAAGAGGCCGCCCACGAGCAGAATCATCGTGCGACCGGTGAGCACCTCGTGCAGCACCTCCTTCATGCCGCCAGGTGCCGCGGCGGCGCCGCCGGCCGCGATGAGCTGCTTGTTGCGCTGGATCGCGCCGATGGCGAGCGCGATGTGAATGCCCGGGCTTTCGAGGAGCGTCAGCAGCGTGGGCATGTAGCCCTCGGCGGGCGCACCGACGCGCTGCATGTACTGCTGGGCCGCAATGAACGTGACGGCGCTGACGGACCCGTAGTGCGCGGCCACGCCCGCCGAGTCGGACGGGTTGAAGCGACCGACGTACCGCATGATGGCGTAGGCGGTGAGCGGCGTGGTGCAACCCAGCAGCAAGGTCACACCCGCCGGGGCCACAATGGCGTCGAACGATGCGTGGGCCAGTTCGACACCGCCCTTGAGACCGAGGGCAAAGAGCAGGTAGATGGACAGTGCGCTGTAGATGTCCTTGGGCAGCGAGAACTCGCTTTTCACCAGGCGCGCGACGATGCCGAGTGCAAACGCCAGAGGAATCGGTGAGAGCAGGTTGGCCTTGAGGGTTTCGATCATGTCGAGTCGTGGAGGAGTACGCTCACGTCTGCGTGCCGCAGACAACGGCGCATTCTCATCGGAACTGGAGGGATAGTCAAATCGAATGTAAAGAGCCTTGCCATTGAGTGAGACTATGGTTTAGATGGGGCACAAAAAAACGCCGACCGCAGTCGGCGCCCTTTCGTATAACCCTGTTCGCGCAACGGCGCGACGGGCTCAGTGCTTCTCGGCGGGCGCGGCTTCCTTGTGCTCAGCACCTGCCGCTTCGCCATGCTCACCGCCGGCGGCGCCATGGTCCCCGGCGCCGGCACTGTGACCGCCCTTGTCGCGCTCGTAGTACACCTGCTGGTTCATCGGATCGCGCGGGTGCCGATACGTGTTCTTGTGGATCGTGTACGCGCCAAAGCCGAGGGCCGCCGTGAACACGCACGTGACGATGGCCGCGCCCCAACCCAGCTTGTTCGGATCGTACTGAGAAGCACTCATGAAGAACTCCGAAGGACACCCTGACAGGTAAAGAGGAGGGTCGGAACGGGTACCGACCGCAGCACGCGCAAGCTAAGGGGGGACGGTTCATTCTTCCACCCTTGGGCCCGTATCCTCGCCGGAATCGACCAACCGGGCCGGAACGATCGCCTGGGAGCCATAACGATCGCGGATGCGATCCAGTGCCCGCGTCAGGGCCTGATCCCGCGGAGATTCCCGGGGCTGGTCGAGCGGAGGCGGTTTGGGGACCGGATTCGCAAAGAGTCCGAGCTGTGTGGCCGAGCTACCTGGGGTGGGCTCGTCGTCGAAGTGGGACAGGGCGATGCCGAGCAGTCGGACTGGCACCCGGCGCCGGCCACGCAGCTGGTGGAGCAGGGGGCGGGCGGCGGCGGCCACCGAGCGCTCCGACTCTATGAAGCTGTCCAGGGTGCGCTGGGCCGACCGCGTCCGGAAGTCGGCATCCCGGATCTTCACGGTTACGGTGCGTGCCCGCAGCGCCTGCCGGCGCAGGTCGGCGCTGACCCGGACGGCAAGCCGCAGCAGCTCCCGCTCCAAGGTGTCGTCGTCGTCGAGGTTGTGGGCGAAGGTGTCTTCCCGGCTGACCTGCTTCTGACGGTCACGGGGCGTCACCACGCTCTCGTCGATCCCCCGAACCCGCTGCGCCAGCCACTGGCCAGCTCGCTCGCCCAACCGACGCACGAGGTCGGCCTCGCTCCACGCCTGCGCTTCCTGCACGGTCACGAGTCCCATCCGCTCAAGTCGCTCGGCCATCCGGGGCCCCACCATCGGGAGGTCGGCGAGCCGGAAGCGGGCCAGGAACGCGGCTTCGTCGCCCGGGGCCACGCAGTGCACGCCATCGGCACCGGTCCCGGGCTTCGGCTTGGCCACCTCCACGGCCATCTTGGCCAGCAGGCGCGACGTGCCGCCGCCGATGGACACCTGCAGGCCGGTGGCCTCGTGTACGGCCTCCCGGATGCGGTGGGCCGTCGCCCGTAGCGACTCGTGCCCGTACAGCACTTCGGTGCCGCCAAGGTCGCAGTACCACTCGTCGATGCTCGACGCCTGCACTACGGGGGCAAAGCGGCCCAGCACGGCCTGAATCTCCCGGCTCCGCCGGCTGCACGCCTGCCGAGGAACCGGGACGCACATGGCCTCGGGACAGAGCGTCAGCGCGCGGGCGATCGGCATCGCGGAGCGCACACCGAAGGCCCGGCATTCGTACGAGGCGCTGCACACGACGCCACGGGACCCGGGCCGCCCGCCCACGATCAGCAGACGGGCGCGGCCCGCGCCCTCCGGGTCCTCCTGGCGGGCCACGGCCACGAAGAACGCGTCGGCGTCCACGAGCAGGATGCGGCGGGGCGATGACATGGGACGCGGGCAATCTAGCGCGGCGGCGGCCCGGGCTCGCTGCACGCGACCGGTGACGGCGATAGACTGCCCTGTCATGACTCCTGCCATCCTGCTCGTCCGCAAGGCCGGCATCGCCCACGAGGTGCTGTCCTACGCGCATGATCCGGCCGCCGCGTCCTACGGCCTCGAGGCGGCGGAGGTGCTGGGGCTGGCCCCCGAGACGGTGTTCAAGACGCTGGTGGTGGAAGTGGACGGGGTGGGGCTGGGCTGCGCCGTGGTGCCGGTGCATCGCATGCTCGACCTCAAGGCGGTGGCCGACGCCCTGGGGGGGCGCAGGGCGAAGATGGCGGAGCAGGGGGCGGCGGAGCGGGCCACCGGGTACATCGTGGGCGGCATCAGCCCGCTCGCCCAGAAGAAGCCGCTGCCGGTGGTGGTCGACGACAGCGCCACGCGTCACACGCGGGTGCATGTGAGCGCAGGGCGCCGCGGGCTCGAACTGGCGCTTGCCCCCGACGACCTGCTCGCGCTCACGCGCGGGCGGTACGCACCGATCGCGCGCGAGTCGGCCCGCTAGACGGCGCGGGGCCGGCTCGGTACCGGTTCGAGTTCGAGGTTGGCCCCGCGACCGCGCGCGGCCACGGGCCAGGTGGTTTCCACGGCATGGCCACGCACCCCGATGATCTCGTCGAAAAGGTGCACCACGATGCACACGTGATTGGGCACGATGCGCACCTGATCGCCGAGCCGCGGACGCCATGAGGTCTTCGACAGGTCGAGAATGCCGTGCTCCTCGGACATGCGCGAGACCACGACCTCGGGGTGGTCGAGCAACGCCCCGTAGCCTTCGCCCTCGGCGCGCAGCGGCTCGCGCCCCAACGCCTTGGTGCCGGCATCGACCACCGCCTGCCCCTTCACCGCCACGCTCACCACGGTGGCGAGCACGGTGAGTGCACAGTCTTCCCAGTCGCAGGCACCGATCTGCGCCGTGGTGCGATCGTTGTACACGTAGGTGCCGGGGCGCACTTCGGACACCCCCGCCACTTCGTGCATGCGCCACGCGGCGGGCGTGGACCCGCCACTGACCACCGGCGGCTCGAGGCCGGCACCGGTGAGCGCGTCCAGGTACACGCCGAGGTCGCGCCGAAGCTGGATGACGGCACTGTCCTGCTCCCGGACGGGTGCCCGGATGTGTCCCGGATAGAACTGGACGCCGGCAAAACGCAGCCCCGGCGACCGCTCGATATGGCGGGCCAGCGCGACGGCCTTCTCTGGTGAGGTCACCCCCACGCGGTGCATGCCGAGGTCGAGCTCCACCAGCACGTCGATGGTGCGATGTCCGAGTCGGGCGGCCACCGACAGCGCATCGAGTGCGTTGGCATCGTCGGCGGCGACGCTCACGCGTACGTCAGCCGGCAGGCGGGCGAGGCGTTCGAGGCGGGCCGCGCCCACGGGCGGATAGGCCACCAGGAGATCGTCGCAGACGGTGGCCATCACTTCGGCCTCGCGCAGGGTGGCGCAGGTGAGGCCCACCGCCCCCAGCCGCAACTGCTCGGCAGCGATGCGCGGTGACTTGTGCGTCTTCACATGCGGGCGCAGTCGCAGGCCGTGGAGGGTGGCGTAGGCGGCCATGCGGTCCAGATTGTGGGCAAGCCGGTCCATGTCCACGACCGGTGCCGGTGTCTCGAGCTGTTCGAGATACGTTGCCACTGTCCCGCCTCCAATCCGCCAAAAGATGTCACCCGCCGAGCCGACCGATCCGAACACCGAGCGCCAATGGACGCCCGTGGTGCTGCCGGACCTGCCACCCCCTGCGGGAGCCTACTCTCCCGGCGTACGCACCGCAAATGGCGCGCGGCTGCTGTTCGTGTCGGGGCAGACACCGCGCGATCCGGCCACGGGCCAGATCGCGGGGACCACCGTGGAGGAGCAGACGCGCGTCACCCTCGCCAATCTGGAGCGCATCGTGCGCGCCGGCGGTGCCACGCTTGCCGACGTCGTGAGCGTCACGGTGTATCTGGCCGACGAGAAGGACTGGGGCACCTTCGACGCGGTGTACCGCACGGTCTTCTCGCCGCCCTATCCCACGCGCGCCGTGGTCGGTGCGTCGCTACGGGGCATCCTGGTGGAGGTCTCCGCCATCGCCGCCGTTCCGTGACCGCACCGGCGCGCCCCGCGCGTGCGGTGGTGGTGGTCTACGCCGGTGATCGCACATGGCGGACGAATCTCGATGCCGCGCTGCGCGAGGCTGGCGTCCACACGCGCCTGGCGAGCCGTCCGGCGGAGCTGGCGAAGGGGCTCGCCGATGGCGCGCCGCGTCTGGTGGTGGCCGGACCGACGGACGGTGGTGCCGCCGCGGTCACGGCGGCGCGCGCTCGGTGCGCGGTGCAACACAGTGCCGCCACCGACGCGCCCGCGGCGATCGTGCGCCTGGTGCTGGCGCACCTTGCCGCGGAGGCATCACGACGGGAGCCGTCGGCGGAGCCGACTCAGGACACGGGCGCGACGTCGAGCGAGTAACCCTCGCCCCGTACGGTGCGGATATCGACCGTGCTGCCGGCTTCGCGCAGGCGCTTGCGCAGCTGCGCGACATGCACGTCGACGACGTTCGACCCGGGATCGAACTGCAGGTGCCAGACGTATTCGAGCAGCATCGGGCGGGTGACCGTTTCGCCGACGCGCATGGCGAGGAATTCGAGCAGCGCATACTGCCGGGCGGTGAGGGTCACCGGGGTGCCGTGGCAGTGCACCTCGTGCTGCACGCGATGCAGCGACAGATCACCGACCTGCACCTTCTCCATCGACCGGGCGCCACCGCGCCGGATGGCGGCACGCACGCGCGCCGCCAGCACCTCGTTGGCGAACGGCTTCTGGAGGTAGTCGTCGGCCCCCGCATCGAGCGCCCGCACCACGTCGGCCGTGGTATCGTGCGCCGTCGCCACGACGATGGGCGTCACGGCCCCTTCGCGCCGCATCTCCTGCAGCAACGCGAGGCCGTTCCGGTCTGGGAGTTCGAGGTCGAGTACGATCGCGTCGTACGGGTGCGCCACCGTGGAAGCATGACCGGCTTCAGCCGACGCGGCCACGTCGACTTCGTACCCGTCGTCCAGGAGCACTTGACGCATCAGATCGGCGAGCAGCCGATCGTCTTCGATGACGAGGATCCGCATGCGGGAGGCAGGATTGAGTGGGGAGTCACAACCGCGCCCGGCACACTGCGCCGCGTGCCGTGGATCAGAGACCTTCCGGAATGTACTTGAAGGACGCGCGGACCGAAGTGGTGGTCAGAAGTTCTCGTCGCCCTTGAGGCGACGCAGCGCTCGACGGTCGCGCTTACCTGGGCGGCTGTCTCCATGGGAAAACGCGGTGGGCATGGACCGCAGTTGCTCCGTCACGAGGTCCCGCTTGCGCCGACCGTCGGCGGTTTCCTCGTAGAGCTGCCGTGCGACTTCGGCCGAGCCCCGTCGTCCGGCCACGTCGCGTACCTGCAGCACCCATTCCACCGGTCCCTGCCGGAGGCGCACTTCATCACCGGCCTGGATCATCTTGGCCCGCTTGGCGCGGTCGCCGTTCACATCGACCTTGCCGCCATCGATGGCCTCGGCGGCCAGGGCGCGTGTCTTGAAGAAGCGCGCGGCCCAGAGCCACTTGTCGAGGCGGACCTTGCCGTGTGGGGCCGATTCGTCGTCGTCCGCTTCGTGGCGCGCGGGGCCCCGACTCATCGGTCGCGCGGCTCCGCGTCGAGGTCGTCGTCGTCGAGTTCTTCGTCACCGAACTCCTCGGGCGTGCTCGGCGGCTCGGACTCGTCGTCGTCCGGCGCGGCCGTCAACGCGTCGAGACTGCGCTGCTCCGCCTCGTGCACTTCCCGAATGCGGGTGGCCGCGCCCTGATACACCGACCGCACTGCGGGAGCGGCAGCGTGGGCCTGAGCGCGCTGTTCCAGCAGTGGCACCAGCGCGAGCAGCGCATCGACGGCGGCCTGGGCTTCCCCGTTGCTCGACAGCGCGTGCACCATCGTGGCCACTTCGTCGCAGGCCTCGGCCATGCGACGTGACGTCGCGGCGTCAGGCCCCGCCACCTTCGCACCGCGGGCCATGTGGTCGGCACGTTCGCGCAGCGCCACCGCATCGGTGCGAAAGCGGTTCACCAGGTACTCCCGGGCAGTCTCCGTCATGCGCGAAATGTAGCGTCCCCGCGAGGCACCGATCAGCGGGGCTCTGTTCGCTCAGGCGAAGTCGGCCCGCGACAGTCCCAGTTCGTCGCGGGCGGCGCGCCAGCCCTCGAGCCAGGCGTCGGCCACCACGCGGGGGCGGATCCCGAGTCGATTCGAACGCGCGACCATGTCGTCCCACCACCCGTCTTCCATGGCGTCGACCACGTCGAGCAACTGGCCGAGCAGCTGGTCGCGCTCCACCAGCACATCCTTGAGCAGGGGCGGCAGCGTGAGCCGCTGCGCCAGCACGGCGGCCGGCGACCCCAGCGCGAATTCGAGCGTGGACAACAGCCCCGCCACGACCCGGGCGCGGGGATGCGGGGCCGTGTCGAGGGCCACGCCCACGCGCTCGCAGACACGCGCCCGGCGCAGCGCGGCGAAGGCCAGTTCGGCATCGTTGGCCGCCTCGCCGATCAGGCGCGCCGTCACGGCCACCAGTCGGTCCATGATCGCCTCCCGCCCCAGCATGGTCATGGCGTGCGTGACCGAGCGCGGTCCGCGCACGCCCAGCGACGCCGACGCCATCGCCTTGAGCAGCGACGCCGCCACGTGCGGATCGTCGCGAACGAACGCGTCGAAGCCCGAGTCGGGCGGACGGCCATCGGCGAAGGCGGCCAGCATGGTGATCGCCCGGATGATGCTGTCTTCGGTTGTGCGATCGGGCGCGACGCCGGCGCCACGCGTGAGTTGCCGGCCGCTGTAGAGCGGCACGCCGGTGGCCAGCACCCGTTGCCGGGTGACGCGATCGTCCACACCGCGTACCATGGGCCGCAGGCCGGCCTGCGTAAGGAGACGCACGCGCCCCTCGAGCACACTTGGCGGCGTCCGCGCCGCGTCGAGCACGATCGTGCTCCCCGCCAATGACGGGGGCAGGGGATCCCCTTCGGGAAATCCCTGCAGGGCAAAGTGGAAGCCGGCCCCGATCAGCCGATCGACCGCCCGCCGAGTGGCCGCATCATCGAGCGCCTCGGTGGCAATCAGCCAGACGGCATCGAGCGAGGCGAAGCGGGTGATGGCGCCGTCGCGCACCAGGGCCGGGGTGACCGGCACGACCAAGCTGCGGGCGGCGAGGCGCGTGAGCGACGGCACGAAGTCGAGAAGGCGTCGGGCCTCGTCGTCCGGCCCCAGGGTGCCATCGGCGGCGTCGGGATAACCGCTCACGGCATAGCCCACCACGCGCTCGCGGCGGTCGCGCAACGGGGCGAGCGAAATCAGCATCGGCCGTGGACGCTCACGTGGCGGCGCGACACATTCAGCCTTCGGCCCGCGCGAGCACGGCGTTGAAGTACGCCGGCTCTCCGGTCACGTCGCGCTCCACGTACGGAGCCAGCCACGCCGGCAGCACCACGGCCTCGTCCAGGTGGCCGAGCTCCACTTCGGCCAGTACCAGGTCGCGGTCGAGGAATACGTCGATCTCCCACGTGCGCGCGCCGTCGGCGAGCACATGCCGCACCTTGCGCACCCGGGCGGATCGGGTGAGCGGCCACATGGCCTCGAACAGCTCCGGCGTGGTGGCCTCTTCCACTTCGATGCGCGCTTCGGCCGGGCCGAGCTTGACGGTGCGCCAGCAGGACACCGTGCCGTCGGGGGCCACACTCCGGCGCAGGCGTTCGCGCAGCGCGGTGCCGGGAATCCACCCCTGCTCGATGCGGACGGGGGGGAGCGCCCGCGCTTCCGGCGGGCAGGCACGCAGCAGAAACTTGCGTTCGATCTCCATGGGCAGCCCCGACGCCGACCGTGGCGAACCTTCGGCGCGGAGCGCCGCCGCCGCCGCGTCGAGCACCTGCAGCGTCTCCTCCAGGCGTGCGCACCAGTCGCCAGCGAACGCGGCGTGGTGTGAGAGCACGATGTCGCGCAACGCCTGCTCCAGCGCCGGGAGCTTCGCCTTGCGCGCCCGGCGGGCGAGCAGGTCGGCGTCCCGCATGTTGCCCAGCAGATCCTGGCCACGAGTGGCCACGTCGAACCACGCGCCCAATGCCGGGCGGGACCGCGCGAACGGCGCCAGCAGCGCCCGCTGGCGCTTGAGCCGGATGCGTACGCGGTGCAGCGCCTCCTGCGCACCCACGTCGGCCCCCCGCTCGAGATCGCGCCGGAGGCGGACCCCGCCGCGCACGAGTCGCGCGGCCACGTGGCGTGCAAACGGCAGGGGCGCGCTCTCCATGCCGATACGCTGCAGCAGCCGATAGCTGCCGAGGCGCGCCGTGAGCACGTCGACCACGGGATCGAAGTGGCGGACAAACGCCTCCTCGACCGCGCGCAGCGACACGGGGGCGTCGTCGTCGAGGCGCGCCCGCAGCAGGCGCGCCTCCTGCTGCGCCGCCATCGGCAGGAGTTCCTGCTCCGACTCGAGCCAGGCCCGCTGCACGTCGCGGTCGCGCGGGGCATTGGTGGCCCGCCCCAGGCTCCGCAACGCGCGGGCGACGCGACGGTCCACCACATTGTCGAGCACCCGGTCGTTTTCGCGCAGGGTGGCCCGGAGGCGCCGGAGCGCCACCCGGGCCCGGTGCAGCGTCTCACTCGCCGGGCCGGATCCCGATTCCGCCGCCTCGTAGGCGTGGCCGCCCGCGTCGGGACTGCCGGCGAACTGCTTCCATGCCTCGCGGGCCTCGGCCAGCTGGTACAGCCAGTGCAGGGCCATCAGCCGCGCGCCCTCCTGGGCCGGGCGCTGCAGCGCCTCGCCCAGCAGCGCCCGCACGTCAGCGGCGGCCGGCACGCGGCTGTCAGTCATCGTATCCGTCGACGTCGTCACTGGGATCGACATACACATGCGCCGTCCCGTCCTCGTCGTAGCTCACCGACACCACCCACGGGCGACAGCAGACCTGGCAGTCCTCGACGTACTGCTGGTTCGCGCCTGAGCCGGGATCGAGGGTGATCTCCACCGCTTCCCCGCAATACGGGCAGTGTACCTCGCCCGAGAGGTCGGCGACGCCGTCGCCCAGCGGAAACTCCTCGTCGAGCAGGGCGTCGTCGATCTCTTCCCCGGCGTCATCCCAGAACTGTTCGTTGGCCATGGCGATAAGTTAGCGTCCGATGGTGAGCAATGTCCGGTCGCCGGTGGCAAGGGCCAGGGCCCCGCGGGCCGACGCGACCTTGGCCTCGAGCGCCGCGAGTTTGGCCGCTTCGTCGAGCACGAGCCGTTCGCGCAGGTTGAGGATGAGCAGGGTGCTTTCGCCGTTCTCGAAACGGATCTGTTCGGCATCGCGCAGCAGACGGGCGTTACGCACGTTGGCGGTCTGCCGCACCAGCAGTCGGTCGAGGTTGGCGAGATCGAAGATCGCCGCCCGCACGTCGAACTCCACGTCCCGTCGCAACCGGTCGCGCTCGAACTGCTGGAATTCGAGCTTGGCGCCGGTCGAGCCGAACTTGCCCCGCTCCTTGAGGAACAGCAGCGGCGAGGCGACCACGAGGCCGGCCTTGTAGTTCTCATCAAGGCGCGCCCGATCGAAGAACTCCTCGGTGTTGCCGCGTTCGCCCAGCCCCGCGAGCTTGGCCTCCGCGAACGGCAGCAGCCCCTGCGTGGCGAACAGGCGGTCCGCCTCGGCCTGCTGCACCTTGGCCTGCACCTTGAGCAGGTCGGGGTTGCGGGTCGTCGCCGTCTGCAGCAGCGAGGCGAGCCGCGTGGAGTCGAGCCCACCGCGTTCGATGCCCAGCAGGACCGGGCGCACCTCACCCGGGAGCGGCGCGGCGCGCCCTTCGGCGTCCCACAGGTACGCCGTGAGGTTGAGCGTGGCGACATAGAACGCCGCTTCGGTCTCGAAAAGCGTGACCTCGCGTCGCTGCTGCTCGAGGAGCGCTTCCACCGTGTCGATGGGCGCACTCTCTCCGTTGGTCACGCGGGCACGGACGGCCTGCAGGCGGAAGGTGGCGAGCGCCTCGCCCTCCTGCGCGATGGCCCGCCGCCGCCACGCTTCGTACCAGGTGCCGTAGTCCTTGGCGGCGGAGAAGAGCAGCTTGTTGAGGATCGCGACGCGCTCCGCCTCGCCGGCATCGCGCGCGGCACGCGCCAACTGTAGCGCCGTGCGGCGCTCGTCGGTGATGATGCGCTGGCCGAGCGGAATGGAGACGCCGGCCGAGAAGGTGCCGTTGCCGACGGTGCGCCGGTCCGGATTGAAGAACCGGCCCATGGTGCGGTCGAACGCCAGCGTGACGTCGGCACCGATGGGCAGCGGAATCTTCATGGCGGCGTCGAAGTAGTTGAAGTACTCCGTGCCGCCAATCCGCTTCTGGTCCCAGGTGGCGGTAAGCTTGGGGTCGAAGGCGCCCCACGCGGTGCGCAGCTCGGCGCGCGCCTGTTCGGCCACCAGACGCGCCTGCTGGGCCACCGGATGGTTGGCGAGCACGAGATCGACGAATGCGGGGAAGGCGAACGGCGCCCCACTCGTGTCGACACGGGTGCCGATGAGCGCACTCGTGCGGATCATGACGCTGTCGAGTCGCGAGCGCTCCTGGGCCTGCACGGTGCCGGACACGCCAAGCGCGCCGACGACCGCCCACCCCAGCACGATGGCCCGGCGGCTGCGCGTCACTTCTTGCCTCCGCCATCCTTGTCGCCGCCCTTGTCGCCGGCCACGAGATCGCCCGGCGGGGCATCTCCGGCCTTGATGGAGAGCGGGAAGCCGTTGAGCTGACGCCAGATTTCCCAGCCCACCGTCACGTTGTCGAGCATGGCCCAGCCTTCGGCGCCCGTGCCAAGGCGCAACTGCGCGGGCCACGGCTCATCGTGCGTCGTATCGGGCACCAGCAGCACGCGGAACCGCCCGTCGGCGCTCGGGAACTGGTCGATCACCGCCACCGAGGCGCCGAACGTGCCGACGGCCACCTGCGGCCAGCCGGAGATCTGCAGCGCCGGCCAGCCGTCGAAGAAGACGCGCACGTGACGCCCCGGCTTGAGCAGCGCGACGTCCATCGGCTTCACGTACAGCTCGACCGCCTTGCTCGGCCGCGCCGGCTGCAGCGTGACCACCGGCGCGCCCGCCTTCACGATCTGCCCCTGGCCCGTGGCCGACGCCCGCACCACATAGCCGTCCTGTGGCGCCTCGATCACGTAAAAGGTGTTGCGCACCGCGATCGCCCCGACCTTGTCGCGCAGCTTGGCCACTTCGGAGCGGCCTTCGCTGACCTCCGAAAGAGTCGCGGCCCGATCGGACCGGGCCTTGGCGATCTTCTCGCCGTACTCCACCGGGATGCTGGACAGGTCGGTCTCGGTGATGGCCAGCATCTGCTGCTTCTCGATGAGCTTGGCCGCGGCCGACTGCGCGCGGACCTGGAAGGTCTGCAGATCGTTCACCGAGACCAGCCCGAGCGAGTCGCGGAACAGCCGCTCACGCCGCCGGAGCTGGTCACGGGCCACCGAGTCCTCGAGCGTCGCCTGCCGCACTTCGGCCTGGTACTGCAACACCTTGTTCTGCGTCTGCTGCAGCTTGAACTCCCGCTGCTGCTCCAGCTGATCGATCTGCAGCGCAAGGGCCGCCGCCTTGTTGAGCTTCTCGCTGATGGCGGTTTCCTTGGCCGACTGCTGGGCGCTGGTGAGCGCGAGCACATTCGGGTTGAGGTAGTCCTCCTTGATCTCCGAGATGCGCACGATGGTGTCGCCCTGCTTCACGAACTGCCCTTCCTGGACGTACCACTCCTCGATGCGCCCGTCGATGCGGCTCTGCAGCTGCTGCGGACGATCCGAAGGACTGAGGGCCGTGACGATGCCGTTGCCCTGCACGTTCTGCTGCCACGGCAGGAACAGGATGATCACCACGGCGATCAGGATGCCGATGAGCCACCGGGCCACGATGCGGCCCGTATCGGCCTTGCCGAGCAGGGTCGTGGTCTCGAGGGGCAGGTGCTTGAGCTCGCGCTCGATATCGATATCGGAATTGGCCATGGGTCAGGCCCCCGTGAGACCGAGGGAATCGTGCAACAGGTTCCGGCACAGCGGGTCACGACGCAGCTCCTCGAACGAGCCATCGCGCACGAGGCGGCCGTTGTCGATCACGAGGATGCGGTCGAAGGCCGCGAGCAGCTGCGGATCGTGGGACACGGCCAGAACCGTCCACGGGTGCGTCCGGTCGGTGAGCATGCGGATGATGAGCGAGCGTGAGGCGGCGTCGAGATTCTGGAAGAAGTCGTCGAACACGACGAGCCGCGGGTTGCCCACGATGCCCTGGGCGATGAGCAGCTTGCTCGACAGGTGCGAGGGGAGCGACCGCCCACCGTTGGTGAGTTCCGTCTGGATGCCCTGCGGCAGCTGCTGGATCTCGTCGGTCAGCTGCAGGAGGTCGAGCGCCTTGCGCACCTCGAGCGGGGTGATGTGTGCACGGCCCACCGAGATGTTCTCCTCGATGGTGCCGTCGAAGAGGTCGGTCCATGACAGCATCTGGCCGACGCGGGCCCGCACGGCGGGCCGGTCGAGATCACGCAGGGTCACGCCGTCGTACCGGATCGTGCCGTCGTAGTCGTCGATCACGCCGCCCAGCAGCTTGAGCAGCGTACTACGGCCGGAGCCGTCGAAACCCATGAGCGCCACGCGCTGGCCGGGCTCGATGCGCACCGAAATGCCGTCGACCGTGGCCGACGCGGCACCGGGATACCGGTACGCGAGATCGCGCGTATCGATGCTGATGCCGACCCCCGGCTTGTGCACCGGAGCGAGCCCACCGCGCGCTTCCAACGGGAGGTCGGTCACGTGACCCGCCTTGTCGACCGACGTGAGCACGTCATAGACGGTGGCCAGGCTGGTGATGAGTTTCTCCACGCCCACCAGCACCAGTACGATTACCACTTCGGCCGCGACGAACTGGCCAAGCAGCAGCCGGTTGGTCTGCACCAGCGTGGCCCCCAGCACCAGGACGGCTGCGGTGATGAACGTCTTGAACCCGATCAGGGCGATCGTCTGCTTGATGAGCACCGCAAAGTGCTTCTTGCGGTACTTGAGGTAGCCGGTGATGACGTCGTCCATGCGCTCCACGGGGAGCGTGGAGTCGCCGGCATACTTGAAGGCGTGGAACGCGCGGGCCAGCTCCTCGAGCCAGTGCACAGCCTTGTACTTGTACTTCGATTCGACGATCGACGTGCGAAGACCTTCCGGCCCCGTCCAGCGGATGATGAGGTAGAGGAGAAAGACCACCACCACCGCGAACACCGAGAACCACGGGCTGTACACCGTGAGGAGAATGAGCCCGAACGCCACCGTCAGCAGCGCGGTCGGCACGTCGATGAGCAACTTCTGGATGCCCTTCTGGATGGCGACCGCTTCGAACAGCCGGTTCATCGTCTCGGGCAGATTCGATTCCAGCGAGGCCGCATACTTGATGCGCGGCACCCGGAAGGCGAACTCCAGCGCCATGCGGGCGAAGACGCGTTGCTGGATGCGCTCCACCACCTTGAGGATGCCGACTTGAATCACGCCGGACACCACGGTGCCGAGGATCACGAAGGTGATCAGCACGATCACCGGCTGCAGGAACAGGCGCCCCTGCACCAGCTGCACGATGCCGCCCACCGCCAGCGGCAGGATGAGGCTCAGCGCGCCCGCCAACGTCGCGTAGAAGAAGACGGTCAGGATTTCGCGTCGTTCGCGGGCGAGCAACGCGAAGGTGCGATCGATCGGCGACAGATGCGCATCGCCATCGTCGCCATCGTACGTCGGCCCGACCGGGCTGTGCGGAAGGGAATCACCGCGGGCACTGGTCGCCGGCCGCAGCGCCATCGGCGCCAGCGCCGTCACCTTCGCGGAGGCGCCGGTCCGCTGCATCAGCAGTTCCGCCAGCGTGTCGTCGGCGGCAGCCGTGATGACCTCTTCGAGCCCGTCGCGGGCAATGGCGCGGACCTGGAGGGTGTCGTCCTCGGTACGCCAGACCACGACGGCATCGAGCCCGTTGGTGCCGAGCAGCACGAGCGGGAGCTGTCGTTCCTGCAGCGCGCTGCGCAACTCCTTGGTGGTCAGCGTGCGATCGAGATAGCCGACATCGACGGCGCCGCCGATCGACCGGACGCGCTCGGCGAGCGGGGCTTCGGCCGCGATCTGGCGCGTGAGGACGCGCCAGCGGGCCTGGTCGACTTCCAGGCCGAGGGCGGCGGCGACAAGTTGATTGACGCGAGTAGCCTGTGCGGACATGCGCGCGGGTCAAATGACAGAGAAATGGCCGGGACGCGTGGCGTCGTGCCGAGACACGGACCCACGCGCCATGTACGCCGCCTGACGACGGGTACGCGACGAAACCGAAAATGCAGGATTCAGTCGAGCGATGGCGGGGCGCGCGGAGAAGCCGCCCCACGGGCGATGCCGGTGGCCCTGACCTTCGGGACACACCGGCCGCCACGAGCATCCAACCGAGCGAACGTCGCGCAGGGCAGAATGCTTCCCGGGAGCGCCGAGGCCGAAAGAGTGGCCTCGGCGTTGCGCCCACCCCGGCGAGATACCCCACGGTGCCACGACCACTGCCGGGCGCGCGAGGCGCTACTCAGGTCGACGGCCGGTACCCGACGAGACCAGACTGGCAGGGTCGCGCGACCGCGCAAGGCCGGTGTGCGCGCGGCCTCCCCGACGGCGGCTTCTGGTGCGTTCGTGGCCGTCAGTCCGGCGAATGGTTGCGCAACCGCGTCCGCCGCCAGCGCGGGCCGCCACGCCGCGACCAGCACCCCCATGAGGAGCACCAGAAGAAACGGGCGGCGGCGGCGCATGGGCATCATGACAGCCCCAACAAATACGAAATCAAAGTTCGGGATTCAAGGTGTAGGCGCGTTCACGTTGCGGAATGTGACGCCCCCGGGGCGCTGGCGGGCCACCCCGGTGACACAACCGGGTTCGCCGCGCGTAGTACAGGCATGCGCCCAATCATCCTGTCGGCCGCCCTGGCGGCGGCCCCGCTGCTCTCCGCGCCGTCGCACCTGACGGCCCAATCTACGCCCATTGGCGCCCCCTCGGGGCGAGGATCCGTCGGCCTGCACCTCCAGGTCACCGAGCCCAGGGGCGACTTCGCCCGTAACACCAACAATGGGTTCGGCCTGGGCGGGTACGTCCTCGGATCGCTCGACCGCAACAATATCATCAACCTGCGTGGCGACTTTTCCTTCGTGTCCTACGCCAACAGCCGACGGCGCATTCCGCTCTCCGGCACCGGTGGCCTGATCCAGCTCGACCTCCGCACGTCCAGCAACATCGTCTCCGTGGTGGCCGGCCCCCAGTTGCTCGGCCCCACCGGCCTGTTCACCCCCTATGCCACGGCGCTGGGCGGCTTCTCCGTGTTCTGGACCGAAAGCACGGTCGAAGGCTCGCAGAACACCAACACGCCGTTTGCCAGCACGACCAATTCCAGCGATGCCGTGTGGGCCTACGGTGGGGCGGTGGGGGCCTACTTGCGCCTCACCAACGGCCAGCGGCCAGTGCGGCTGGACGTGGGCGCCCGCTTCCTGCGCCATGACGACGTGCGCTACCTCACTGACGACCTGGTGCGCGGCGCCTTCGAGAACGACCGCCCGGCCGTCCCGGCCCGCGGCCGCGCCGACTTCGTCACGTATTACGCCGGCGTCAACATCATCGCGTTCTGAGGCCTGCGGCGGCCCCGCCGATCGGCCCCGCCGGTCGGCCCTGCCGTCAGTCGTCGTGGTCGCGCCGGCGCTGCTGCTTGGTCTGTGCTCGCTGCCGCTTCTCGGTGAGACGCTGCTCCACCGAGCCTCGCGTCGGCCGGGTCGCCTTGCGGACGCGGGGCACCACCAGCGCCCGCGACACCAGCAGACGCAGGCGGTCGAGCGCCGCGCGTCGGTTCTGCTGCTGACTGCGGTACTCGCCGGCCACGATGCGCACGGCGCCGTCACGATCGAGCCGCGACGCCAGCTTGTCGAGCAGGCGCGCCCGTTGCTCGTCGCGCAGGGCACGCGAGGTGCGCACGTTCCATTGCAGGGCGATGCGGGTGGCGCTGCGATTCACATGCTGCCCGCCGGGACCACCGGCGGCAATGGCCTGCATGTCCAGCTCCGCCACCGGGATGCGCACCCCCGGCGCCACGTCGAGGGCGTCGGCGTCCGCCGGCTGAGGCGAGGTGGAGGCGCTCGTCATTCGCGGGGCGCCCGGCAGGGCGCCCGCCGGCGCGCGGCCATGATCGCCTCCGGCGTGGGGCGGGACAGGCTGTCCGGCGCGACGAAGATGGCCACGTACTCCTCGCTCGCCGTGCGGGTGAACGACCGTTCGCGGTATCCCACGGATTTCAACTCGCAACGCAGCAGGTCCGGCGGCGTGCCGTGGCCGTAGGTGGGCCGCTCGAGATCGAGAATGACGAGTGTGCCACCGGGACGCATCGCCGTGGCGAGGTTCCAGAGCAGCGCGTAGGGCTGCGCGATCTCGTGGTACATGTGGATCATGAGCGCCACATCGACGCTCGTCGCCGGCAGGCGGGGGTCATGCGGATCGCCGGCCACGACCTGCACGTTCGCCAATCCGTCTCGTCGGACGCGACGCTGCAACAGCGCAAGGTAGTCCGGCATGATGTCCTGCCCGAAGACGCGCCCCGTCTCGCCGACCAGCGGTGACAGGCGCGCCACGTAATAGCCGTCGCCGGCGCCGATATCCGCCACCCGCATGCCGCGCACGATCCTGGCCAGGCGGACCACCCGCGCAAACTCCCCAGCGTCGTCACGCAGCGCCTCGGCCGTCCACCGCGGGGCGACGATGTCGGCAATGGGCCGAGACGGTGCCGGAAACGCATCCGCGGGCGCGCCTGGCGGTGCCGCCGGGCCAGTTGTGTCCTGTCCGATCGCGAGCACGACCGAGCCGTCGGCGCGCGGCACCTGCTCCGCCGTGGCGTCGCACGCAAACGCGGCGCCGAGCGCCACGGCGCCACCCCACCACCGTATCCGCGCCATCATGCCTCCACCGGTACGAGATCGGCACGACGGTGCACGCGCAGCGCCGCTACGCGTCGTCCGTCCATCGCCACCACCTCCAGCTCACCGCCCGGATAGCTCACCCGGTCGCCGACCCGCGGCAGGCGGCCAAGGGCGGCGAAGGCATAGCCGCCCAATGTGCTCCAGTCGCCTTCGGGGATGGGCAGCTTGTGGTCGGAGCGCACGTCCACCAGCGACATCGAGCCCGCCAGTTCGAGTACGCCGTCGAACAGCAGCGCATCACGCGACAGCGGGTCGTATTCGTCGGCGATGTCGCCCACCACTTCCTCCACCAGGTCTTCCATCGTCACGATGCCCGCCGTGCCGCCGTACTCGTCGAGCACCACGGCCATGTGCGCGCGTGTGCGACGCAGATCGTCGAGCACCCGCTCGGCGGCGCGGGTGGCCGGCACGAACAGGGGCTCACGCAGCACTTCGCGCAGCTCGAACGTCGCCGGATGTTCGGCCAGCCAGAAGTCCTTCGCCAGAAACACGCCGACAATATCGTCCGGCGTGTCCCGGTACACCGGATATCGCGAGTACCGTTCCCGCCGCAGGATCTCGGCCAGTTCGTCGCGCTCGACGTCCTCGGCGATGGCCACCATGTCCGTGCGTGGGCGCATGACATCGAGCGCCCGCTTGTTATGGAAGTCGAACACGCCGGCAAGCATCTTCGAATCGGACTCGTCGAGCGTGCCGTGGGCGCGCGCCTGCATCACGAGCAGTCGGAGTTCTTCGGGGCTGTGCACGTGGCCCCCTTCGGACGCCGGCTCGATGCCGAACATCGCCAGCATGCGGTTCGCCGTGCCGTTGAGGAAGCTGATGAACGGCGACATGGCGCGCGAGAAGAGCATCAGCGGCTGTGCCACCCAGCGGCTGACCGACTCCGGCTTGGCGAGCGCGATGGACTTGGGTGCGAGCTCGCCGAGCACGATGTGCAGGAACGTGATGACGAGAAACGCCACGGCGATGCCCGCCCCGGTGTGCACGGCGCCCGGCGCTGGCGTGATCCCCACCAGGCGCAGCGCCTTGTCCACGATCACCGCCACGGCGGGCTCGCCGATCCAGCCGAGCGCCAGTGACGCGAGGGTGATGCCCAGCTGGGTACCGGAGATGTAGCGGTCGAGCTGCGCCAGCGCCTTCTGGACGACGAGTGCCTTGCTGTCGCCGTCGGCGGCCATCTGATCGATGCGGCTGCGCCGCACGGCGACCAGCGCAAATTCGGCCGCGACGAAGAAGGCATTGAGCAGCACCAGAAACAGGACGAACAGCAACCGGACCGAAATGGTCCCGAACGTCAGATCTGGTTCAGCGGACAACGGAGGGTCGGAAAGCATGACCGAAAGGAAACGGACAGATGGGTGATTCGTCAGTGTAGTGCAATCTGCAAGACCTCGAGGCATTCCGCGCCTCTTGCATTTTGCCCGACCCCGAACTTCCCGATTCCGCTCAGCGACGCGACCCTCGGCGTGCGATACACCCCCGCGTTCCCCCACGAGCCCATCCAGGAGATGCTCGACCCCCGGCGCATGCTGCGCTGGGTGTGGCTGGGACGTGTCACCCTCGCCTGCGCCATCCTCGTCGCGGCCGTCTTCGTCTGGAACAAAGCGGCGCCGTCGGACACGCTGATCGCCACGCTGGCCTTCGCGGCCTCGACGCTGGTCACCGTGGTGTCGGCCATGTACGTGGAAATCGAACGACGCCCGCTCGGATGGCTGTTCTATGGTGTGCAATGCGCCATGGACCTGCTCCTCGTGACCGCCGTGGTGCACATCACCGGCGGCTGGAGCTCGCAGTTCGCGGCCCTCTATATCCTCGTCATCGCCAGCGCCGCGCTCCTGCTGCCGTTCCGGGGTGGACTGACCGTCGCCACAGCCGCCTGCGTGCTGTACGTCACCGATGTGGTCTGGCTGCGCCCCGGGATTCCGTACCTCGGCATCACCGTGCAGGTGGCGGTGTTCGTGGTGGTGGCGGTGGGATCGGGGTACGTCGCGCTGCGCCTGCGGCAAACCGGGGCGGGCCGCGAGGAGTTGGCCGCGCAGCTGGTGAAGGTCCAGCTCGAAGCCGCAGACATCCTGCGCACCATTCGTTCCGGCATCGTGACGGTCGATGCCCACGGGCGACTGCTCTACGCCAACCCGGCCGCGTCGGAGCTGCTGGGGCTCGATCTCCGATCGTTCACGGGGCGTCCGGTGCTGCCTTCGCTCTTGGCGGTGTCACCACGCCTGGTCGCCCTCCTCGAGCGCAGCGCACGCGACCGGGTGCGCACGACCCGCGCCGAGGGGCTCATCACGCGCGGCGACGAGGAGGTGGAGATCGGGGTCACGACGACCATCGCCGAAGGCGCGCGCCCCGACGGCCTCGTCACGGCCACCGCCATCTTCCAGGACATCTCGGACAGCAAGCGGCTGCAGGCGCTGCATGTCCGCGCCGAGCGCCTGCAGGCCGTCGCCGAGCTGAGTGCGTCGCTGGCCCACGAGATCCGCAACCCGCTGGCGTCGATTCGCAGTGCCACCGAACAGCTTGCCCGCCGCCGGCCGCCCGCGGCTGACGGTGACGACGAGGACGAGCGCATTCTGCACGATCTGGTCGTTCGCGAGGCGGATCGGTTGAGCCGCCTGCTGGCGGACTTCCTCGACTTCGCCCGTACCCGTGTGAGCCGACTGGACTCGCTCGACGTCGGCGCCATCGCCCAGACCGCGGCCATGCTTGCGGTCTCGCACCCCGATCGTGCGCCCGGCGTCGCCGTGCAGGTCGATATCGCCCCCGATCTGCCGAGGCTCGACGGGGACGAGGATCTGCTGCATCGCGCCGTGTTCAACCTGGTGCTCAACGCCGTGCAGGCGGTGGGGCAGGAGGGACATGTATTCGTCGAGGTGGACCGCCGGCCGGCTGATGCCCGCAGCGGCTCGTCGACGGCGATCACCGGCGAATTACTCGCCATCACGGTGACCGACGACGGGCCGGGCATTCCCGATGGGCTTCGCGAACGGATCTTCGAACCGTTCGTTTCGGGCAAGGCCGGTGGGACGGGCCTCGGGTTGCCGGTCGTTCATCGGGCCGTCGAAGCCCACCGCGGCGTCGTGCTCGTGGATGCGCTCCCGCGCGGGACGCGGTTTTCCATCCTGCTCCCGCTTTCCCTCCCTGCCACCCGTTCTCCCCTCACTGGAGTCGCTGCGTGATCGCCCCCCTGCCCACCGACGCACCGCGCGTGCTCATCGTGGACGACGAGTCGGGGATCCTCGACTCGCTGCGCATTCTCCTGAAGACCGAGGGGTTCATCCCCATCACGGCTCACGGAGGCCGCCAGGGCATCGAGCGGCTCCCCGAATTGCGCCCGGATATCGTGCTCACCGACGTGCGCATGCCGGATGTGAGTGGCGTTCAGGTGCTCAGCACCGCACGCCAGGTCGATCCGGATGTACCGGTCATCCTGATGACGGCGCAGGCCACCCTGCAGTCGGCCATGCAGGCGGTGAACGAAGGTGCGTTCTACTACATCCAGAAGCCGTTCCGCAACGACGAGCTGATCGCCATCCTGCGCCGTGCCGCCGAGCATCGTCGCCTGCGGGTGGAGAATCAGGTGCTCAAGCAGGAGATCAAGCGGCGCGATCGCACCACCAACGGCCGCCCGGTTGGACGGAGCAAGAGCTGGAACGAAGTGCTGCGGCTCGCCGAGACGGTCGCGCCAACGGACTCCACGGTGCTCATCACCGGCGAGTCGGGTACCGGCAAGGAAGTCATCGCCCGCTACATCCACGAACTGAGCGTCCGCGCGGAGCACAGTTTCCTGTCCATCAACTGTGGCGCGCTGCCCGAGTCGCTGCTGGAGAGTGAGCTCTTCGGGCATGTGAAGGGCTCCTTCACGGGGGCCGTGAAGGACAAGACCGGTCTGTTCGCCGCCGCCGATCACGGCACCTTCTTTCTCGACGAGATCGGCGAGACGACGCCGTCCACGCAGGTGAAGCTGCTGCGTGTCCTGCAGCAGCGCGAAGTCATTCCGGTCGGCGCTACCGAGTCGGTGGCGGTGAGCACGCGGGTGCTGGCCGCCACCAACCGTGACCTCGAAGAGGAGATCAAGCGGGGGAGCTTCCGGGCGGACCTCTTCTATCGCCTGAACGTCATCGCGGTTCACCTGCCACCGCTGCGGCAGCGCACCGAGGACATCCCCCTGCTGGCGGAAAGCTTCCTGGCGCGGTCGGCCCAGTTGCGTAATGACGACCCCAAGTCGCTGGCGGATGAGACCCTCGATGCTTTGATGGCGTATGCCTGGCCCGGCAACGTGCGCGAACTGGAAAATGCCCTCGAGCGGGCGGTCATCCTGTCGAGCAGTGGGACCATCCATGTCGACGCGCTCCCCGACCGGGTCACGGCCCGCCGGGCGGAACCGCTGGTGAGCGAGCGTGCCCCGGTGACCCCGACGCTGGAAGCCATCGAGCGGGCCTACATCCAGTGGGTCCTGCAGAACGAGGGGGGGAACAAGAGCCGGGCGGCCGACATGCTGGGTATCGATCCGTCGACGCTGTACCGGAAATTGGCGCGGTACGGCGACGCCTGATGCGAATCTCCACCGACCACTCCCGCCGCGCCTTCACCATCATCGAGCTCCTGGCCGTGATGGCCATCATTTCCGTGCTGGCGCTGCTCGCCATGCCGCGGTTCGGCGATTCCAAGCGCCGCGCCTTTCTGGCAGCGATGCAGTCGGACCTGCACAATCTGGCGACCATGGCCGAAGCGCGCTTCGCGGTCGAGCACACCTACGACGGGCTGGTGGTCCCGCAGGGATCGGCCGGAGTGACCCTGACTTTCGTGGGGGACGCCGATAGCTGGACGGCAGCGGCGACCCATACCGGTGTGCCGGGGATCACCTGTACGCTTTCCTCGGGCGCCGGCGTGTCTTCGAGCCCCACGTGCCAATAGACGACGATTGCAGGCGTGGCCATCACGGCCCGCTCGCCGCTGTCACAAGCCCGGCACCGGTGGCATTCCGCCCCGGTGCCGTTCTCGTTGCAGCTTGCACGAATCCTTGCGAAAGGCCATGCGAAATGAATAGACCCTGCCGGCATAGGAATGATGCAAGTCGTTGCATGGCAATGCGTTCTATTGTGCGTGCCGCTCTGGCAAGGCATTTGCCCTTTGCGATGGTGCCGCGAGGTTCGCCACCAGGAGCGGCTTCGTCGAACGACCCCCAACGGAGACAGCATCATGAAGCGCACGCGCAAGGGTTTTACCCTCATCGAACTCCTCATCGTCGTCGTCATCATCGGCATCCTCGCCGCGATCGCGATCCCGAAGTTCTCGGAAACGAAGAACAAGGCGTACATCACGGCCATGAAGTCGGACCTCAAGAACCTGACGTCGTCGGCTGAAGCCTACTTCTCGGACAACAACACGTACGTCGGTTTCCCGCAGCCCGTGGGCTCGGCCAACGTGACGCTCACGTTCACCGGCGCCGCGAACGGCTGGTCGGCCACGGCCACGCACGCCACCCTGCCGAACAGCGAGTGCAACATCTTCGTCGGTGCGTTGACTCCGGCTGGTCGGGCCGAGGGTGAGCCGGGCGGCGCGACCTGCAAGTAAGCGCCACCGCGTGAATCGAGCGGATCGGTCCGTTTCGGGACGCACCGGACTGCTTGGGGGGAGGGGTCGGGCATCTGCCCGGCCCCTTTGCCGTGTGCCCGTTGCCGACACCCGGGCCGCGCTGCATCCTCCCGTCGTGAGCGAATCGACCCGACCCAGTATTCACGACCGGCTGCAGCGCGTGCTGGTGGTGGCCAGCAGTGGCCTCATCGTTGCCATCATCACCACGATGTGGTTCACCGAGCAGTTGCCGGCCGCGGTGCGCTGGCCGATCGTCATCCTGCTCATCTTTCTCGTGGCCCTGGTGTCCGCCAGCGTCATGCAGCGGCAGGTGGCGGAGCTCATCGAGGAACCTCTCGCCCGATGCGTGGGGGCGGCCGACGCCATTGCCCGCGGCGATACCGGCCACACGGTGCCGCCGGCAGGCACGGAGGAGTTCAACCAGCTCGCGAACGCGATCAACCGCATGACCGAGCAGATGAACGCTGCCACCCAGACGCGCCTGCGCGTGGAAAAGCTGGCCACCATGGGACGCATCGCCGCCGGCATCTCCCACGAGATCGGCAACCCCGTCTCGGCGATCGCCAACTACGCCCACGTGCTGCGGATGCGCACCGGGCACGTGGGCGGGACGAGCGAACCGCTCGACGCGCTGGAACGGGAAATCACGCGCATCGACCGCATCATGCGCGGGCTGCTCGACTATGCGCGCCCCCGGCGCCTGACGCCCAAGCCGATCGTCGTCGATGAGGTGATCACCGACGTGATCCGGTTGCTCGGTGACCAGGGGATCACGCGACGGTTTCGCATCGACTGTGAGCTGGAGGCGCCCGAGGGTAAGGTGTACGCGGAGCGCCACGATCTGGAGCAGGTGTTCGTGAACCTGCTGCTCAATGCGGTCGACGCCATGGATCGGGAAGGTGAGATCGTCGTCCGGTCGCGGATCAACGACGTGTCGGCCTTCACCGATGCCATCGAGAAGCGACGCACCGACCCAATGCGCCAGCGGTGGTCGCATCGGCCAAGCCGTCGCGCGCTGGCCTGGCTGGCGCGCCCCGAGTCGCCGCCACGGTTCCTGCAGGTGGTGCTCGCCGACTCCGGCACCGGCGTCGCCCCGGAAGACGAAGAGCGCATCTTCGAGCCGTTCTTCTCCACCAAGCAACCCGGCAAGGGCACTGGCCTCGGGCTCGCCATCGTGGCCAGTACGATCGAGAATCTGGGCGGCACGATCTGGGTCCAGCGTGCCAGGGAAGGCGGTGCCGCGTTCATCATCCTGCTTCCGCTCCACCGCAGCGGCCTGCTGGCGGTGCCAGCCGAAAGCCCGCCCGCGTTGGAATGATCCTGTCTGCAGTGTTCGGGTGACGGAGGATCGCGCTCGGTGACGTAGCCTGTCACCATGCCCGACACGCCTCTTCCGTTGATCGCCCGTCCGCGGGCCCCGCAGCCACGCTGCTCGCCACGCTGCTCGCCACGCCACGCGCGACGTCGCACCGGCCGCGTGCTCGTGGAATGCTGCGTTGCACTGCTGCTCCTTGCCGTGTGCAGCACGCTCGTGCTCCTGAGCGCGGCCGGGACGGCAACCCTGGTCGATGCCGCCGTCCTGGAAGATCAGCTCCAGCGGGCCGAAGCCACGATCGGTGCTCGCGTGCAGCTCGACGCCTGCGCCGGCGGGACAGCGCTCTCATCGGTCGACTGGGGGCCCCGCCTGTCGATCCACGAGGCCCACCTCGTCGCCGATTCCCTCCACCGCGTCGACGTCGCGGCCACCTGGCAGGCCTCGGCCCTCAGCTGGAGTGCCGGGCGCTCGGTCACGGTGTCCACCGCGGGGCTCTGCGAATGAGGACCCCGAGGCGGGCACATGGCCCGGCGCGCCGCGGCACCACCCTCGTGGAACTCCTGGTGGCGCTGCCGCTCACGCTGCTGGTCGCCGTGCTGGCGGTGGCGTTGCTGCTGCATGTGGCGCGCACCGGGCGCGCGCAGGGCGCTCGGCTGACCACCCTGCGCGAACTGCGCCACGCCCGACTCATCATGTCGCGAGAGCTCGAGGCCGTGCGGAGCGCCGATCTCCACCTGCTCAGCGATACACTGCTGGAGTTTCGCAGTCGACTCGGCCTGCTGGTCCTCTGCAAGGTACCCGACGGCGCGACAATGGAAGTCGCACCTCCCGACGGTGCCACAGGCGGCGATTGGGTGGGGTCGATTCGCGCCGGTGATGACATTACCGCGTGGGCGCTGCCGGGTCCGACGTTCGCACCCCCCGCGCCATCAACCGGCACGCTCGTGCAGTCCCCTTCGGCGTTGGGCGTGGGACCCTGCGGGCCCGCACCGTCCGCCGCGCTCCGCCCCCGATGGCGACTGACGCTGGTCGCGGCCCCCACGGCCTCGCTCGTCCCAGGCATGCCGCTGGGCGTCGGGCGACCCGTACGCTATCGCCACTACCAGAGCGGAACCCGCTGGTGGATCGGCCGTCGCACCCGAGATGCGGCGGGCTGGGACGTGACGCAGCCCGTCGCCGGACCCATTCTGCCGGCGAGCCAGCAGGGGATGCAGGTCCAGGGCTTCACGCCCCAGGGCGTAGCAACCACACTGCCCGATTCCGTCGCACTCCTGCGCCTCACCCTGCGCGCGCCTCGGCGTCTCCACGACGCCATGAGCCCGGCCATCGACTCGGCTACGGTCGAGATCACCCTCCGGGCAGCGCCGCCGAAAGGGCCGCCGTCATGAATCGCCGCGGATACGTGCTGCCGTTCGTCATCGTCGCCATCAGCGCCAGTGCGACGCTGGCATTGGCCTTCGTCGGTGGCGCACTCCGCGGTCATCGTGCGGGACGACACGGCCGTCAGGCGGAAAGCGTCACGCTCGCGGTGGAGGAGGTCATGGCCGCCACGCAACGTGGCTGGCGTGCGGACTCACTTTGGATCCTGCCACCGGGCGCCACCGTATCTCGGACCATCGAACAACCCGATGGCGTGCAGCATGACCTCACGTGGCGGCGCAGCCATCCGCTGGTCGCCTGGCTCGAAGTGCGCGGCACGCGACTCCACCCCGTGGTGGAGGAACGGGCCGGGCGTCGACGCTTGCGGGCCCTGTGGCTCGAGCCGCCGGCGCTCCCGTTGCCGGCCGCGCTCACCGCCGCTGGCGCGGTGACCGGAGAGGGCGCCAGCACGGTCAGCGGCACGGACACGCCCACGGCGGCCATGCCCTGCGGTGTGCACCGTGAGGCGCTGGATGTCCCCCCGGTGGCCGCATCACCGCTCGGGCCGGCCCCTGCGGTCGAGTGGCCTGCCATGCCCGATGCCGTCGCCGCGCCCGGCACTCTCGAGCCGTCGTTGGCAGTCGCTATGGTACCGGTAGCCGCTCACAGCCAGATCCTGCTCCGCGATTCGCTGCCGGCACCCCTCCCGGTATCACCGGGATGGCATGCGCTGTTTCTCGACGGGCCGCAGGTCGTGATCCAGGGCCCCGCGCGCTGGCGCGGCCTGCTGACCGTGCGGGGATCGCTGCGCCTGCAGGGGAGCGTGCATCTCGACGGCGTGCTCATCGTGCGCGGTGAGCTCGACGCCCGCAACGCCCAACTGAGGGTACGTGGTGCCGTGCTCGTCGCCGACAGTCTTGCCTCGCCGGTGCATCTGGGAGGGGACAGTGAGGTGGCGTACGACCGCTGCGCCGTGCAGATGGCGCTCGCCACCGTGGCAACGCCGCGCCGCATGCCGTTCGCCCTCTGGCATGCCACGGGGCACTGATCGGGCAACCGGTCAGAACGTCCGCCTACAGTGTCCCGCCGCGCGGGCCGACCCTGTCACGAAGTAGGCCCACGTACCGCGCATGCTCCCAGCGACGAGCGTTACCTCGTGAGGCTCGGGTCGTTTGAAGGGAGATATGCCAGCCCCTGGCAGGTCAATCTGTCCCGACGCCGAGCGTCGTGGGCGGGACGTGAGGATGAACATCACTGCGCAACCCCCAGACCCATGGCGCTCTTCGGCCGGAAGAAACTCACCGTCGGACTCGATGTTGGCTCGGGGCTCGTGAAGGCTGTGGTCATCGACCACAGCGGCGCGACGCCGGAGCTGACCAAGGTCGTCATCACGCCGCTCAACGACACGGCGATCGTCGAAGGCGAGGTCATGGACCACGAGATCGTGGCCGATGCAATCCGCCAGACGCTCGCCGCGACCGGGGTCAAGACGAAGCACCTCGTGGCCGCCGTCGGCGGCCGCGATGTCATTGTCAAGAAGATCTCGATGGAGCGCGTGAAGGAAGCGCAGGCGCGTGAACTGATGCGCTGGGAAGCGGAACAGCACGTGCCCTTCGACATGGACTCGGTCGAGCTCGATTTTCAGGTGCTCGACCCCGATGGCGACGGCATCGACATGAGCGTGCTGCTCGTCGCGGCCAAGCGCGAACTGGTGCAGAGCCGCCAGGGGCTGCTGCAGGAGGCCGGGGCCGCCGCGACCGTCATCGACGTGGACGCCTTCGCGCTCCACAACGCGTTCGAGACGAACTATCCGGACGCCATGCACGGCACGGTGGCCCTCCTCAACATCGGGAACGAGACCACCAACCTGAACATCCTCGACAACGGCGTACCGATTCTCACGCGCGACCTCGGGGTGGGAACGCGCCGCTTCCGCGACGACCTCCAGCGCGACCACGGCCTCGGCGCCGACGAGGCCGAAGACCTGCTGCGCGGCTACGATCGCCATCCGTTGCTCGACGGGGCCGTGGTGACCCGCGGTGAGGAGCTCGCGGTCGGCCTCGAGCGGGCCGCGACGTTCCTGTCCGCCTCGTCCCGCAACTTCGGCCAGATCCGCGCGGTCTACGCCTGCGGCGGCGGCAGCCGCGTGCCGGGACTCCTGCCCTGGATCTCCGAGCGGCTCCGCATGCCGGTGCAGCCGACCAACGCCTTCGCCCAGTTGGCGGTGCGCGACGGCGCCCTCGAGTTCCTGCCCACCGACGAAGTCGCGCCGCTACTGATGCTGCCGGTCGGACTCGCTCTCCGCGCCGCGGCCTGAGGACCGTCGCCATGATGATTCAGATCAACCTGCTCCCCGGCGCCAAGAAAGGGACGAGGGGAAGCGCCGGCCTCAGCCTGCCGTCGTCGTTCAGCGCGGTTGGCAGCGGTGTCCGCGACCCATGGCTGCTCGCCGCCGCGGCGTCGGTCGTGATCGCTGTGTCCACCGTCGGGCTGCTCTTCACGGCCCAGAGTGCCCGCGCCGGCGAAGTCGGCGAGCGTCTGGAGCGCGCCCTGCGCGATTCGACGCGCTACGAGAAGGTGCTCTCGGCGCGGGCCACGCTCGCCGCCGAACGTGATTCGGTGTATCGCCAGCTGCAGATCATCCGCACTATCGATGACAACCGCTACAACTGGGCGCACATCCTCGACGAGGTGAGTCGCGCCCTGCCGGCCTACACCTGGCTCACGACGCTCGAGCAAACCACCAAGGCGCCGCTGCCGCCCGGCCTCGATTCGACGGCCAGCGCGAAGCCGGCCGGCAAGGCCAAGGCCGCGGCTGCCAAGGACGCGCCCGGCAACGAGGGAGCGGCCCTCGCGGCCGCCGATTCCATCAGCGTCCATCCGCCACTCGGCTTCCGTCTCGTCGGACAGACAGTCGACATCCAGGCGCTCACGATGTTCATGCGCCAGCTCGAGAGCTCGCACTTCGTGCAGAAGGTTGCGCTGACCAAGTCGGAGATTGTCATCGTCGACGGCAAGGACGTCACGCAGTTCGAGCTGTCCGCGGAGTACGAAGTCCCCCCCGCCGGTGTCATCCGGACGTCGCCCCTCATCGTTCCCGTGCGCTGACCTCCGATTCCCATGGCTTCCCTCCCATCCTCCCAGCGTGATCAGGTCAAGCTGATCATCGCCTTTGCGGCACTGGCGCTGGCCGTGCTGTACTGGATGTACCCCTACGCGTCCAAGGACGAGCAGCTCGCGGCCGACACCGCCCGAGTCGAAGAACTCGAGCGCGCCAACCAGCGCGCCGCGCGCGAGTTCGCCAGCGGCAGCATCGAAACGCTGCGCGCCCAGGCCGCCGAAAACCGTTCGGCGCTCACCGTGATGCGCCGGCTGGTTCCCACCGGAAACGAAGTGCCGGCGCTGCTCGAGGAGGTGAGCACGGCCGCGCGCCGCGCGGGCCTCGATGTGGGCGGCGTGACGCCGGAGCCGGTCATTGCCGGCGAGCGTTTCGATACCTATCGCTACACCGTCACGATCATCGGTGGCTATCACCAGTTCGGTGAGTTTCTCGCGAACGTCGGCTCGCTGCCCCGCATCGTGGCGCCCGTGCACGTCTCGATCGTCGCCGGTGCGGCGACCCGCGGCCGCAGCGTGCTCAAGTCGTCGGCCAAAGACGCCCTCGCGTCGACGATCACCCTGCAGACCTATGTCGAGCGGACGACGCCGCCACTGCGTACGTCGAAGGAGCGCTCCTCATGAACCGATCGCTGATGCTGTTCGCGGCCTCCTGCGGGCTCGCCACGACGCTGCAAGCCCAGCCGGTCCCCGCCTCCAAGACCAAGACGGTGTCGGGAGTGTCGGCCGGTACGGTCGGCGCCGCCCCTGCCGCCAAGAAGACCGCGATGAAGTCGGAGATCACGATCGAACGCGAGGCCTTTGCGTACAGCAGCGCCGGGCGCCGCGATCCGTACAAGTCGCTCATGTCGAGCACGGATGTGCGCCCGCTGCTGAGTGACCTCCGCCTCACCGCCGTGGCCTTCGATCCCGATGGCAACAACTCCGTCGCCATTCTGCGCGACACCTACTCCAGGACGCAGTACCGCGTGCGCGTCGGCCATCAGCTCGGCCGGCTCCGCGTCAGTGGAATCCGCCAGAAGGCGGTGCAGTTCACGATCGAGGAATTTGGCTTCAATCGGCAGGAAGTGCTGCCCTTGACCAGCGACACGACGACAGTGAGGAACCCATGATGGGACCGACGACCGTAGCAGTGATGGCCGCGCTTCTGACGCACGGAACGTTCGTGCCGGTGACGCGTGCGGCGCTCACTGTCCCCAAGGCCGACTCGGCCATCACCCGCGCTGCCGACAACGCCATTCGGGGGCGTGTGCACGCCCTCGCGCTGACGCCCTCGCCAAACGGCACGGCCATCGTCATCGGCGTGGATGCTGCCGTGACGCTGCAGCACTTCACGCTCGACAACCCCGCCCGCATCGTCATCGATCTCGGCGGCGCCGATCTTGGCGTCCGCTCGAACTACGACGGCAAGGCGCGCGGCGCCGTGCGCAACATCCGACTGTCGCAGTTCCGCGCCGACACGGTGCGCCTCGTGATCGATCTGGACGTCGCGCACCGGTACACGGTGGAACGCGATGGCGGCTCGATTCGCATCATGCTCGACGGACCCGCCGCCGCGTTTGCCCGGTGGGGAGCACGTCCGCGCCCCGGCACCACCGTCACCGCCGTCGCCGATGGTCGCCTCGACACCCCGGCGGTGACCGACACCGACACCGCGAAGTCCGAGGCCGCGCCGGTCGCGGCTCCTGTCGTCGAACCGGCGAAGCCCGAATCGGCGAAGGCCAAACCGGCCAAGGCCAAACCGGCGAAGGCCGAGCCCGGGATCGCGGCGCCAGCCAAGGTGGAATCGGTCAAGGCTGAGCGGTCGGCGGAGCCGGCATTCGAGCCGATCGCGACCCGCACGCCCGCCACGGCAGCGTCCGTCGCCGCCGTCCGCCGGCAGCCGCAGAAGCCGCGCATCACGGTCAGCTACGACGGGACCAGCATCCGCGACGTGATCGCCGCGTTCGCCACCTTCTCGGGGCGCACCATCGTCATCGGCAAGGACGTCGAGGGGCAGGTGACCGCCGACATCGCCGACAAGCCGTGGGATGTCGCGCTCCAGGCCATCCTGCAGTCCCAGGGGCTGGCGGCCACCGAAGATGCCAGCGGCATCATCACCGTCGACAGCTACCAGCGCCTCGCCACCAACCAGGCGCTCGAGCCGCTCGTCACGCAGATCATCGATGTCAACTACGCCAAGGCCGCCGTGCTCCGGAACACCGTGCAGGCGCTGCTGGCCCGAGACTGCACCGGCCTGAACACCATGGCGACCGGCCGCAGCATGGGAATGCCCAACGCCCAGGGTGGTGCTGGCGGCGGTGGTCAGCAGCCGCAGTCCATGGGCGGCGAAGGGTGCGTGGTGCGCGGCTCGGTGGCCGCGGACAGTGCCACCAACAAGCTCATCATCACCGAAGTGCCGTCGCGACTCCCGGAGATCGTCTCCCGGATTCAGCAGCTCGACATCCGGACACCGCAGGTCGCGATCAAGGCGAAGATCATCTTCGTGAATCGTACCGGCATCCAGGACATCGGTCTTGCCTACGACCTCGGCACCGGCAACAAGCAGTTCTTCCAGCAGCTCGTCCCGCGCATCGACCCCAATACGCTCACTGCGGTCGACACCGACGGTGACGGGGTGCCGGATGCAACGGGCGGCGGGTCGCCCTTCCAGGGGCCGGCGCGCATCGCGCTTGGCGGCAACGCCATCGCCGGCATCGCGAATGCCAACAACGCGATCAAGCCCAACGCGCTCAACCTGATCTACAGCACGGCCCTCGGCCGCTACCAGCTGACGGCTTTCCTGAACGCGCTCCAGACCTCGTCGCTCGCCGATGTGCAGTCGGAGCCAAGCATCACGATTCTCAACAACCGCAGCGCCGAGATCTTCGTCGGTCAGGAGATCCCGATCCGCGTGATCGACGCCGGCGGTCAGGGCGCACAGGGCGGCGGTGGTGGCGCCGGCGGCGCGGGTGGCGGTGGGCAGGCGCCCAACGCGGCCGCGTTCTTCCCGCGGGCCGCCGTCAGCAAGGAGGAAGCCGGCATCAAGCTTTCGGTCACCCCGCAGATCACCAACAACAAGATGGTGCTGCTGAACATCAAGGCCGAGAACTCGAGCGCGGAACTCTCCGCCACCGACGTCGGCGTGATCTTCAACCGGCAGCGCGCCGAGTCGCAGGTGCTGGTGGCGGACGGTGAGGCGGCGGTCATCGGCGGCCTCACGGTGACGGAGACCACGCGCTTCCGCAGCGGCATCCCGGTGCTCATGAACCTCCCGTTCGTGGGACGGATCTTCTCGCAGAACTCGAGAAACGAAACGAAGCGCGACCTGCTCATCCTGGTCACGCCGCACATCCTGGACGAAGGCGTAACGCCGCCGGGCCGCTGACGCGACGAGGAGACTGACACCCATGCGCACACTCACCTCCGGGCGCGCTCACGCGCGCCCCGCACCACGGCTGGGCCGCGCCCTGCTCCTCGCCTCCATGGCGGTTGGGCTCGGCGCCTGCAGCGGTGACGAAGTCATCGATCCGCCCTTCCGCGACCAGATCAAGCCGCGCGTGCAGTTGGCCAAGGGCAACACGGTCGCCGACACCGTGCTGGCCGTCACCGTCAACGCGACCGACAACATCGGGCTCAAGCGGGTGCGTCTGCTGCTTGCCGGCGGCATCACCGCCGAATACGACACGGTCATGACGAGCGCCGTGACGTCGCTCACGCTGAACGTGAACGTGAAGGTGCCGAGCAACGCGCCCATTGGCGCCACGGTCACGGCGCGCGCCGTGGCTCCCGACGGCGCCGGCAACCTGTCGGACACGGCGCGGGTGGCCCTCACCGTGGGCAATCTCGAGCCCCCCTCTGCGGTGATCACGAGCCCGGTCGCCGGATCGCCGGTAGTCAGCGGGAAGGCGCTCGTGCTGTCGCTCTCGGGCCGTGCGCGCTACAAGGTGCGCGCGCTCGGCTACGAGATCGCCGGAGCCTTCCGGTTCTCCGATTCACTCGTGTACGTGTCGCCGCTGCGGGACTCCATCGCGGTGCTCGACACGCTCATCCTGCCCGATTCGGTGCGCGGGGCGACCATTCAGGTCACGCCGTTTGTCACCGACTCGCTCAACCAGCGGGTGCTTGGGGCCACGGTGTCGTACGCCGTGCAGAGTCCGGCGAATGCCAATACGGTCCCGGTAGTGCGTACCGGCGTGGCGCGACGCGTCGAGGTGTCGGACACGGTGTTCGTCGAGGCGACGGACCCGGTGGGCATCTCGGTGATCGGTTACGAGATCCGTTCTCTCACCGGACAGTTGGTGGCCGCCGACTCGGCCACCTCCACTGGGGCCTTCTCCACGCTGGTCCGCACCTTCCGCACACGGGTCCCGGTGTCGGTGTTCCCGACCGCCGTCACGATCTCCGGCTTCGCCCGCAACGCCAACGGCCGTCGTGATGTTGCCCGCTTCGGTTCGGGCAGCCTGCGCCAGGATACCGTGCAGATCGTGGCCGGCTACACCAACCCGCTTCCAAGCGGCGGCCAGATTGCCGATGCGCTGTATGTGGCGCGCACCGACCGGCTCTACCTGTCCAACGTCGAGCGAAACTGGCTGGAGGTGTTCAATCTCGCGGACTCGACGTTCCTGGCGCCGGTCGCGGTGGGTTCGCGTCCCTGGGGCCTTTCGGCCTGGCCGCGCAACCGCGACGGTGCGATGGGTGACACCATACTCGTGGCCAACTCGGGTGGTACGAACATCAGCTACGTCAACCTCAACGCCGGCACCACCGGGCGTGAGGTGTACCGCTACCCGCTGCCAAACATCATCGTGTACAGCATCACGACGACGCGGGCCCAGAATACCGACCAGCTGATCACGCAGCGCACCATCTACGACTTCTCCGACCGTCCGCAGTATCTGGCGAGCACCTGCACCGGTGCCAACACGCCGGGGTCGCCCTGTCAGGACGTGGTCGTCGCCTACTCGACGACGCCCACACCCGGCCAGTCGACGCCGTTCGCCAACAAGGGGACGCTGCGGTGGGAGAACCTGTCGAAGCAGGCGTCGCACTTCTTCTTCGAGCAGGCGATGGGGCAGTCGCAGAGCCGCGCCGACACCCTCGAGATCGAGCGGTTCGCAGCTGGTGGGGTTGGGTCCGACTCGACTTTGGTGCCCTTCCAGCAGCGTGTGCGCTCGTCGAGTGGTGTCGAGTTCGCCTACTCGATCGTGGTCCGCCTCGATCAGCTGGCGTTCCGCGATACGACCTTCGTGCGCAACTCGGGCGACTTCCGCCGGGCGGTCTTCGGCGAAGGCGGTCCGGTGCTGGGTAGCCGCACGATGAGCTACGATGCGACCGCCGGCTTCGACATGTCGACACCGTTGCCGGTGATCGACCGCGGCATCTCGCGCCCGCTGGACGTGTCGGACTTCATCGCCAATACCTTCGCCCGCGTTCAGGGCGTCGGGATCAACTTCGACGGCGAGCTGATGGCCGTGAAGGGTGACTCCACGTACCTCTTCGACCGCACGCTGCGCCTGCAAGGTATCCTGCAGGCGCGGGCTGGCGTCGGAGGCCTCGACTTCCATCCGCTCAATCGTGGCCTGAACTCCACGCCGCTGCGGACGCGGCTGGCCTTCGTCGCGTCGAGCGAGCCGGTCATCGATGTCTTTGACACCTACTGTTATCGGAAGATCGCCTCGGTGCCCATCCGCGACCCGATCATTGGGCCGGTACGCGCCACGGTGCGCCCGAACGGTCAGCTCGTCGTGGTCGGCGCCACCATCCGCGGCGTCACCCTCGTGGCCCTCGGCGACAATTTCACGACTACCTGCCAGTGACGGCGGTCGGCTACAGGCAGCACACGACGGCCCCGGAGCGATCCGGGGCCGTCGCATTTTCGGCGTGCTGGTGGCTCGGCGATGCCATGGCGGCCCCGCTCGGCCGGAGGTTTCGGCTCGCCGCGCGGCCTCCTACGTTGCGGTATGTCCACGCTCCGATTCACGACCGCCGGCGAGTCTCACGGGCCGGCGCTTGTCGCCATCCTCGAGGGGATACCCGCCGGCGTGCCCCTGCTCGCCGCCGATGTCGATTCCGAACTGGCCCGCCGTCAGCAGGGGTACGGGCGCGGACGACGCATGCAGATCGAGACCGACCGCATCGAGTTCCTTTCCGGTGTGCGCGCCGGGGAGACGCTGGGGTCGCCGGTGGCCATGCTGGTGCGCAACAGCGACTGGAAGAACTGGGTCGAGATCATGGACCCGGCGCCGCGCGACGGTGATCAGGAGGGGCTGCGCAAGCGCCACGTGACCCGCGTACGCCCCGGCCACGCCGACCTCACGGGCCTGCTCAAGTACGATCGCAGCGATGCCCGGGACATTCTCGAGCGCGCCTCGGCGCGCGAGACCACCGCTCGGGTAGCGGCGGGGGCGCTCTGCCGGGTGCTGCTCCGTGAGGTCGGTGTGCAGATCGGCTCACACCTTGTTCACCTGGGCGGTGTCGAGGCGCAGCGCCCGGCGGAGTTGCCGTCGGATCTGAACGCTGCGACCGACGCCTCGCCGCTCCGTACCCTCGACCCCCAGGCCGAGTCGGCGATGATCGCCCGCATCGACGCCGCGAAGAAGGAGGGCAACACCCTCGGTGGGATCTGCGAGGTGGTCGTACGCGGCCTGCCAGTGGGGCTCGGCTCGCACGTGTCGTGGGACCGCCGGCTGGACGGGCGCCTTGGTCAGGCCATGCTGTCGATCCCCGCCGTGAAGGGCGTCGAGATCGGGCTCGGGTTCGAGACCGCCCGCCGCCCCGGTGCCGAGGTGCACGACGAGATCGAAGCGGCCCCCGGGCGTACTCGCGCCGGGCATGTGCGCCGGCGGACGAACAACGCCGGCGGCACGGAAGGCGGCATGACCACCGGCGAGGACCTTGTCATCCGCGTGGCCATGAAGCCCATCTCCACGCTGATGCGGCCGCTGGGCACGGTGGACATGGCCACCGGCCAGGCCGCGCAGGCGGTGGCCGAACGCAGTGATGTCACCGCGGTCCCCGCCATGGGGGTGATCGCCGAGGCGATGGCAGCCTACGTGCTCGCGGACGCCCTGCTCGAAAAGTTCGGCGGCGACTCGCTGTCCGAGGTCCGGCGCAATCTCGACGCCTACCTGCGCCGACTCGACGAACGCGTCGAGGTCTAGGGCCGGCGCATGAACGACCGGCAGCAGATCGACGGCCATCTGGTGTTCGTTGGCCTCCCGGGGTCGGGGAAGTCCACCGTCGGGCGGGCCGTGGCCCGAGAGCTCGGCCGGCCGTTTCTCGACTTCGACGCCGAAATCGAGCGGCGGACGGGGCGCTCGGTGGCCCGCGTCTTCGCCGAACTGGGGGAGGTGGAGTTTCGGGCCATGGAAGTCGACCTGACGCGTGAGCTGGCGGCCGCGCCGCCCATGGTGCTTGCACCGGGGGGCGGCTGGGTTACCAACCCCGGGGTCATGGCACTCCTGCGTCCACCGGGGCGTATCATCCACCTTCGGCTTCGCCCAGCCGAAGCGCTGCGGCGGCTCTCCCGTTCCCGCGTCGTGCGACCGCTGCTGCAGGTGGCGGATCCGGCGGCGGCGATGCAGGCGCTCTGGGAGGCGCGGGCCGACCTGTATGCGGCGGCGGATTACGAGGTAGACGTGGAAGCCGTTGATGCACAAGCGCTTACAGAAAATCTGGTGGCGCTTGCCCACGAGCGGACGCCGGAGATAGGTTAGGAAATGGACGATCGTTGGACGCCGGTTCTGGACGAATTGCGGGAAAGATTTGCCGCCGACACCGATGTCGTGGAGGTGGAAGCGTACCTTTCGTCAAAAGGATACGACCGGCGTCAGATTGGTGAGATCCTTTCTTTACTGTACAGCGATACTGAGCCGTCCCCGGGGTGGGAGGGTGCAGAATCCGGTCGTGAATCGTCCCTGCGGGTACAGGGGCCTCACGAGCGTGGGCGGTTCACCTCCGAGGCGTGGGGCTTTCTGGTCACCCTCCATGCTTCGGGGGCGGTGCATTTCAACGATTTCGAGCAACTGGTGGAGCGTGCGCTCGTCCATGTCGATGGCCGCATCGGTCTGGCCGACATCCGCGCGTTGGCGGAGGACGTCGGTTTCGATGACGGCGCCATGGGTAGCGATCGCCCCCTGATACACTGAGCTGATGCCAATCAAGAAGGCAGCAAAGAAAACCGCGGCCCGTTCCGTGCCGGCGGCGAAAGCGGCTTCCGGCAGCGGGACCGCCTCGGCCGTTGCCAAGAAAGCGGCGCCCAAGAAGCCGGCCGCCGGGAAGGCGGTGGCCAAGAAGGCGGTGGCCAAGAAGGCCGTGGCCAAGAAGGCCGTGGCCAAGAAGGCGCCTGCTCGCAAGACCGTGGCCAAGAAGGCCGGCACCGGAAAGGTGGCGGCCCGGAGGGGCGCGGTTCGTGCCCCCGCCGTGGTCGAGCACGAGGAGGAGTCCGGGCCACCGCCGGCCGGGGGGACCTCGCTCGTCATCGTCGAGTCGCCGGCCAAGGCCAAGACCATCGGCAAGTACCTCGGGCGTGGCTACACCGTACGCGCCACCGTGGGGCATGTGCGCGATCTGCCGGCCAAGAAGCTCGGCATCGATATCGACCACGGCTTCGCGCCGGAGTACGTGACGATCGAAGGGAAGGAAGACATCCTCACGGACCTGAAGAAGATCGCCCGCGGGGCCAGCGAGATCTTCATCGCCACCGACCCTGATCGTGAGGGAGAGGCGATCGGATGGCATGTGGAGCAGTACTTCACCCAGCCCAAGCGGCACGCCGTCACGGCGCCCATTCGCCGGGTGATGTTCCACGAAATCACCAAGGACGCCGTGCAGCGGTCCATGGCCAAGCCCATGGACATCGACAACCGGAAGGTCGAGGCGCAGCAGGCGCGCCGAGTGCTCGACCGTCTGGTGGGCTACAAGGCCAGCCCGGTGCTGTGGAAAACCGTGAAGAAGGGGCTGAGCGCCGGCCGTGTGCAGACCGTCGCGCTGCGGCTGATCGTCGAGCGCGAGCGCGAGATCCGTGCCTTCACGCCGGTCGAGTACTGGAGCATCGCCGCCGACCTGCAGAAGGGGCAGCAGCTCTTCACGGCCAAGCTGCATCAGGTCGACGGCAGGAAGCCCGAGATCCCCACCGGGGTGGAGGCCGAGCGCATTCTGGCCGACCTCAAGGGGCGCAAGGAGTTCGTCGTCACCGAGGTCAAGCGCCGTGAACGGCGCAAGAACCCGGCGGCACCGTTCACCACTTCCACGCTGCAGCAGGAAGCCGCCAAGAAGCTGGGCTTCGGCTCCAAGCGCACGATGCGGCTTGCCCAGGACCTGTATGAAGGCATCGATGTGGGCGTCGATGGGGCCACCGGTCTCATCACCTACATGCGTACCGACTCGCCGCGTGTGTCCGAAGCGGCGGCGCTCGCCGCACGCGATACGCTTCGCCACCAGTTCGGCGACGATTTCCTCGCGGCCACGCCCCAGCTGTACCCCAGCGGCAAGGCGAACGCGCAGGACGCCCACGAAGGGGTGCGGCCCACCGATCCGTCGCGCCGGCCGGAGGCCATCCAGCGCTACCTCACGGCCGATCAGTTCAAGCTCTACCAGCTCATCTGGCAGCGCTTCATGGCGTCGCAGATGGCGCCGGCGGTGTTCGACACCACCACCGTCGACTTCAACATCCCTGTCCGCGAGCGCGCGTACCTGTTCCGCGCCACCGGCTCGGTCGTGAAGTTCCAGGGCTTCCTCGCGCTCTATCGTGAGGCGCGCGAAGAGGGCGAGTCGAAGGCGCTCGAGGACGAACAGGCGCTCCCGATGCTCGAACTCGACGAGCGCGTGCCGGTCAAGGCCATCACGTCCACGCAGCACTTCACCGAACCGCCGCCACGCTTCTCCGAAGCCTCGCTGGTCAAGGAGCTCGAGCGGCTCGGTATCGGGCGCCCGTCCACCTACGCGAGCATCATCTCGGTGCTCGTCGAGCGGCGCTACGTCGCCCTCGAGCAGCGCCGGTTCTTCCCGTCGCCGCTCGGCGAGACGGTGGAGAAAGTCATGGTGAAGAAGTTCCCCGATGTGTTCAACGTCGGCTTCACCGCGCAGATGGAAGAGGAGCTCGACAAGATCGCCGATGGCGAAATCGACTGGGTGCGCGCGCTCGGCGACTTCTGGACGCCATTCCAGCGCACGCTCAACGACAACGACCTCGACGCGCTCATCGGGGAGGCGTACGATCTCTCGGCGCTGTCCACCGAGAAGTGCCCCGACTGCGGCGGCAAGCTGGTGGCCAAGGGCGGATTCTTCGGGCCGTTCGTGGCCTGCGAGAATCATCCGAAGGTCTGCAAGTACACCCGCCCCATCAAGGGCGAGAAGAAGCCCGCCGAGTTGACCAACTACATGTGTCAGGAGTGTGGTGCGCCCATGGTGGTGCGTCATGGCCGCTCCGGCGACTTCCTCGGCTGCAGCAAGTTCCCCAAGTGCCGCGGCACGCGCAGCATGCCCACCGGCGTGAAGTGCCCCAAGGACAGCGGCGAGATCGCCGAACGCCGCTCCAAGAAGCGCGGCAAGGCGTTTTACGGCTGCGAGAACTATCCCAACTGCGACTTCGTGGTGTGGGACAAGCCCGTGGCCGAGACCTGTCCCGAGTGCGGCTACGTTGGCGCCGAGTCGAAGTCCAACAAGACGCGCGGGGCGTTCCGGAAGTGCCTCAAGTGCGGCAATGAGTGGGACGTGGCGACGCCGGACGAGGCGGAAGTGGTGGCGGAGGTGGCCTGAGCTGTTGTAACGGCGCAACAGCGTGAGATAAACGGCGCGAGCTAAACGGCGCGAGCTAAACGGCGCGAGCTAAACGGCGCGAGCTAAACGGCGCGAGCTAAACGGCGCGAGCTAAACGGCGCGAGCTAAACGGCGCGAGCTAAACGGCGCGAGCTAG
>JBEILM010000005.1:0-75976 GCA_040379205.1 Gemmatimonas sp.
CAGTACCCCCGCCACCAGCGGGATGCGCACCACGCCCAGCACCTGGGCGTGCACGGCCAACGGCAGGAGCGCCGCCAAGACGACGGCAAGGGCGCCCATGGGCTGGTGCCCCGCCGCCCGCGCCATGCGGCACAGCTCCCACGCAGCCACCGCCGCCAGCCCGCCGACCAGCGTGGCCAACGGCGCGCCGCCCAGCCAGATGATCCCAATCACCACCGGAGCCCCAATGAGGGCCACGATGACGCGACGTCCGAGTTCGCTCACGCCAGTACGGCCTGCGTCATCAGGTGTTCACCTTGCCGAACCGGCGATCACGCCGCTGGAAGTCGCAGATGGCCTCGTAGAGCGCCGCCCGGTCGAAGTCGGGCCAGAGCGCGCTTGAGATGTAGAGTTCCGCATAGGCGACCTGCCAGAGGAGGAAGTTCGACAGGCGCTGCTCCCCCGACGTGCGGATGAGGAGGTCGGGGTCCGGACAGCCCGCCGTGTACAGCCGGGCGCGGAAGGCCTGTTCGTCGATGGATTGCAGCGCGAGGTCGCCCTGCTGCACAGCCGCCGCCAGCAGACGCGCGGCCCGCACCAGCTCGGCGCGGCCACCGTACGAGATGAACAGATTGAGACCGAGGCGATTGCCCCCGGCGGTCTCGCGGCGCACGCGCTCGACGGCGCTGGAAGCAGGCGGGCTCAGACGCTCGAGATCGCCATGCACATGCACCTGCACACCTTGCTGGCGCAGTTCGGCCGCCTCGCGGGCGATGTACTCCTCGAGGAGTGACATCAGGGCCGACACCTCGGTTTCGGGGCGCTGCCAGTTCTCCTGCGAGAACGCGAACAGGGACAGCCACTCGACGCCGGCTTCGAGGCACCCCTCGACGACCGCGCGCACGGCCTTCATACCCGACCGGTGCCCGAACGGCCGCGGCATGTGGCGCTCACGCGCCCAGCGGCCGTTGCCGTCCATGATGATCGCAATGTGCTGCGGCACCGCCCCATGCACGCGAATGCGTGCCAGCAGATCCGACTTGGTGTCAGTCACGGTGGGAGGGGGCGGTGGCGGCGGGAACATCGACGAACAGTCCGCAGCGCGGACTCAAACCTCCATGATCTCGACTTCCTTGGCCTTCAACAGGCCATCGAGCTTGGCAATCGCCTCGTCGTGCTGCTTCTGGAGGTCCTTCTCCGCGTGCTTCTTGTCGTCCTCGGACACGCCTTCGACCTTCTTGACCTTGTCGCGGGCGTCGGTGCGCGCATGGCGGATCGCGATGCGACCGTCCTCCGCCAGCTTGTGCAGCACCCTCACGAGCTCCTTGCGGCGCTGCTCGGTCATGCTGGGCAGCGGCACCCGGATAATGCCGTTCTGGTGTGCGGGGTCGAGTCCGAGTTCCGACTCGCGGATGGCCTTCTCGATCCCCTTGGCCTGCCCCTTGTCGAACGGGGTGACCAGGAGGATGCGCGGCTCGGGGGCCGAAACGGAAGCCACCTGATTGAGCGGCACGAGCGAGCCGTACGCCTCGACCTTGATCGTGTCGAGCATGTTCGGCGACGCCTTGCCGGAGCGGATGCCGGAGAACTCACGCTTGGAGTTCTCGAGGGCCTTTTCCATGCCGCTCTTGGAATCCCTCAGGATCTGCGCGATGGTGCTCATGAAACCAGTGTCCCTACGCGTTCGCCCCGAACGGCGCGCATGATGGCGCCAGGGCGGTGAAGGTTGAGGACGACCAGCGGCAACTGATTCTCCTTGCAAAGCGTGATGGCTGTCTGATCCATCACGCGCAGCTCTTCGAGCATCACGTCGCGGTAACTGATCGCCTCGTAGAGGGTGGCGTTGGGGTCCTTCTTCGGGTCGGCCGAATAGATCCCGTCGACGCTGGTGGCCTTGATGATGACATCCGCCTTCATCTGGATGGCCCGCAGCACCGCCGCCGTGTCGGTTGAAAAATACGGGTTGCCGGTGCCGGCGGCAAAGATCACCGTGCGCCCCTTCTCGAAGTGGCGCAGGGCCCGGCGACGGATGTACGGCTCCGCCAGCTCCTCCATGCGGATCGCCGTCATGACGCGGGTATCCAGCCCACGCTTCTCGAGGACGTCCTGCAAGGCCATCGCGTTGATGACCGTCCCGAGCATGCCCATGTAGTCGGCGCCGACCCGATCCATGCCCATCTGGGAGAGCTGCGTCCCGCGAACAATGTTTCCGCCCCCGATCACCAGCCCGAGCTGCACGCCCATGCGGGCGACTTCCACGATCTGGTCGGCGAAGAAGCCGATGCGATCGAAATCGAAGCCCACCTTACGCTCCCCGGCGAGTGCTTCGCCGGAGAGCTTGAGGAGGACGCGCGGGTACCGCAGCGAAGCCGTCGACGCCTGCGGGTCCGGTTGCGCGCTGCCGCTCATGGCGCGCTTACTCGGCGCCGAGCTGCAGACGGGCGAAACGGTCCACCGTGATGCTGCCACCCGCCTTCTTGGCGTGGTCAGCGACGAGCTGCGTGATCGTGACGGCCGCGTCACGCACCCACGGCTGCGGCATCAGCGTCACGTCCCTGAGGAACGCCTCGACCTTGCCCGTGGCGATCTTCTCGATCATCGCGTCCGGCTTTCCGGCCTCGCGGGCCTGCTCCTCGGCGATGCGCTTCTCGCTTTCGATCTTCTCGGCGGGCACGCCCGTGCGATCGACGGCCATTGGGGCGGACGCGGCCACATGTTCGGCGATGTACTTCACGAGCTCCCTGGTGGCCTCGTGCTGCGCCACCTCGGCCGACGACGCGGTGATCTGTACCAGCGTGGCCAGCTTGCCGTTGTGGTGGCGGTACATGCCCACGAGGCCGTTCTCGCCGGCGTCGAACCGGGCGGTGCGCTTGACGTTTACCGCCTCACCGGTCCGCGCCGCGGCCGCCTTGACGTACTCATCGACCGTGCCCGTGTCACCGGTCATGCGCTCGGCGAGGAAGGCTGCCACGTCGCCCGCGGTGGACTGCACGCGCTGCGCGACGAGGGCGGCGACGATCTTGCCGAAGTCCTCGTTGCGGGCCACGAAGTCCGTCTCGCAGGCGACTTCGACGAGTGCGCCAGCGGAGCCGTTGTTGAACACCTCGCCGCCGACGATGCCTTCGCTCGTGGAACGGTCCGACCGCTTCTCGGCCTTGGCGATGCCCTTCTTGCGGAGGTACTCGATGGCGGCATCCATGTCGCCATTGTTCTCTTCGAGCGCCTTCTTGCAGTCCATCATGCCGGCGCCGGTGCGCTGGCGGAGTTCGGAGACGGCCTTGGCCGAAATCGCGGTGGTCATCGTCGAGTCCTGGGAGAGCGGTCTATGCTGAAATGCCGTGAGGTTCACTGGTGGGCCCTGCGAACGAACGCCGCCGGTGAAGTGCCGGCGGCGTCGTGGTGCTGCATCCGGGAAGGGCCACGCCGCAGCGGGTGCGGCCCTTCGGGAATTCGTGCCGACGCCGTTCCGTTACTCGGCGTCCGCCGGCGCCGCGGTCTCGCCCGCGTCAGCCTCGGGCGCCGCCGACTCACCGCCCTTGAGGCGGGCGGCAATCGCTTCGGGCTTCGCACGACGACGACGCGGACGACCACCCGCACCGCCCTGATCGCCACCGCGGCCACCGCGGTCGCCGCCGCGATCGCGACGGTCACCACGATCGGCACGCTCGGCCCCGCGGTCGCTGGAGAAGGTGTAGCTCTCGTGCTCCTCCTCGGCCGGGCGCGCGGGCGCCTCGCGGCGCGCGTCCTCGATCGTGGCGGCAACCGCCTTCGTGATCAGCTCCACCGAGCGGATCGCGTCGTCATTTCCGGCGATGGGCACGGTGATGAGGTCCGGATCGGCGTTCGTATCGACGATGGCCACGATGGGCACGCCGAGCTTGTTCGCCTCCGACACCGCGATACGCTCCTTCTTCGAGTCGATGATGAACAGCAGCCCGGGGAGGCGGTTCATCGTCTTGATGCCCGAGAGGTACTTGGACAACTTCTCGCGCTGACGCGACATGAGAAGCTGTTCCTTCTTGGTGTAATTGGCGAGGCTGCCATCCTCGCTGCCGGCCTCGAGCTCCTTGAGCTTCTTGACCTGCTTCTTGACCGTCTGGTAGTTGGTCAGCATGCCGCCGAGCCAACGCTCGGTGACGAACATCGCACCGCACTTCTCGGCCTCATCGCGCACGATGGCGGCGAGCTGGCGCTTGGTGCAGACGAAGAGGACGTTCTCGCCGCGCAGGACGACCTCGCGGACGAGCTTCTGCGCCAGTTCGATCTGGCGGAGCGTCTTCTGCAGGTCGATGATGTGAATGCCGTTGCGCTCGGCGAAGATGAACCGGCGCATCTTGGGGTTCCAGCGACGGGTCTGATGCCCGAAGTGGACGCCCGCGGCGAGCAGCTGCTCGAGGGACGGAGTCGACATGGTACGAGATCCTGAGGGTGTTGTACGCGTCCGTGATCGTCACCGTCGGAGGCGACTGCGCCGCACATGGGCGCAGCACCCGCCACCGACTCGGACCACGTGTGAGATATGCTGGACGAGTCGCCGGCGCCCGAAGCGCCAGCGGACTCGATCAGCGCTTCGAGAACTGGAAGCGCTTGCGGGCGCCAGCGCGGCCCGGCTTCTTGCGCTCGACCTCGCGCGCATCGCGCGTGAGGAGGCCGAACTCGCGGAGCTTCTTCTTGTTGCTCGCGTCGATCTTCACCAGCGCGCGCGCCACGGCAAGGCGCACGGCGCCCGCCTGGCCCGACACGCCACCGCCGTCCACGACACACTTGATGTCGAAGCGGCCCATGGTGTCCGTCAGCGTGAACGGCTGCTGGATGGCCGAGACCAGCGTGGGGCGGGGGAAGTAGTCACCGAGCGTCCGGCCGTTGACGTCCCACTTGCCCGAACCCGGGGTGAGATAAAGGCGGCACACCGCCTCCTTGCGACGGCCGACGGCCTGAATCTGTTCCGACATTACTTGGCCTCGGCGTTCGAGAAGGTGAGCGTGGCCGGCGTCTGCGCCACATGCGGGTGCTCGGCACCGGCAAAGACGCGCAGCTTGCGGCGCAGCACCTGACGGCCCAGCGCGGTCTTCGGCAGCATGCCGTACACCGCCTTCTCGATCACGCGCTCGGGGTGCTTGGCCAGCACGGAGGCAAAGGGCGTGTGCTTCTCATGGCCCATGTAGCCGGTGTGGCTGAAGTAGGTCTTCTGCTCGGCCTTGCGGCCCGTGACCTGCACCTTCGACGCATTGATCACGATGACGAAGTCACCCGTGTCCATGTGCGGCGTGAACATGGGCTTGTGCTTGCCGCGGATGATCTTCGCGACTTCCGACGCGAGCCGGCCCAGGACCATTCCTTCCGCGTCGACGATATACCACCGACGGTCGATATCCTTCGGGGTCGCGCTGTAGGTCTTCATGCTAACGTGATCCGTACGTGATGCGAGAAGTGCGGGACAGTCACCCGTCACTCCCGGCAAAGGGGTGAACTGACGCTGCGAACGAGAAATCGGGCCCCGCGTTGAGCGGGACAGACCCGTAGCTTACTCAGCCCAGAAGTGGTTGTCAATGCGGGGGTTGGCCTTGCTGACTCCCGTGTGGTCCCACACTGTGCCCCAGGTCTACGGGCCGTCGGCCCGGACCCCTACCCTCTTGCAGGAGCGCGTGATGTCGATGATGTCAGAGTTCAAGGAATTCGCCATGAAGGGCAGCGTGATCGACCTGGCGATCGGTGTCATTATCGGCGGGGCCTTCCAGAAGATCGTCGACAGCATGGTCACCGACATCATCATGCCGCTCGTCGGACTCCTCACCGGCGGCGTGGACTTCACCAACCGCTTTCTCGCGCTGGGGGGCGGTCAGTTCGCCACCCTCGAGGAAGCCAAGGCGGCCGGGGCGCCGATCCTCGCCTACGGGCTGTTCCTCAACCACGTGCTGACGTTCCTCATCGTGGCGGTCGTGCTGTTCCTCGTCATCAAGGGCGTGAACCGCATGCGCCAGAGCGCCCCCGCCAAGACCTGAGGCCGATCGGCGCGCCGGTGTCCGCCGTCAGGCGGGCACCGGCCCCAATTCCACCAGCACGGCGCCCTTTTCCACCGGCTGTCCCGGCGTGGCCCGCACCGCCGTCACGACCCCGGCCGAGGTCGTCCGCAGTTCGTTCTCCATCTTCATGGCCTCGATGACCACGAGGCCCTGGCCGGCGCTGACTTCGTCCCCCACCGCCACGGCCACCCTCACCACCAACCCAGGCATCGGCGCCAGCAGCGGGGCCGGTCCGGACGCCGACGCGCTCGATGCCGTGAGGTCCTTGATCGCGCGCATGCGCTCGTCGAGTGCCTCTGCCTCCACCCGGGCGCCGTCCACGTCCAGCACCCACTGACCACGGCTGGTCCCCCGGCGGGCCACGATGCGATGCACCTGTTCGCCGATCCGCACCAGGCGCACCGGCGTCCCTGCCACCAGGGTCAAGGCCACCTCGAGGCGCTCGCCCTCGACCACCGCCTGCGACCCGTCGAACTCGACGGTCATCCGGTGCCCGTTCACGTCCACGATGTACTTCATGCGCCCTCCCGGCGCAGCACGCACACGGTCTCCACGTGTGCCGTCTGCGGAAACATGTCGAAACACTGCACGGCGTCCACCCGCCACGACGGCAGGCGCGACACGTCCCGCGCCAGCGTCCCCGGATCACAACTCACATAGACCACGGCGCGCACCGACGGACCTGCCTCCGTCTCCAGCCAGCGCGTGACGGCCGCCTCCACCCCGCGACGCGGGGGATTGAGCACGATCACGTCCGGACGCTCCGACACCCCGGCCGCCTCGGGCAGCGCGCGCTCCACCAGGTCACACACCACCCGCACCCGCCCCGCGACCGACGGGCCGGCGCGCCGGACCCGAGCCACACTCGCCTCGGCGCCCGCCGGATCGGCCTCGATCGCCACGACGTCCACGCCAGCCTCCGCCAACACCGCCGCGAGGCGTCCGGTGCCGGCATAGGCATCGACCACCCGCCGCGGGGACAGCGCCAGAACCTCGCCGAGGACGAACGCCCGCAGCGCATTCGCCACGACGGCGTTGACCTGTGCGAACGCGAGCGCCTCCTGTGCCGCCGGCCCCACGCCGGTGGATAGCGCGGCCGTGCCGGTAGTCGGAGCCTCAGCCGTCCAGAGTACCTGCGCCACCGCCGGGTGCGCGGCGCGGGCCGCCGTCGTCCACGCCTCCCGTGCAGGCCACGAGGCCCCGCCTTCGACCACCAGCGCCACCGATGGGGCCGAGCCCGCCTCCATGCCGCTCTCGTCGAGCCGGAGGGCCAGGCGCACCGCGGAGGCCTCGGGAAGCGCCGGCGCATTGCTGCGGAGCAGCGGGCGAAGCGCCTGCCACACGCCGACGAGGATGGGATGCGCGATGGCGCACTCCTCGAGGGGGAAGATCCGGGTCGGGTCGTCATGCGGGTGCAACCCACCGGCCCACCCAGCTCCGCGGCGGTGCAGCGTCAGCGTCAGGCGACCCCGGTACTCCCACTGCACGCCACTCACGATGGGCGGCAACGGGATGTCACGCCCGCCGATGCGGCGCAGGCTCTCCTGGACGATTTCCTGCCGAGCCCGCCGCTGGCTGGCCGGATCCAGATGCTGGAGCTGGCAGCCACCGCACCGGTCCTGCTCATAGTGCCGGCATCGCGAGTCCACGCGGGCCGGCGACGGAGTCAACAGCTGCAGGACACGTCCCCGCCCATGCCGGGCATGCATCGTGAGAGCGATCTGTGCCACATCGCCAGGTGCCGTACGGGGGACGAACACGGCGAGCCCCCCCACCCGGCCAACACCGTCACCGCCGGCGGCGATGCGATCGATCGTAATCGTTTCCACCGACTCGGGGGCGCGTGTACTGCGCGACCGGCCGGCACCCGGCGACCGACCGCGCGGTTGCTGTCGCTTCACCGTGGGTCACTCACGAGCGGAGCCCCTCGCGGCGGGCCACGTCGGCCCAGGTGGGCCCGGAGCGGACCGACGGCACGGCGTCGGCCGGGCCCGCGGGCCGCGTTACCCGCCCCGCCGTCCGCTCCTCATGCGCCACGAGCGCGGCGGCGATGGCCGCGAGGCGCACCGTCGCCGGGTCGGTGTCCGGCGCCGTCAGCGACGCCAGCCGCTGTTCGAGCCACTGGATGCTGATGTCTCCGCGCTGGAACTCGGGGTCGTCCATGACCCGCAGGTGAAAGGCGCGAGACGTTTCGATGCCGTCGATCGTGAGCTCGTGCAGGGCGCGCCGCATGCGCGCGATGGCCAGCGGGCGCGTCGGCGCGTGCACGATGAGCTTGGCCAGCATGGGATCGTAATGCAGACCCACCTCGCTGCCGGCCTCGATGCCACCGTCCCAGCGCACGCCGGGACCGCTGGGCAGATGCAGGTACTCGATCCGCCCCGTGCTCGGCAGGAACCCGTTCGCCGAGTCCTCGCTCGTGATCCGGCACTCGATCGCCCAGCCACGCGGGGCAAAATCCTTCTGCGCAAACGGCAGCGTTTCCCCGGCCGCGATGCGGATCTGCCACTGCACGAGATCGAGCCCCATGACGAGTTCCGTCACCGGGTGCTCCACCTGAATGCGCGTGTTCATCTCGAGGAAGTAGTACTGACCGTCCCGGTCGAGCAGGAACTCGCAGGTGCCCGCGTTCACGTAGCCGGCGGCACGCGCCGCCGCCACCGCCGTCGCCCCCATGCGCGCGCGCAACGCGGGCGTCACCGCCACACTCGGCGCTTCCTCGATCATCTTCTGATGGCGGCGCTGCACCGAGCACTCACGTTCACCCAGATGCAGCACGGTGCCGTGCGTGTCGGCCAGCACCTGAATCTCGACGTGGCGTGGCCCCTCGATGTACTTCTCGACGTACACCGCATCGTCGCCGAAGGCGTTCTGCGCCTCACGCCGCGCCGACGCCAGCGCGTCAGGCAGGTCGGCCGCGGCACGCACCACGCGCATGCCCTTGCCGCCGCCACCGGCCGCTGCCTTGAGCAGCACCGGGTAGCCATACGACGCAGCGATGGCCATGGCCTCGTCGGCGTCACGCACCCCCTCGGCATTGCCCGGCACCACGGGCACTCCTGCGGCCATGGCCAGCTGGCGCGCGGCGGTCTTCGAGCCCATGGCTTCGATGGCTTCCGCCGGCGGCCCGATGAATATCAGCCCGGCCTCACGCACGGCCCGCGCGAACCACGCCCGTTCGGACAGGAACCCGTACCCGGGATGGATGGCCTCCGCACCCACACGCTTCGCGACCTCGATGAGGCGCTCTCCCACCAGATAACTCTGACTCGACGGCGGCGGGCCGATCAGGACCGCTTCATCGGCCTCCCGCACGTGCGGCGCCGACGCATCGGCCTCCGAATACACGGCCACCGTCCGCACGCCGAGTTCCTGGCATGCGCGGATCACGCGCAGGGCGATCTCGCCGCGATTGGCCACCAACACTTTCGTGAACATCGGGCAGCTCAGAGCGGAAGGTTGCCGTGCTTCTTGGCGGGATTGCGGTCGCGCTTGCCGCGCAACGCTTCCAGCGCTTCGATGAGCCGGGGGCGCGTGTCGCGCGGGTCGATCACGTCATCCACATAGCCGCGTGCGGCTGCGATGTACGGGTTGGCGAACTTTTCGGTGTACTCCGCCACACGTGCGTCGAGCGCGGCCTGCGGGTCGGCCGCCTCGGCGATCTCCTTCTTGTAGATGATCTCCACCGCGCCCTTGGGCCCCATGACCGCGATCTCGGCCGTCGGCCACGCCACGTTGTAATCACCGCGGATGTGCTTGGAGCTCATGACGTCGTACGCTCCGCCGTACGCCTTGCGCGTGATCACGGTGAGCTTGGGGACGGTCGCTTCGCAGTACGCGTAGAGCAGCTTGGCGCCGTGCTTGATGATGCCGCCATGCTCCTGTGCCACCCCGGGCAGGAAGCCCGGCACATCCTCGAACGTCACGAGCGGAATGTTGAAGCAATCGCAGAAGCGCACGAAGCGCGCGGCCTTCATGGATGCGTTGATGTCGAGCACGCCCGCCAGTACGGCCGGCTGGTTGGCGACGATACCCACGCTGTGGCCGCCCAGGTGCGCGAAGCCGACGAGGATGTTGGCGGCATAGTCCGGCTGCACCTCGTAGAACGTACCGTCGTCGACGATGCGGGTGATGACCTCGCGCATGTCGTACGGCTTGTTCGGGTTCTCGGGGACCACGCCGAGCAGCGATTCCTCACGGCGGTCGCGCGGGTCGCGGCCGGTACCGCGCGGCGCGTCCTCCACGTTGTTGCTCGGCACATAGCGGAACAGCTCGCGGATGTGCTGGAGGCAGGCCAGCTCCGACTCGCAGGCGAAGTGGGCCACGCCGCTGGTGCTCGCGTGGGTGTCGGCCCCCCCCAACTGCTCCATGGTCACATCTTCGTGCGTCACCGTCTTCACCACGTTGGGTCCCGTCACGAACATGTAGCTCGTGCCGCGCACCATGTAGATGAAATCGGTGATGGCTGGCGAATAGACGGCGCCACCGGCGCACGGCCCGAGGATGGCCGAGATCTGCGGGATGACGCCCGACGCAAGCGTGTTGCGCAGGAAGATGTCGGCGTAGCCACCCAGGGACACCACGCCTTCCTGGATGCGGGCGCCACCCGAGTCGTTCAGGCCGATGACCGGCGCCCCGTTCCGCACGGCCAGATCCATGATCTTGCAGATCTTGGCCGCGTGGGCCTCCGAGAGCGATCCGCCGAAGACCGTGAAGTCCTGGGAGAACACGTACACCAGCCGCCCCTCGATGCGGCCGTGGCCGGTGACCACTCCATCTCCGTAGATCGGCGCTTCGCCGTCGGCGAGCGAACGGGACGTGACGAAGCGGTCGATTTCGACGAACGAGCCCTCGTCGAGGAGGACATCGAGGCGTTCGCGGGCGGAGAGCTTGCCCTTCGCATGTTGGGCGGCGACGCGGGCGGCACCGCCGCCCTGCTCGGACGCCTCGCGGGCAACGGCAAGCCGCTCGAGCTTGTCGTGCACGGAGGTGGACTGGCTGGAGGGGGTCATGGCGGCGGAAGCTAGCGCCCGGACGCGGAAAAACGAGGAGCCGGCCCCTTTCGGGACCGGCTCCGCTGCCGTGCTGGTGGGTGCGTCCCGTTCAGAAGGCCGGGGCGCCGCCACGGACGGCGTTACGGCTTGTAGATGATCGGCAGGACGACCTTGGTCTTCACCGGATTGCCGTTGACCTTGCCTGGCTGGAAGGCCAGCTTGGCCGCGACCTTCTTGGCGGCGTCGCCCAGCGCCGTCTGCGTCGCGTCCACGACCTCGACCGACGCCGGATCGACCTTACCCTTTGCATCGACGACGAACTGGAGCTCGACCATGCCACCCACCCCGCGACCCTTGAGGTCCGACGGGTACGACTCCTGGATCAGGCGCGCCGCCACGACCGACGAGGAGAGCTTCGGCGGACTGGTCAGCTCGGCAATGGGATACACTTTATCGTCCTGCGCGGCGGCCGAAGACGCGAGCGGCCCGGCGAACAGGAGCGTGGCGAGCACGGGGTAGACGGCGACGCGGAGGGTCGGCTTGAACATGAGATGGTGATCCTCGGGATCATTCAGGAAGAGCGATTTGGCCGGCGCACCTCCCCACGTCGGGACGCGCCTCGGAACCGGTCGCGCCGGATAACCGGCGGCTGGCTAACCGCTGCCCTCTTTTATCGGATCATGACAACTTGGGCTTGAGCATTCCTCACTTCTGACATGTACATTGTCACGCAGCTGGCACGCGGGCGCCTTGCGGTCCCGGCATTCCCCCGCCATGGGCTGCTGGAACGTCGTTTGCAATGTGTCGGGCGTAGTCTCGCCTCCACCCTTTCCCGGTCGTCGTCCCCTCCCATGCCTGATTTTCTCGATCTGCACGAAGACTCCACTGCCCGTCTGGTGCTCTATGCCGTCGCACTCATCCTGCTGGTGATTCCGTTCGTGCAGGTTGGCACGCAGCTCTGGCCGCTGCAGCTGAGCAACATCCAGTGGCGCTTCGGCGCTGCAAGTTCCCTCTCCGGCATCCTCACGCTGCCGTTCCTCGGTCTGACGGTGCTGGTCCTCATGGCCCGCGGTCTGGGGAACCGTGGTCTGGCGATGCTTTCCGGCAGTGTGGCAGCGATCTTTGCCCTGGGGCTCATGGGTTCCCTCGGCCTCTTCATCCTCGACGCCCAACAGCTCAAGGCCATCGTCAGCACCCAGATGGCGGGCGCCTTCACGAACACCACGATTCGGGTGGTGATGGTGTCCGGGCTCTTCCTGTGCGGCTTCCTCGTGTTGACGCTGGCCGGCTTCCGGGCGCCGCGCAGCGGGGTGAGCGCGCGCATGGCGAAGGGCGACAGCGGATCGGACGAGGGCGTCGGCCTGATCGTCGGTCAGGTCTGACTGCACGCGCCCAAGACACAAAAAAGCCCCGGCATCGCTGCCGGGGCTTTTTTGTTTCGGTCGGGATCAGAACTCAGAGACCGAGTTCGTCTTCCGAGCTGTGCACCTTGCTCGGCTCAGCCGGCTTGGGCGGCTGCTCTTCCGGGATCGACGACACGGCGAGCACGATCCGACGGTGGATGGGATCCACCTCCAGCACGCGCATCACGAAGTTCATGCCTTCGTAGGTGAAGTCGGCCGGATTGGTGACCGTCCCTTCCGGGTTGAGCTGGCTGACAGGCACGAAGCCTTCGATGTCGTTGCCGAGATCGACGACCACGCCCTTGTCCATCAGGCGCACGACCTTGCCGGGGAGTTCGGTGCCGACCGGGTAGGTCTCACCGATGCGCAGCCACGGATCTTCCTCGGCCTGCTTGAGGCCGAGCGAGATGCGCTTGTTCTCGCTGTCGATGTTGAGGATCACCACATCGACCGCGTCGCCCTTCTTCACCACTTCCGACGGGTGCTGGACACGCTTGGTCCAGGACATGTCGGAGATGTGAATGAGACCGTCGATGCCGGGCTCGATCTCGACGAAGGCGCCGAACGACGTGAGGTTGCGGACCTTGCCGGTGATGCGCGTACCCACCGGGTACTTGAGCGGCAGGATGACCCACGGATCCTGCTCGGTCTGCTTCATGCCGAGCGAGATCTTCTCCTCGGTCTCATCGACCTTGAGCACCACCGCCTCGATGGCCTCGCCGATCGAGACGATCTTGGAGGGGTGCCGGACGTTGCGCGTCCAGCTCATCTCGGAGATGTGGACGAGGCCTTCGATGCCCGGCTCGAGCTCGATGAAGGCACCGTAGTTGGTGATCGAGACGACCTTGCCGCTGACGCGCGTACCCACCGGATACTTGGCCGCCACGTCCTTCCACGGATAGCTCTGGAGCTGCTTGAGGCCGAGCGAGATACGCTCGCGCTCCCAATCGATGTCGAGGACCTTGATCTCGAGCTCCATGCCGATCTGCACCATCTCGCTGGGATGCGAGATGCGGCCCCACGACATGTCGGTGATGTGGAGCAGGCCGTCGACGCCGCCGAGATCGATGAAGGCACCGAAGTCGGTGATGTTCTTGACCACGCCCTTCCGCACCTGATCCTTCGAGAGCTCCTTCATGAGCTTCTCACGCTTGCCGGCGCGCTCGGTCTCGAGGATCACGCGACGCGACACGACGATGTTGCGGCGGCGCTTGTTGAGCTTGATGATCTTGAACTCGTACTTCTGGCCGAGCAGCTCGTCGATGTTGGGCACGCGACGCAGGGCGATCTGCGAACCCGGGAGGAACGCGTCGACGCCCATGAGGTCGACGACCACGCCGCCCTTGATCTTCTTGACGAGCGTGCCCTCGACCGGCTGATCGCTCTCGTAGGCGACGCGGATGCGCTCCCACACGCGCATGAAGTCGGCCTTCTTCTTGGAGAGGACGACCGAGCCTTCCTGGTCCTCGAGGTGCTCGAGGAGAACTTCGACTTCATCGCCCGCCTTGAGGTCGGGCATGTCCTTGAACTCTTCGAGCGGGATCGTCCCTTCGGACTTGAAGCCGATGTCGAGGACGACGAGGTTCTCGCGGATCTCAAGGACGCGCGACTTGACGATCTCGCCTTCCTCGATGGACGCCAGCGTCCCGTTGTACAGCTCCATCATCCGCTCGTACTCGTCGGACGAGAATTCGTCCTCCTCGTAGAGTTCGGGGCGGCGATTGGCGAGGGGGCGCAATTGGCTCTTCTGCTTGTCGCGCTTCTCCCGGGCGGTCATCGTGGGATACGCCGGGACTTCGTCAAGCGCGGCTTCGATTTCCGCGTTCAGCTCGGGGCTCAGTTCAGTGCTCATACGGTCGGGTTTCTCCAGGCTCGCGGAACTGCACTCGCCGCGCCGAGACAGGGGGACAGGTCGTGTCGGTTTCTCCGACGGGAACCCGGAAACGTAGGCCCCCCCGAGCCTTCCGGCAATGCCCCCCGACCGACGCGCCCCACCCGAGCCGTCAGGCGGGGCTGAGCCGCTCCCGCGTGGCCCGCGCCAGGGCGACGATCCGCTCCACCTGTTCGGCCTGGGTCACGGTGGTTGTATCGATGGTGATGGCATCGCTGGCGGGAACGCTCTGGGTCGCATCCTGGGCATCCCGGGCCACCAGTGCCTCGACTTCCTGCGCGATCTCCGCGTCGGTCGGGCGCCGCCCGAGCCGCTGGATCAGCCGCCGGCGCGCCCGCTCCCGGGTGTCGGCGATCAGAAACACCTTGAGCTGGGCATCCGGGAAGACCGCCGTCCCGATGTCCCGGCCGTCCACCACGACATCCACGGCCGCGCCGGCCGCCCGTACCTGGTCATTAACCCACTCCCGAACGGGGCCCATCGCGGCCACCCGGGAGACGTGGCGGGTGACCGCATTCCCCCGCAGTGCCTCGTCCTGCACCTGCCCGTCGATGAGCGGCAGCACCGACCGCGTGGTCAGCCGCCGGGTGACCCGGTGCGCCGCTGACAGCACATGGTCGGGCGTCCAGGTGTCCGGGGCTCCCCCCGTGCCGAGCGCCAGGAACGTGATAGCCCGATAGAAAGCGCCCGAGTCGACATGCCGCACATCCAGTTCCTCGGCGACCCACTGGGCCGTGGAGCTCTTGCCAGACGCCGCCGGCCCGTCGATCGCGATGACCAGCGGCGCCGGCATGGTGTGTGGAGCCAGCGCCCCGCCTGCCCCGCCCACGCTGGTCGGAGCGGGTCCCACCACGGCAGCCAGGTCACGCCAGAAGGTGGGATACGATACCGCCACGCAGCCCGGGTCATCCACCATGATCGAATTGCCGGGCAGCGCTCCCAATACGCCGAACGCCATCGCCAGCCGATGGTCACCGTGCGTCGTGACCCGCCCGACCATCGGGCGCCTCGACCCCATGATGCGCATGCCGTCCGGGAGTTCCTCGACCTCCGCACCCAGCCCACGCAGGTTGTCGACCACGGCCCGGATGCGGTCGCTCTCCTTGACCCGAAGCTCCTGCGCGTCGGTGACGACGGTCTCGCCGCCGGCGCGCGCCGCAAGACAGGCGAGCATCGGCAGCTCATCGATGCACCGCGGGATCTCCGCCCCGCCGATCCGGGTGCCGTGCAGCGACGCCGGCCGCACGACCAGCGTGCCGATCGACTCGCCGCCCACCTCGCGCTCGTCCTCCACCGCGATGTCCACCCCCATGCGGCGCAGCACGTCGAACGCGCCGGCGCGCGTGGGGTTGAGGCACACCTGCTCGAGACGCAACTCGCCGTCATCGGCCAGCGCCGCCAGCGCGACAAAAAATGTGGCGGACGAGGGATCCGATGGCACCGTGACGTCGGCTGCCACGAGGTGCTGTCCCCCGCGGAGCGTGATGGCGTGTTCGTCCTGCTCGAGCACGACCCCGCGGGCGCGCAACATGCGCTCGGAGTGATCGCGTGATCGGCGCGGCTCCTCGACCACCACGTCGACGCCCGAGGCGAGGCCGGCGAGCAGCAATGCGCCCTTTACCTGGGCACTGGCATGCGCATTCACGTACCGGATGGGACGCAGCGCCGCCCCATGGACACGCATGGGCAGGCCGTCGTGCCCGGGCGCCCCTTCGAACTCGATGCGGGCGCCCATGGCCGCGAGCGGCTCGGCGACACGCCGCATCGGCCGGCGACTGAGGCTCGCGTCACCCTCGAAGCGCGCGGACCGTCCAGCCAGCCCGGCCACGAGGCCCGCGAGAAGGCGCGTCGTGGTGCCACTGTTGGCACAATCAAGCGCCGATTCCGGCGAATGCAGCGCCGCCAGGCCGCGCCCCTGCACCACGAAGTCGGCATCGAGCGCAGGAACCGCCACGCCCATGGCGCGGAGTGCCCCGGCGGTTGCATGCACATCGGCGGAGCGGAGAATGTCGCGAATGCGCGTCTCCCCATCCGCTATGGCCGCGAACATGAGTGCCCGGTGACTGATGGACTTGTCGCCCGGGGCCCGGATGGTGCCCCGCACCACGAGGCGCGCCGGCATCGTCACCGCAGCCACGCCTCCAGCGCCGTGGCGGCATCCGTCTTGTCGTCGCGGTACTTCACGATAACCGGCGTCTGGAGCGACAGCCCCTGCGCCTCACCGAAGGCCGACGACACCTTGCGCGCGCCCGGCACCACCACCGCCCCCTCGGGGATGATGAGCGGCTGGTCGGCGCTGGCGCGATGCACGGTTTCCTTGACCAAGTCATAGACGGGCGTGGCACGGGTGAGAATCACCCCGGCGCCAAGCACCGCCTTGCTGCGCACCACGGTGCCCTCGTACACCCCGCAGTTGCCGCCAACGATGACATCGTCCTCGATGATCACGGGCGAGGCATTGATGGGCTCCAGCACCCCGCCGATCTGCGCCGCGGCGCTCAGGTGCACCCGCTCGCCGATCTGTGCACAGCTCCCGACCAGTGCATGCGAATCCACCATGGTCCCGCGACCAACGTAGGCGCCCACGTTGATGTACATGGGCGGCATGCACACCACGTTCGGGGCCAGGTAGGCGCCGCGGCGCACGCTCGACCCGCCGGGGACGATGCGCACCTGATTCTCCATGCGGAACTCGCGCGTGGGAAACGTATGCTTGTCGAAGAAGCTGAAGGGGGCGTGTGCCGCGAACTCGGTCACCCGACCGATGCGGAACCCGAGGAGGATGGCTCGCTTGACCCACGGCACCGCGTACCAATTGCCCTGTGCATCGCGCTGCGCGGCCCGGATATCGCCGCGCTCGAGGTGCGCGATGGCGGTGTCGAACAGCTGCTGGGCATCGTGCGCCAGCGGCGCGCCGCCGTCGAGCAAATGCGGGTCGTTGAAGCGCGCTTCGAGGTCAGCGATGGACAGGGCCATGGTGAGGTGCGGGTACGGGCAGGAAGGTCAGGAGCGGAGACAGATCAGACGGGCAGCCGGCCGGCCTGCTGCAGAATGTCGCGTACGGAAGCACGATGCGCCTCGGCCAGCGGCACCAGCGGCAGACGGAGCACCTCATCCATGCGACCCATCCAGGCGAGCATCGCCTTGGCCGGAATCGGATTCGATTCCACGAACGCCGCGTCGACGACAGGAGCGAGCGTGGCCTCGAGGGCTCGCGCGGTCGCCAGGTCCCCGCGCGACAGGGCGTCGTACAGCGCGGCCACCGCCCGCGGCATGACGTTGGACACCACGGAGATGATGCCGTCTCCGCCGTGCGCCATGAGGGCGAGCGTAAAACCGTCGTCGCCGGCCAGCACGCTGAAGTGCTCGGGCCGGTCGCGAAGAATCGTGACCATCTGTGCCAGACTGCCCGACGCTTCCTTCACCGCCACAAAGCGCGGATCGGCGGCGAGTTCCAAGCAGGTGCGCGCCTCGAGATTGACGGCCGTACGCCCCGGCACGTTGTAGAGCACGATGGGGAGCGCGCAGGCATCGGCGATGGCGCGAAAGTGCGCCATCAACGCACGCTGCGGCGGCTTGTTGTACATCGGCGTCACGTGCAGCAGGTGCGTGGCCCCGATCGCCTGCATCTCGCGCGAGGTGGCGATCGCCTTCTGCGTGTCGTTGGAGCCGGCACCGGCGATCACCGGTACCCGCCCGTTGACCTGCTCCACCGTGATCTCCACCACGCGACGATGCTCGGCCGGCGTGAGGGTCACCGCTTCCCCTGTGGAACCGCAGGGGACGACCATGTGCACCCCTTCGGCGAGCTGCCAGTCCACGAACGCGCGCAACGCGGGCTCGTCCAGCGACCCATCGGCGCGAAACGGCGTGACGAGGGCGGTTCCGCACCCGCGGAGTCGGATATTGGTCATGACGGGCACTCAGGCGGTGGCGGCGTCGCCACGGAGGAGGTCGCGCATGGTGTAGACCCCAGGGGCCCGTGGGGCTGCGAGCCAGCGCGCCGCGGCCAGGGCCCCATCGGCGAAGACCCGCCGGTCGCGCGCCTCGTGCACCAGCCGGATCTGCTCGAAGGGCGCATCGAGGATGACTTCGTGCGTGCCGGGGACGTCGCCCACGCGCACGCTGGTGATCGGCACCTGGTGCCCGAGACCGACCGCGAGGCATTCGCCGATCGCGAGGCCGGTGCCCGACGGGGCGTCCTTCTTCGCGGCATGATGCGTTTCCACCACGTGGCAGTCGAACCCCGCCACGTCACGCACCCGACGGGCGGCATCTTCCGCGAGGGCCAAAAAGAGCTGGACACCCAGCGAGAAGTTCGGTGACCAGAGCGCCGCGCCGCGATGGGTACGGACCGCCGCATCGAGCCGCGCGGCTTCGGCGTGCCACCCCGTGGTGCCCACCACGACGGGGCACCCGAGCGTTAACAGCGCCTCCGCATTGTCGAGCGCCGTTTCCGGTGTGGTGAATTCGATCGCGACCTGAGCGCCACCAAGATCGGTGAGGGTGAGGCCGCGCGTCATCTCGGGCGCATCGAGGCGCGCCACGACCGAGCACTCGCGCTCCGGCGCGAGCGCCTCGAGTGCGCGGCCCATGCGGCCCATACCGACGAGCGCCACCTTCACGGGTGCGCTCATGCCGGCTGCTCGAAGAAAGCGGCGTGCAGGCGCCGCATGGCCGGAACCACCTGTTCGTCGTCGATGACAAGCGTGAAGTTGATGCCAGTGGCACTGAGCGAGGCCATGTGCACCGGAATCGGTCCGAGCGCTGCGAGGGCCTGCGCCAAGGCCGCGCTGCCATCGGCGATGCCGGCGCCGACCACGGCAACCACGCCGCTGCGCCGCTCCACCGAGACATCACCGAACGCGGCGAGGTCCTGCAGAATCGCCGCGAGGTGATTCGTGCCGTCGAGCGTGACCGATACCGACACCTCCGACGTGGTGACCACATCGACCGACGTGCGGTGGGTTTCGAACACCTCGAAAACGCGGCGCAGGAAGCCCGGCGCGAGCAGCATGCGGGAGGAGCGCAGCTTGATCATCGTCGTGCTGCGCTTGCCGGCGATGGCGCGCACCGGGAGTCGCGGGGCGTCGAAGGCGATCATGGTCCCCTGTCCGCCCGGGTTGCGCGAGTTGAACACGTACACGGGGATGCCCCGCTGCACTGCGGGCGCAATGGTGGCAGGGTGCAGCACCTTGGCACCGAACGCCGCGAGCTCCGCCGCTTCCTCGAAGCTGATGCGCTCGATGAGCCGCGCCCCGGGAATGACGCGCGGATCGGCCGTGAGCATGCCGTCGACGTCGGTCCAGATCTCGATGCCGGCGGCGTCGATCGCCGCCCCGATCAGGGAGGCCGAATAGTCCGAGCCGCCACGCCCCAGCGTGGTGGTGACCCGCGCCGACGTGCTGCCCACGAAGCCGCCCAGTACCGGAATGCGCTGCTGCTGGAGCAGCGGCACGATGCGATCACGACAGGCCTGTTCGATGGCGTCGGTGTCGGGTTCCGCTCTGGTGAAGAAGTCGTTCGTGCGCATGACATCGCGGGCGTCGACGAAGACCCCGGGGAACCCGCGCTGCCGAAATGCCGCCGCCACGATCTGCGACGACAAAAGCTCCCCCACCGCAGCCACGGCATCGAGGGACCGCGGCGCGAGGTAGCCGAGGATTCGGAACGCTTCAGCGAGGTGCGCGAGCTCCTCGAATGCCGAGCCGATCTCGAGGGCGAGTTCATCGGCGTCGGGCGTACCTGCGAGCAGCGCCTGAGCTTCCCGCAGATGCCGCTCGCGGAGCTGCTCGATGATCTGCAGGGCGGCCAGCAACTCCCCGTTGGCCGCCATGTGGGCGAGGTCGAGCAGCTGATTGGTGGCGCCTCCCAGCGCCGACACCACCACCACCGGCTGCTGCTCGAGCTTGGCGGTCACGATGTCGACGACCCGCGTGATCGCCGCCGCGTCGGCGACGGAGGTCCCGCCGAACTTGCAGACGATCACGATCCGCGCAGCCCCGCCAACTGCCCGGTGGCCACGAGCAGCTCGGCGTTGAGGATCGATCCGCCGGCGGCTCCGCGCACGACATTGTGCGACATCGCCACCAGTCGCAGATCGAACAGATGGTCCTCACGGACGCGGCCCACCGTGGTGGCCATGCCACGCCCGGCATTCACGTCGCGCCGCGGCTGCGGACGGTCGAGCTCATCCCGAATGATCAGCGCCGGCTCCGGCGCCGAGGGGAGCCCGCGCACGGCGCTGTGTCCGGTCCACGCGCGCAGCACCTCGAGGGCCTGCGCCGGCGTCGGCTTTTGTGCAAACGCGACCGAGAGACACACGGTGTGTCCATGCTCGACCGGCACGCGATTGGCATGGGCGCTGGTCACGATGTCCGCATGCATCACCGTGGTCCCGTCGAAGGTGCCGAGCAGCTTGACCAGTTCGGTCTCGATCTTGGGCTCCTCGTCGCCGATGTACGGAATGACATTCCCGAGGATGTCGAGTGACGCCACACCTGGATAGCCGGCCCCGGAGACCGCCTGCATGGTGGTGGCGAACACCTTCGTCACCGTGAAGGCACGGTGCAGCGGCGCCAGCGCCGCCGCGATGACGGTCACGGCACAGTTGGCGTTGGTGACGATGCCACCGCACCATCCGCGCACAGCCCGCTGATGCGCGAGCATGGCCAGGTGATCGCCGTTGACCTCCGGGATCACCAGCGGCACGTCCGGCGCCATGCGGTAGTTCTTGGCGTTCGACAGCACGAGCCGACCGGCCCGCGCAAAGGCGGCCTCGACCTCGCCGGCCACGCCGGAATCGAGCGCCGAAAAGACGATCGGCGCCGTGACCTCATCGGGGGTGCAATTGCGCACGGGCAACGCGGCCACAGCGGACGGCAGCCGCCCCTCGAGCCAACGGGCGGCCTCCCGATACGGTTTGCCGGCGCTTCGCTCTGATGCGGCGACTTCGACGAGATCGAACCAGGGGTGCCCGTCGAGCGAGCGAATGAAGGCCTGTCCGACGGCACCGGTGGCGCCGAGGACGGCGACCGGCCAACGAGTGGCGGAGGTTGTCATGCGAGCAGGGTGCGGACGATGCGGACGTAGGCGTCGACCGACGCCTCGAGTTCCGCCACATCGATGTACTCGATGGGCGTGTGCGCCACGTGGATGGAACCGGGCCCGAAGAGCAGCGGCGTGCCCCAGCGATCAAGCAGCGGGATGTCGCTGGTGTAGGCCACCGGCGCGACGGCGAAGCCGTCGATCACGTGGAAGTGCTGCGCGGGAATGTGCGACCCCCACACGAGTTCGGCGCGATCGCCGGCCCAGGCGGTGAACGCCTGCTTCACCGGTGCCACGTCGCCCACGAGGCGGATCATGATCTCCGCTTCGGCCATCCCGGGCACGATGTTCGCCTCGGTACCGGCGCGGAGCACGCCGATGTTGTACGTGGTGGCGCCCAGGACGGGATCGACCGGCAACTGGAGGGTGCGCAACTCGGGGAGCATGTCGAGCAGCGGCTCGAGGGCGCTCTGCCCGAGATGGGCGTACGCCGAATGCGCCTCCCGGCCGCGCACGCGCACGATGACCCGCTGCGCCCCCTTTCCGCCCGAGGCGAGGGTGCTTTCGGTCGGCTCGCCATTGACGAGGAACCGGCTGGTGGCGGGCAGCCGGTTGGCGGCGCGCGCACCGGGCGAGCCCTTCTCCTCCCCCACCACATACAGCAGGTCGACGCGCTCCTCCCCTTCATCGGCGAGTCGCTGGGCCGCGATCATCATCGCGGCGGCGATGCTCTTGGCGTCGCACGCGCCGCGCCCGGAGAGCCGGCTCCCTTCGAGCCGAGGGGGAATGAAGGGGGGCACGGTGTCGAGGTGGGTGGACAGGGTGACCCCGCCCCCGCGCCGCTTGGCCCAGAGATTGGACCGGCCCGGTTCGACTTCCTGCAGGGAGACGTTCCACCCATGGCCGACCAGCCAGCGGGAGGCGAAGTCCACCGCCTCCCGCTCGCGGCCAGTGGTGGACTCGATGGACAGCAGTTCGGTGGCGAGGGCGACGACGTCGGACATGGCGCACAAGATACAAGCATTGGCTCCCCGAGGGTCCCCCCCGCCGGGGATGCCGCTGCCTCCGCACTTACACGGTGATGGCGAGCCCCCGGTAGATGCGGGCCTTGTACCGGCTGTGCACGGGCTCCGGCAGGGGCGCGCTGGCCAGCAGGACCGCGTGGGCGAACCGCTCCTGCTCCTCCGCCTGTTCGGCCGTGTCCCGCGGCTCCTCCGATCGAACCCGCCGGGTGAGGTTGATCTGGTTCACGGGGACGTTGTGCACGAGGCGCTCGTTCTCCATGCCGAGCGTGGCCGTGAGCGCATGCAGCGTCGTCTTCACGAAGTTGGCCAGCGCGAACTCGGCGTGGGTGGGCCGCACGGGCACGTCCGGCGACACGAGTACGAGGCGCACGTGGTCGAGCAACAATACCTTTCGGGCGATGCGGAGGTGATGGGTGAGATGCGCCTCGACGAGATCGGCGAAGCCGCCGGCGTCGAGCGCCGGCGTCCCGTCGTCCCGGAAGATCTGCGCCGGCAGGGGCGTGAACGGGGTGGAGACCACGGCGGCCGGCGCGCCGCCGGCGAGCAGCGCGCGGTCCATCCCTGCCTCGAGGTCGTCGCCGGTGACGATGTTCTCGATGCGTTCGGCGCCCAGCACGATGCGCAGCAGCGACTGCACATCGCGCCCCGCCTCGGCACTGCGCGTGAGCAGCATGATGCGCCCGACCTGGCTCTGCTCGAGGGCCAGCCGCGCCGCCCGCGCCAGGTGCGAAGTGAGATATTCGCCGATGAGCCAGATGGTCTGCCCGCGCATTTTGGCCACCCGTTCCGGCTTCGCCCGTCCGAACAGTTCGCGCTCGGTGATGGCACGCTCCTGGTGCAGCCCCCCCGACGGTTGAAACGTCTCGCCGCTGACGGCCCGGTCACTCAGGAAGAACACGGTGGCCAGCGCCACCTCCACTTCGGTGGGCATGTTGCGCAGGTGGAGCATGCCCACGACGCCCTTGCCGATCTTCTCCGCCTCACGCGCGATTTCCCGCGCGGCGATGAACGGCGACGCCTCGGGCAGCGCGGCCAGCACCGCCGCGTCATTGCCCTGCACCAACCCGAGCAGCCCGTCGATGTCGGCGCCCTGCCGCAGCGCCTCGATGATGGCGGCGTATACCGCATTCAGCCGACGGTTCTCGAGAAAAGCCGACCACGCCGCTCGAACAATCCGGGCTTCCCGCCCACGCTCCGCAGGCGGTTGCCGTCCACCGGCCCCGGCGCGATGGCGTTGACCTGAATCTCCGGGCCCACGATGCGGGCGAAGTTCTCGGTGATGGCGCGCTGGCCGGCCTTGGAGACGGCGTAGTCGGCACGATTCGGATACGGCACGGCCACGTACTTCTCGCCGCCGAAGTACGAGGACACGTTGAGGATGTAGCCCGTGCCCTGGCGCTTCATGATGGGCACGACCTTCTCGATGAGCGAGTAGTTCGAGATGAGGTTTGCATTGAGCGTGGCGCGCCACGCGTCGATGTCCATATCGACTACCATCTGCTCAGCGCCGGCGACACCGGCGTTGTTGACGAGGTAGTCGATACGCCCGAACGCCTCCATCGTCGCCGCGACCGCGCGGCCGAGCGACGCTTCGTCGGCCACGTCGACATCGGCCAGCGTACGGACCCGGTCGAGGGCCCCGTTGTACCCGATGTCCTCCAGTTCGCGCACGATCCCGCTGCGCATCTCCTCGAGTTGGTCGGCACGGCGCGCCACGAGCATCACACGCGCGCCGGCAATGGCGAGCAGGCGCCCCAACTGTCCGCCGATCCCCGCTGAGCCACCGGTAATGAGCGCCACCTTGCCCAGGTGCAGCCCCATCAGCGACTCCATCCACCCGAAGATGGCGCGCCGGGAGCCGGTCGCCTCGACGATGGATGCCGGCAGGTAGAGGTTGACCGGCCGAATGCGCCGCCGCGTGAACAGCAGCCGCGCCGCCTGACCGGCGGCGAAGGGGACCTCTTCGGAATCGCGATTCCCCCACCGGATGATCTGGTTGGACCACTCCACGAAGGGGCGCTCGCCCGCCTGTTGCTGGGCATCCGATTCGTCGCGCCAGACGCGGCACAGCTCCTCCAACGCCCCGCGCAGCACGTCCGCATACACGTTGCCGTGCCCGTCATCCCCATTCGACAGGAACACCACCCGCGGATCGGTGACCATGCCGGTCGGTTGCTGCCAGAGGCGAGTGAGGGCACGCGCCAGCGCCATCATGCCCGCGATCTCGCCATCGAGGAAGGCCCCGACATCGCTGTCCGAGAGCGCCACGAAGTCGCCGCGGAAGCGCCACGCGCCGAACGCCGGCATGATGATCGCGCCGTGCAGCGTCTCCCCGTCTTCGCCTATCTCGCCGAAGAACGCCCGCACGGTGTCCTCACGCGAACGATCGAGCAGCGACACCCGGATGCGCTGGTCCACTGCGTCGAGACCAAGCGCGTCCTCGGCGGCACGCACGCTTTCCTCGCTGCCCAGCGTGAGCCGCACCTCGGCACCGCAGCTGGCCTGCACACGCGCCACGGCCAGGGCATCCGTCACCTGGTCACCAGCGGCCACCAGCACGCGCAGTCCGGATCCGTCCACGGTGCGCAGCTCGGGGCGCGACGCCCAGGTGCTCCGCGACTCCTGCCGCACACTCATGCCATGCGTGACTTCGAAGTTGTGCCCGTTGAGTGCCGCCGACTCGTCGCTGGCCAGAAACACAATCGTGTTGGCGACATCGGAGACGGTGGGGAAGCCCTTCGTCGGCACCGTGGACTCCGTCGGCGCCTCCACCGGCGGCGGACCATCGGCCGCCGCCGCAATGCGCGCCAGCGCCGGATTGCGCGAGAGCGTCATCAGCCCCAGGAAATCCTCGGCCGTCGTGCCGGCAGCGACCTTGCGCAGGCCGTCCATGGCCGCGAATACAGTGCGGATACGGGGCGATTCGATGGGACCGGGGAAGACGGTGTTCACCCGGATGCCGCGCGGCCCGAGCTGCGCGGCGAGCAGCCGGCTGAAGGTGTTGAGCGCGGCCTTCGGTACCACATCGGCGGCCCGACTGTAGTACTGGGTACGCGAAAAGATAGTGGACACGTTGATGACCGACGCGCCCGCCTCGAGGTGAGGCGCCACTGCGCGGACCAGTTTCCACGCGAGCCCGAGAAGATTGCGCGCGGCGGCACCGACCGTCTCCGACTCCACCAGCCCGCGTTCGGCGAGGTGGGCCAGATCGGCGGCGTCGAAGGGCAGATCGAGCAGTCGGCACTTGGGCCCCGCAGTCTCGGCATTGTTCACCAGGATGTCGATGCGCCCAACGGTGGCAAGCAGCTGCGTGATCGCGCTGCGTACCTGACCGGGTTCGCCGGCGTCCATCGGCAAGACCACGATCCGGGACGCCGGCACGTGCAGCTCCTCGCGCAGTGCCGCACGAGCCGCATCGAGCCTGCGACGGTCACGCCCGGTCATCACCACGGTGGCGCCCTCGCGCAGGAACCGGCGCGTGATCCCGGTGCCGATGTTGCCGGCCGCCCCGGTGATGACGGCGACCTTGCCCGCCAGCCGCCCGCGCGGCGCGCGTCGCCGCTCGCGGCCGGTTTCGGTCCCGGTCTCCGAAGCCACGGTGTCGCCGCCAGCGGTGGCCGTCTCGCCTGTCCGTCGTCCGCTCATCGCTGCATCTCCTGTGCTGCCCAGGCTTCGTAGAGATGATCGACCGTGCGCAGCCCGAGCGCGGGCAACGCGTGATTCACGACGTAGGTGGCACCGGTATGCCGATTGTCCCACATTGCCTGATGGGCCTCGGCCAGTCCCTCCCACGGTACCACGGTGGGAGTGGTGACTTCGAGCAGACCGGCATCCACCATCTCATTTATGCGGACCACCTCGTACGCGTTGCACAGGTGCGTACCGAGGATGCTGGCGGTTGGCATGAGGATGCGGCGCTGGCGTGTCCACACCTGAGGCGCATAGAAGCTGTAGCGGCGGTGGCGCATGTCCTCGAAGTACAGCACGCGACCAGTGAACGGCTGCACCAGCGACGTGGACACCGCGAGCGCATCGTGACCGGCGCGTTCGATGATCACCGACGGCGCGCCGCGCGGATTGTCCGCCGACCGGAGCACCCGGCCCACGGCGGAGCCGAACGGCTTCAGCGTATGCTCCTGAAAGGCCCGCACGGCGTCACGGAATGCCGCCGAGTCGCGCCGGACGTCGGGCAGCGACGGCATGGTCGGGGGCCACGAGAATTCATCGCCCAGCCGGCGTCCCAGTTCCTCGAGCGCGATCATCCCACGAATGCGATCGCCGAAGCCCAGCGACTGGACGAACTCACGCTGCGCATCGGTGCGCGTCACGATGCAGCCACGCGCGCCGGCGGCAGCCACCGCCTCGATCGCCACCAACCCATCCGGATCGACCAACTCCCCCTCGGGCAACCCGACGCCGTAGTACACGAGCGCCGCCTCACCCGCGCGCACCGCAGCACGACGCAACATGGCGTCGGGAGCCACGGCGCCCGGCTTGCCCACGAACGTGAAGTGGTACCCCGACGAGGCGCCATAGAAGGTGAGCGCCCCGCCCTCCTCCAGCAGCTGGAAGCTCCGCGGGAACGCACGCTCGCCGGCATGCGACACCACATAATCGGCCAGGTGACCGTCATGCTGCGCACGAAAGGCAGCGCTGAGCGCGTCGCCCTCCGCCTCCCACACCGCGATCGCCTCGGCTCCCTCCGGCACCATGCGGAACGCCGAGGCCCACGAGGGATCGGCACGATTCAGGAAGCCACGCCCACCGAACGACGTCACCACCGCACCACGTGCCTCGCTGGACACGAGACCGGTGACGGCGCATCCGTGTTGCGAGGCCGCCTTGAGCGCCTCGAGGCCCGTGCCCGTGGCAGCGCCCTCCACCAGAATGGTGCGCCCCGGCTCGACGCGTAGCGTCGTGAACAGGGCGCGCACGATGGTGCCGAGGTTCAGGATGTATGAACCGGCCGCCTCCAGCGAGAGGTCCTGCGGCACTGGATGCAGCTGTGGCGCCTGCACGGCGAGGAACTGCTGATGGCTGCCGGTGCGCGACTCGTATCCCTGGATGCGGAAGTCTGCCGACATTGGATCGCGGGCCGCGAACGGGGACAGCAGCGCGCTCTGCCCACTGTAGACGGCCACCAGGTCGCCCACACGCAGCCGCCCCTCGGCCTTCGCTTCGCTGCCGAGCGCCGCCACGAGCCCTACGCCGCCGGAGCCGGTGACCTGCCAATCCTGATCGTGATTGTCGAACGGCGAAACCGGAATGCCGGTGATAGCCCAGATGTCGTTGAAGTTCACCTCCGACGCCAGCATGTACACAAGGGCTTCGTTCGGCGAGGGCGTGTCCACCGGAACCAGCAGCTCGTGCTCCACCTCGGCGGGTAACCCGTGCCGGGGCGCACCCGTCTCCGGGTCGCGCACGACGCCCTGCCCCAATTGCCACGCCGGAATGGGGGTGACGCCGGGATAGAACGGCGCGCCCACCGGCAGCAGGTCGCCGCGGGCGATCAGGTCGGCGCGACGGTCGCTGCCCACGACCTGCCGCCGTGTGGGGAGCGGCGCGCTGCGCCGATCGAAGAAGGCGCGGATGCCCGCCTTACCCCCGGCCGGATCGACGACGGCTTCGGCGAAGAGCCGCGCCTCACGGGCGAGGCCGGCGGTGAGACCGTCACGCCAGCCCGTGCGCACGGCATCGAGGATGCGCCCGGTGGCCCCCGCGCGACCGACCCGCTCCGCCTGGGCCAGGAGTCGGGTCACCGGCGGGAGCGCCAACAGCCCTTCGACGTCGAGGTGCCCCGCCGCATCCCACGCCCGCCGCCGCTCGGCGACCGTCGCCATATGGCGTCCGAACGTCGTCCGGCCTTCCTCTGCGAGCCACTCGCGCACCAGGGCCGCGGCGCGCGCTACCGCATCGTCGCTGCCGGACACCACCTCGTCGATGACACCGGCGGCCAGCGCCTCGGTGGCATCGAGCTGCCGTCCACCCAGGATGATCTCCATGGCCTGCACGAATCCCTCGGCGCCATCGCGATCGGCGAGCAGTCGCGTGAGGCGCTGCGTGCCACCATAGCCCGGCAGGAGGTTGAGTCGAATCTCCGGCTGCCCGAACACCGCCACCGGCTCGGCGATACGATAGTGACAGGCCAGCGCGAACTCGAGACCACCCCCGAGCGCCACACCGTTGATGGCCGCGACACAGGGTTTGCCCATGCGTTCGATCATGCGGAATGCCAGATGCGCCACATTGGGAAGCGGTAGCGCCTCCTCCAGCGTGTGCACGTCCTCCAGCAACTGCCGCACATCGGCGCCGGCCACGAACGAGCTGTTGCCGCCGCCGGTGAAGAGCACCGCGCGCACATCCTCCTGTCGCGACAGGTGCTCCACTACCGTGCACAACTCGTCGAGCGCCCGCTCGTTGAGCGCATTGACCGGCGGGTTGCTGACCGTGACCACGGCCAGCCGCGCGCCCGGCTGCAGCGTGTGGTAATGCACCCGGAAGTAGCGCCACGACACGAGCACCCGTTGCGCCTCGCTGATGCGCTGCACCGCCTGCCACTGCCCGATCACCTGCGCCAGTGCCGGAATGCTCTCGGGATTGCGCAGGGTGGTGGTGTCCCCGATGGATTCACCGTCGACCAGGGCCCGCACCATGCGGCGCATGTACTTGCCACTGCGGGTTTCGGGAAACGCGGCCACCTCGAGAAACTCCTCGGGCACGGCCACGGCGCCCTTCTCCTGCCGTACCAGTTCGGTGAGACGGCGACGGTCGTCCATGGTGATGCGACGGCCGGCGGCGGGCACGACGAAGGCCAGCGGCGTCAGCCCCTTCTCGCGATGCGGCGCCCCCACCACGATGACGTTGCCCACCGGGGAGTCGGGGTTGACCTGCTTGTCGCGCAGGATGGCTCCCTCGATCTCCTCGGTGCCCATGCGATGGCCGCTGACGTTGATCACATCGTCGCTGCGGCCGTGCAGCGAGAAGCTGCCATCGGCATGACGGATGGCCACATCGCCCTGCGTGTAGGCCCACGCCCCCTGCCAGCGCGCCCAGTAGGTGGCGCGGTAGCGCTCGGCGTCACCTCGCCACGAGGGAACCACACTGCCGTCGGTGACCTGAAAACCGTCGGCGTCTCCCCAGATGGTGCGCGCCAGGTAGGGATAGGGTGCCTGGATGACGATCTCACCCTTTTCACCATCCGCCGCCCGTCGTGACGGCAGCCGGCCTGCGGCGTCGGGCTCGCCTGCAGGGATCCATACATCCCCGTCAACCCACGGCAGCGGATAGGTGTGCGCATCCGGCCGCAGCGGGAACGCCGCATTGCCAAAGAAGTGCGTCCATACGATGCCGCCGTGCTCGGTGGCCCAGTACGAGTTGATGTACTGTGGACACAGATGATCCATCCCGAACTGCTGCACGGCCAGTGACACCGGCTCGGCGCAGAAGGTCGCCACGCGCAGGCCGCTCACGTCGTGGCGACGCACGTCCTCGAGGTTCTGCGGATCGGTCATCACCGACTTGAGGAACGTGACCCCCGCCTTGAAGATCGTTACGCCATACCGCTCGATGATGGACGCGAACCGGCCGGCACTCGGAAAGACGGGCGCGCCCTCGGCCAACATCGACGTGACGCGCGTCGCCAGCGCGGCGGCAATCATGTACGACTGTCCCGTGATCCACCCCGGATCGGCCACCACGTACATCACATCACCGGGGCGCGCATCGAACGCCACGCGCATGGTGTGCGACACACCGGCCAGCCAGCCACCGTGCACGTGCACTACGCCCTTCGGCTTCCCGGTCGAACCGGACGTGTAGATGAAGAACAGTGGAAACTCGGCATCGACCGGGCGTGGCGGCACCACCCGCCAGATCTCGCGCACAAGCGATGCATCGTCGAGTGCGCGCAGGGCGTCGACGCCGCGAACCACGCTGCCGGCCGCCTGCAGCTGCGCAAGCAGCTCCGCATCGGCGTCGGCCAGGAGCTCGTGCGCCCACCGATCGCGACCGGCACGCCACGGGACATCCGCCTGCCCGGTATGTCGTACCACCACGACGTGCTCCACCGCACTGGTGACGCCGACCAGTGCCCGCGCGCACCCCGTACGCGCCGCGCTCGCGCTCGCGGCGTCGAGCACACCGGAGTCCACGTGCGCCGCCAGCGCGCGCCCCACGCCGCGCATGACATCGCTGCGTTCCACAGTGATCTCGCCGGAAAGGGCGCGCGTCACCTCGTCGGTGAGGCGCGTGCGCGCGTCGTCGGTGAGGCCGAGCGCCACCGCTGCTTCGCGCACCGCCGCTACAGCCCGCGGCACCGGGACATACCGATCGAGTGCCGGATCGGTGTATGCCGCCTTGAACGGCACGATCTGCGCGTTGCGATAGCCGCCATCGGCGGTGATGACCACGCGCGCCCCGGCATCGCACACGCGATCGGCCAGCGTCTTGTCGGAGAAGCCGCCGAAGACGGGCGTGTAGACAATGCCCAGCCGCTTGGCGGCCTCCGTCCACGCGACCTGCTCCGGAATGTTCGGGAGGTTGAGCGCGATGCGGTCGCCCGTGCGGAGGCCAAGGCGACGCAGGGCGATGGCGCATCGGGCAACTTCGAGGAGCAGGTCGCGCCGAGTCCAACGCCACGCGACGACGGGCCCACCGCGCCCGCCATCGAGCGACTGGTCCCAGCGATCGCCTTCCACGAAAAACGCTGCCTCTGCTCCATGGCCCGCGAGCACGTGGCGATCCACTTCGTTGAAGCAGGCGTTCGTGCGGGCGCCCACGAACCAGCGATAGTTCGGCGGATCCGCGTCGTCGAACGCGAGCGACCACGGGGAGAAGTCGGCCTCGGCCGACCAGCTGACGGGGCCACCCGTGCGCCCATCGTATCCGCGCCAGGCGCCGTCCGCATCGCGCGTCAACCAGGCCTGCGCCGCCGGCACGTACCAGTGCAGCATCTCGGCGGCGATCGCACCATGCCAGCCTCCCGGATCGCGCTGACAGGCGTCACGTATCGTGTGCCAGTCGTCGCCGGTGCGAATGGGGTTGGCAACGACAGGAGCGGCGTGGTCCGGGGACATGCCCGGAACCGATCGCGGAGTCACGGTCATGGCATCGCCGAGGCGTCATCGGGGGTGGTGACGCGGCACCAGTCACGACGACGCGCCCACACGCCACTGCCGCGATGGCCGCAGTGACGAGTGATGGGCCCGTTGTGCTGGAAGACCGCACCGGCGTTCGAGGAACGGCCGCAAGAATCCGAGGACGCCGACAACGCCGGCGCGTCAGCCGCATGAAACTGGCGGCGACTGCTGCTCGGCGATCACGCTGTCGCAAGCTAATGCATGAACGCGCTGATCGTTGCCGTCAACCGCGCATCGTCCATGTTGTCATCCCACCCGGGTGGCACCAACGCAATCACACGTTGCGCACCGGAATTGCATTCGATGGCGACGGTGTCGCCGGGCATCGTCTCGGCAACCGCGCGCTGTTCGACCGGGATCTCCGGCAATTCGAGACAGATCCAGGTCACACCGCGCTGATCGGCTACCGTACGCACAAGACACTCCGGATGGTGGGAACGCGAAAGCTACCCCGACAGACCATGTTCGGTCACCTGCTGGTGAATACCCGGAGCGGGACTCGAACCCGCACGCCCTTTCGAGCAAGAGATTTTAAGTCTCGCGCGTCTACCGATTTCGCCATCCGGGTGTGCCACGAGGCGCCGCACGAGGCGACGATAGTGCGCGCCGGTATCAAACGCAAAACGGGAGCGCCAAAGCGCTCCCGCAATGCAACGCTGACCATGAAGAGCGGGAAACGGGACTCGAACCCGCGACCCCAACCTTGGCAAGGTTGTGCTCTACCAACTGAGCTATTCCCGCATACCTGCTGCCCCCCCCGATTCTAGCCATGACGCGGGGCGCGGACAAGCACCCCTCACCGCCCTCACTCCCGGACGCCGAGGGCGTGCGAGGCGTACCAGAGCGTGTAGGCAAGCAGGCCGGCCAGTGCGGCGTCTCCGCCGTTCCCCACCGCTCGTCCCTCGCCGTCGACCCGCTCGGCGGCGATCCCCTGGTCGAGCGGAGCGCGGCGGAGCCAGCTCATGACCTCCTGCGCTTCCGGCCCGAGGAGTCGGGCGAGCTGAGGCAGCAGCGGCCCGACGTCTCCGGCCGGCGGACGAACCGCCCGCACCGTGCGGCGGTAGAGCGAGTCATCGCGATCCATGGCCTCGTAGAGCGGCAGCCACAGCAGCGACCCCACCGTGTCATCATCGAGCGCGGTGCCACCGGCGAGGTCCACCGCTGTGGCCAGACGCGCTTTCTCACCGCGTTCGACCGCGAAATGGCGACGGATCGCCGCCCGCACCGCCGCCGGGTCTTCGACGCCCGCAGCCGCCTCCTCGTCGAGCGTCCGTCGGAACACGTCGAGGGCCATCGCCACGACGGCGTTGCCATGGAGCGTGAACGGATGGGTCGCCGGGGCTCCGGACGGCGTGACTTCGGTGGAGTAGAGCGGCAGCCGCTCGTCACGCCGGGCGTGGATGTCGTCCGACGCCAGGTACAGCGTGTCTGCCACGACCGGGTCCTCCACGATCTGACCGTCTTCCGTATCGCGAATGTACCGGTCGGTGGCAATGGCGAAGGCCGCCGGCCCCTCGAGCGAAAAGCCGGGCTGGAAGAGCGTGCCGTCGAAGTAGTTCACCCCCTGCCCCGGCGCGTACCCGTGCAGTTCACAGGCCCGCACGAGCAGCTCCCGCGCCAGACCGGAGTCCGCCAGTTGCACCGCCGGCAGGGTCCACATGAGGGCGTCCCAGTCACGCACGGTACACCCCATGCCATGCCACGGGGCACGCGACCGCATGAGGTAGTAGTGCGCATCGTCGAGCCCGCGGCCCACCCCGTAGAAGTAGGCGAACAGCAGGTTGCGATTCAGGATGCGGTCCATGCCGTCACTACCCGTGGACTGCTCGAGACCGGTCAGCGCCTCGCGCGTGGCGGTCAGCAGCGCACGCCAGCCACGGCGGCGCAGGACTCCGACCGTGGCCTGCGCGCCGTCGCGCTCGGGTCCGACGGCCAGATAGAACGCCGTCTGTACCGAGCCGCCCGCCGGCGCCACGAGGGCCCGGCGAATGGCGAACGGGCGCGGCTCGCGTGACGCCCCGTCGGCCACCTCGAGCGCCGCCGGTCCATCGCAGCCGACCGCCACCGCCACGAGCCCGGGAATGGCCGCCCCTTCGAGCAGGATGATGCCGTCGTCGGTGCGACTGACCACGTGTTCGTCGTCGAACGGCCGCGCGGTGCGCACCCGCTGCTGGCGGTGGCCCAGCGTTCCCTCGAGCGCCACTTCCACGCTCACGTCGCTGCCGCCACGATTCTCGATGGCGAAGGTGTAGACGGCTCCGGCCATGTCGGCATCACGGCCGTACGGCGCGAAGATGGTGCCGCGCACCACCAGCGACCCGATCGTGCAGGTGAACGTCGGCAGCCAGCCCACCGCACGCTCCCACGCGATTCCCTCGGCCGCGAGCGCTCGGACTTCCCCGCCCACCCGCAACACCGGCCCAATCAGCGGGGTACCCTGTCCCGACAGGAACCCCGGCGACCCCGCCATTTCGATCGCGGCGCGGGCGCCACGATGCAGCACCCCCAGCGCGTGGATCGACCCGTCTGCCGGATGGATGCACGGGAGGGTCAGCCAGTGGTTGCCGGTGAGCTGCCAGGGAACCGACGGAAGGGGCACCATGTGAACGGTCATCACGACTGCGCGGCGAGGAATCCTGATCGGGGAGCGCGCGTCGCCAGTTGCGTTGACGCACCTCCGGAGCAGGGCTAATCTAGCCGGTTCGGTTCGAATCGGTCGTCTCTCGGATCCCCGTCCCCACTCGTCGTGCCCCCTGCGTCCATAGGCCGTCCCGTTCTGCCGCGCGTTCGCGTCCGATGGATGCTTCCCGCCGTCTCCGCGCTGCTGGGGGCCGCGTGGTCCGGCGCCGGCGCCCAGGCCGTGGCCGGTGTCGGCGATGACGCGATTCCGCTCCCCAAGGGCGGCTATCGCTTCCTGATCTCGGGACTCTGGAACGATTACGACGCCGTGTTCCATCCCGCGGGCGGCGGCGCGCGTCGGCCGCTGCTCGCGGCACTGGCCACGCCGTCGCTCGGGACCGACTTCCTGCCCCAGCTGACCAACGCGCAGGCCGGCATTCGGGCCCTGTCCGGGGAGTCCACCTTCGCCCTCTCCCTCGGGACCCTGGACGCGTCGGGCGCCGTACGCCAGAGCATCGCCCCGATCGCGGTGGATTACGGCGTCACCCGCCGCGTGTCGGTGCGTCTGCTGGTGCCGTACGTCGAATCGCGCGACGCCACGCAACTGCTGCTCAATCGGACCGGAGGCACCGCAAATGTCGGCGCCAATCCGGCCTTCGGCGCGACCACCGGCGCCCAGGCGCGGACGGCCAACGGCGCCCTCGTGTCCCAGATCGAACAGGCACGCACTCGTCTCAGCGCAGAGCTGGCGCGGTGCGCCGATCTGAATGCCACCGGATGCGAGGCCATCCGTGCCAACCCGGCTGGAGCGCAGGCGCTCCTCACCCGCGCGCAGGAGACGCGCACGAATCTCGTCACCGTGTATGGCGATGCCACCCGTGGCGGCTCTCCGGTGGTGCCCATCAACGGGTCCGCGGTGCACGCCGGCGTGGTCTCCACCATCGGCGCTCTGCGGACCGACTTCAACGCGTACGGCATCACGTCCATCTCGGCCACCGCGCCCGCCGGCGCCACTACCATCTACGGGCCCGCCGGCATGCCGATCGTCGCCTCCGACTCGGCGTTCGGCGTCGGCTATGCGCGCATCGGTGACACCCGCCGAGCGGGCATCGGCGACATCGACCTGAGTGCGACCGTGCTGCTGCACGACACCTTCGGCGCCGATCAGGTGCGCCGACTGCTCACCCCCACGCGTGGATTTCGCAGCGCACTCACGGTGGGCTGGCGATTCGGCACCGCAGGCGCGGACCGCACCGAGGATCCGTTCGACGTCCCGATCGGCGACGGGGCCAACGCCCTGCTGCTGCGCACCACCACCGACTTCATCATTTCACGCCGGGCCTGGGTGAGCGCGACGATCCGCGCGGTTCAACCGGTCGGTGATCGCGTGGCGATGGTGGTCCCTCTCCGCGACGAAGCAGCCACGTTCGGCGGGCCGCTGACGGTGGGCGATGCAGCCCGCACCCTCGGGACCCGACTCGATGTGGAGGTCGCGCAGCGGCTAGCGCTGGGTCAGTTCTTCGGTGTGTCCGGCGGACTCCTGCTGCGCCGCTGGGGCGCCGATCGCTACGCCCCGTCGGCCACCGACGCCGACGCCCCGGCGCCCGCCGCGGTGGAGGTGGAGGCGCGCACGCTGCGGGCGGCGGCTTTCGGCGTGACCTTCTCCACGCTGGCCAGCTACGCGCGCGGCCGCTCGCGCTTCCCGGCCGAGGTCATCTACACGCACACCATGGCACTCGGAGCCTCGGGCGGGGCGATCCCGGCCGTGGCCTCCGATCGCCTCGAACTGCGCGTCTACACGGGCTTCCCGCGGCGCTGAGCACCACGGCGCGGTGACGACGCCGACTGCCCCGCTGTCGCCTCGTGCGTCACCGCAGCATCCTGCCCACCACGCTCCAGCAGTTCCCGGGCGTGGGCCCGGCTTACCTCACGGTCGGCGTCCCCACCAAGCATGCGCGCAATCTCGACCACGCGGGCGTCGTCCTGCACCACGGTGGTGTCGGAGGTGGTGACCACGCCACCTTCACTCTTGCGCACGACGATGTGGTGGTGCGCGCGCGCCGCGATCAGGGCAAGGTGCGAGATGGCCAGCACCTGATGATGCGAGGCGACGCGTCGCATGAGGGCGCCGACCTCCCACGCAACTGCGCCACCGACGCCGGCATCGACCTCGTCGAACACCAGGGTGGGTACTTGCTGCAGCCGGGCCAGCACGGTGCTCAGTGCCAGCATCACCCGTGACAGCTCCCCACCCGACGCGATGCGGGACAACGGGCGGGCCTCGCTGCCGGCGTTCAGGGTGGCGACCAGCAGAACCGATTCCGCGCCGCGTGCGCCAACCGCATCAAGCGGGGTGAGCACCACCTCTACCCGCCCCTCGCGCATGCCCAGTTCAGGCAGCAGCGCAGTTACGGCGTGCGCCAATTGCCCGGCGCCACGCTGACGCAATCGTGTGAGGTCGGCGGCTGCCTCCGTCAGCGCCCCTTCCGCCGCGGCGCGAGCTTCCGTGATGGCGGCCAGATCGAGCGCGCCGCCATCAACGAGGTCGAGCTCACGCTTGGCCTCCTCGCCCGTGCGCAGCACCTCGCCAAGCGTTGGGCCGTGCTTGCGCATGAGGCCCAGCAGCTGGTCGCGTCGGCGCTCGAGCGCGCGCAGGCGCTGCGGATCGGCCTCGATGGACTCGGCGTAGCTCTCGAGCTCTCGTGCCAGTTCGTCGAGGGCGTACACGGCGGCATCGAAGCCGCCCTGCAGCCGCTCCGTCTCGGGATCGATGCGGGCCAGCGAAGCGAGCGCACGACGCACCATCGCGAGCCGCGACAGCGCAGCTCGTTCGTCGCCCGCAATGGCGGTAGCGGCCTGCGCTGCCAGCCCCTGGAGCTCTTCGGCGTGCGCCAACCGGCGGATGTCGCCGTCGAGCGCCTCGTCTTCGCCCAGGACGGGGCTGGCCTCGGCGATCTCCTGCGCCACGAAGCGCAGGTAATCGGCACGCCGGGTGGCTTCATGCCGACGCTGCTCGAGCTCCCGCTCCCTCGCTCGCAGCGCCGCCACCGCGGCGTGCGCCTGCGCCACGGCGTCGCGCGCCGCCGTGGCCTGCACATAGGCATCGAGCAGTTCCCGCTGATGCTCGGGGTCGACGAGCTGGCGAGAGTCATGCTGCCCATGCACGCTCACGAGCCGAGCGCCGATATCGGCCAGCACCCCCGCCGTGACGGGCGACCCGTTGATCCACGCGCGGGAGCGGCCGTTGGCGCTGACCTCGCGCTTGAGCACGAGGTGGTCGTCGTCCACCTCGACGCCGCGTTCATCCAGTGCGGCGCGGAGCTCGACATGAGTCCCCAGGTCGAAAACGCCTTCCACCGTGGCCTTCTCGGCGCCGCTGCGCACCCGATCGGACGCCGCTCGCTCGCCCAGCAGCATGCCCAGCGCACCGATGATGAGTGACTTGCCCGCGCCGGTCTCACCGGTGAGCACGTTCAGCCCACCTGCCAGTGGCAGCGTGACCGTATCGATGACGGCCACGTTGCGTATGCGCAGTTCGACGAGCATCGGCCCCTCCGCGATCGGACGGTCGGACGTCAGGCGGTACCGCCGTCGCGCTCGGACAGACCTCCCCATCCCAGCTTGTGGCGCAACCGCGTGAAAAAGGTGGTTCCCGGAAAGCGCACGATCCGCACCGAACTCGGCGCCCGGCGGACCACCAGCGACTCTCCACCGGTGAACGTAGTGCCGACCTGTCCATCGATCGTTACCAGAAGTTCTTCCGGCCCATCTTCTGCACGCACCTTCACCTCGGCCTGGGGCGGCAGCACCAGCGGGCGCATGGCCAGCGTGTGCGGCGAGACGGGCGTGAGCACGATGCTCTCCACCGTCGGCACGACGATCGGGCCGCCGGCGCTCAGCGAGTAGCCGGTGGACCCGGTCGGCGTGGAAATCACCAGGCCGTCCGCCGAGTAGGAGCCGATCGGTTCGTCGTCGACGAACACCGAGAAGCGCACGACCCGCGCAAAGCCGCCCTTGTGCAGCACGACATCATTGAGCGCACGCCACCCGCACCGCTCGTGTCCATCCCGGTCGAGGGCGCACGACTCCAGCGCCATGCGCGGCTCCGAGACATAGTCGCCCCGGGCAAAGCGGCGCACCCCCTCCTCGAGGTCGGCACCGCTGCAACTCGTGAGAAAACCGAGCCGCCCGAGGTTGATGCCGAGAATGGGCACCGTGTGTACGTCGAGGAACCGGGCGCCGCGCAGCAGCGTGCCGTCACCGCCCAGCGTGATGAGCGCGTCGACGGAATCGGGACGTCCCAGCCGATCTCCTTCTTTGGCGATCTCCCACAGTTCGTCCTCGAAGGCCAGGGTCAGCCCCAGCGACGGCGCCATGTCCAGCAGGGTCCCGAGGATCGCCGGGAGCCCGCCGTATCCGCGATGTCCGACGACGCCGACGCGCATCAGCCGGCGAGCGCTTCGGAATCGTGCAGCGCACGCACCCGATCGGCGATGGCGGCGGGATCGAGACCGGCGAGCGCCAGCTGCTTCTTGCGCGACGCCGCGTAGATGATCTTGTCAGGCACCCCGAGCACCGCCACGCGCACATGCGGCGACTGCCGTTGGATGATCGCGCTCATGAAGGCCCCGAAGCCGTTCACCACCGTGCCCTCCTCGACCGTCAGCACGTGTGAATGCTGCGCAAGGATGGCCGCCAGCGTGACCTCGTCATGGGGCTTGAGATACCGGCAATTGACCACCGTCACATCGAGCCCCTCCGCCGCCAGCGCGTCGGCGGCGGCGAGCGACTGCTCCACCATCGTTCCCACGGCCAGGATGGCCACCTCGCGCCCCTGCCGCACCACGTCCCAAGTGGCATACGGCGTGGCGGGGATCTGCGACATGTCGCCCGGCACGTCGGGCGACGCGTCACGCGGATAGCGGAGACAGAACGGGCCCCCGGTGTATTCGACGCCGGCGCGAAGCAGGCCGAGCATCTCGGTGCCGTTGCGCGGCGCCGTGACCGTCATGTTGGGCACCGCCAGCATGTAGGCGATGTCGTACAGGCCGGCGTGCGTCTCGCCGTCTTCACCCACGAGTCCCGCACGGTCCATGGCGAACACCACGGGCAGCTTCTGAATGGCCGCATCGTGGATGATGTTGTCGTAGCCGCGCTGAAGGAACGTGGAGTAGATCGTCACCACCGGCCGCACATTCCGGGTAGCCAGACCGGCCGCGAAGGTCACGCCATGGCCTTCGGCGATTCCGACGTCGAAGAACCGGTTGGGATACGCCTTGGCGAAGGCCGCCGTCCCCGTACCTCCCGGCATGGCCGCCGTGATGACCGCCACGTCGGAGCGCTCGGCCCCGAGTTCCACGAGCCCCCTCCCGTACACCGCCGTGTACGCAGGATTGCCCGCCGCCACCGTGAGCTGCTTGCCGGTGGCTGGATCATGATTGGGCGGCAGCGCGTGCCACTTCTCGCCGTGCTCGCCGGCGGGAAAGCCCTTGCCCTTCTTGGTGATGACGTGCACGAGACGCGGCGTGTTCATGTCGCGCACCGCCGTGAACGTGTCCATCAGCGCATCGATGTCGTGCCCGTCGATGGGGCCGAAATAACGGAAGCCGAGTTCCTCGAACAGCACGCCCGGGGTGAGGAACGACTTCACGCTCTCTTCCCACTTGCGAAGCAGCGTGCCCGCCCCCTGGAACGGACCGGGCGCGTGATCGACGATGTCCCCGATGCGCGAGCGTAGCCGATTGTAGAGCGGATTGCGCTGGATGCTCGTGAGGTACTTGTGCATCGCCCCGACGTTCGGGGCGATCGACATTTCGTTGTCGTTCAGCACCACGATGATGTCGCGGTCGGAGTGCCCGGCGTTGTTGAGCCCCTCGTACGCCAACCCCGATCCCAGCGACCCGTCACCGATGACGGCGGCCACCTTGAACGACTCCCCCATCACGTCACGGCCGGCCGCCATGCCGAGCGCCGCCGAAATCGCCGTGGCCGCATGTCCGGCGCCGAACGTGTCGTACTCGCTCTCGGTGCGCTTGAGGAAGCCCGACAGCCCGCCCTCCTGGCGCAGCGTCTCCATGCGGCCGTTGCGGCCGGTCAGGAGCTTGTGCGGGTAGCCTTGGTGCCCGACGTCCCACACGATGTGGTCTTTGGGCGTGTCGAAGGCGGCGTGCAGGGCGATGGTGAGTTCCACCACGCCGAGCCCGGCGCCGATGTGCCCGCCCGTACGCGAGCACACATCGATGAGACGCTCGCGCATGTCCTGGGCCAGGACACGCATCTCGTCGCGCGAGAGGCGACGAACGTCAGCGGGCGAATTGATGCCTTCGAGAAGGGACATGGAAGCTCGGGAAAGCGTCGCGACAGACAGTCGAAACGGTCAGGAACCACGGGGGAAACGGACGAACACGGGCGAACCCACCACCAGCAACCTCCACATCAGGAGCGACGTTCGACGATGTACCGGGCCAATTGCTCGAGGGGGGCCGTGAGCAGCCCTTCCTCGTGCAGCGCGGCGCAGCCGTCTTCGACCAACGCCACCGCCCGCTCGATCGCTCCCTCGACCCCCAGCAGCGCCGGGTAGGTGCTCTTGTTGAGGTCGAGGTCACGGCCGGCGGTCTTGCCGAGTTGGTCGGTGGTCGCAGTGATGTCGAGCACGTCGTCGGCAATCTGGAACGCGAGGCCGATGGCTGCGCCGTAGCGCGCCAGGGCGACCCGCCGCGCCTCCGGGGCCTCGGCCGCCCGCGCGCCCAGCGACACGGAGGCCGTGATCAGCGCCCCCGTCTTGAGTCGGTGCACGCGCTCCAGCGCGTCGAGGGTGAGATGCACCCCTTCGGCCTCGAGGTCGAGCAGCTGGCCGCCGATCATACCGCCGGCCCCCGAGGCGTCCATCAGGTCGCGCACGATATCGCCCGAGACCACATCGGACAGCCCCATCGCCTTGGCGGCATGCCAGGCGCTGCGCGCGGCCAGCGGAACCATGGCCAACCCGGCGGCGGTGGCCACCGGTACACCGTACACCCGATGCACCGTGGGGCGCCCGCGGCGCACGTCGTCGTCGTCCATGCACGGCAGATCGTCGTGCACCAGCGAATAGGCGTGCACGACCTCCACCGACGCCGCGAGGTCGAGGGCGTCACCAGTACCGCCACAAGCCCGGTACGCCTCGAGCAGGAGAATGGCGCGCAGGCGCTTGCCCTCGCCGAGCAGCGCATACCGGATGGCCTCGGCGGTGAGCGGCGCGATGTCGGCCAACCACCGGGCGCAGAAGCCGTCGAGGGCGCGCTGCACCGCGACGCGCTCATGGGCGAACGTCCGCGCGGTATCCTCGGACATGGCCAAGGGGGCGGCGAATTCCCCGGTGTACATCTACGCCCCGAACTCGACAACCGAGAAGGAACCGTCGGCGGCCTCGACGAGCTGTTGCACTCGCGCATCGACGGCCTTGAGCGCCGTCCCCGCCGAGCGGAGATGCGAAATACCCTCCTCGAACAGGCGCAGCGACTGCTCCAGGTCGAGCTCGTTGCGCTCCAGATCGCGAACGATCTCCTCCAGGCGAGTCAGGGACTGTTCGAAGCTCACGTCGGTCATGCGCGTTCCTCGTCGATCGGTGCCGCGGACGGCCCGGCAACCCCCGGGGGAAGCGGGCGCTGCTCCCCCGCCACCGCGTCCACGATGCCATCCTGCAGCCAGAGGGCAAACGGAGCGCCAGCCACGAACTGCCGGCTCCCGCTCAAAGTAGCGCCCTCGGGCGTTCGCGCCACCGCAAACCCCCGCGCGAGCGTGGCAAGCGGTGAAAGCGCATGCAGTTGTCCCGCCAGCGTTTCGATCCGGGCCCGGCGCCGTTCGACCACCCGACCGGCCGCCAGACCAAGCCGCCGCTGAAGTTGCGACAGTGCCACCACCGCACGCTCCTCACGCCGCCGAGCGGCGGCCGCGAGACGCTTCCCGAGGGAGTCCACCCGCACCGCGAGCTCACGTCGTGACGGCACCGCCAGCTCGGCCGCCGCCGACGGGGTGGCGGCCCGCACATCCGCGACCAGGTCGCAGATGCTGATGTCCACCTCGTGCCCGACCGCCGAGACCGTCGGAACGGGTGACGCGGCCAGCGCCCGGGCCACGCGTTCGTCGTTGAAGGCCCAGAGATCTTCCCGCGAACCGCCGCCCCGGCCGATGATCAGCACGTCCGCTCCGCCCCACCGCGCGCACTGGCCGATGGCCGCCACCAGCGACTCCGGCGCCCCCTCCCCCTGCACTTTGGCGGGGATGATCACGAGTTCGACATCGGCGCTGCGGGCATGGGCCACCGTAATGATGTCGTGCATCGCCGCGCTGTCAGGGCTGGTGATGACCGCGATCCGGCGCGGAAACGCCGGCAACGACCGCTTCCGCGCCGGATCGAGCAGGCCATCCCGCTCGAGGCGCCGCCGTGTCTCCTCCAACGCCTTGCGCCAGAGCCCGTCGCCCTCGGCTTCGAGCTGGCGCACCGAGAACTGCAGGTCGCCGCGCACGGGCCAGACCGTCATCTGTCCGAACGCCAGCACCTGCATGCCGTCGTCCGGGGGCGCCGGCAGGCGACGCGCCGCCGAACTCCAGATCACGCAGTTCACCTGCGCCTCGGCATCGCGGAGAGAGAAGTACCAATGGCCGTTGCGATGGGCCTTGAAATTCGACACCTCGCCGCGCACCCAGAGCGGCGGGAACGCGCCCTCGATGAGGTCCTTGGCGGCGGTGGTGAGCGTGTGCACGCTGATCGCCACGTCGGGCGATCCACCAGGTGTTGCATCGGCCGCCACCGGCGGCCCGTAGCCGCTGGTGCGACGCGAAGCCATGGTTAGGAGGCCTTCTCGAGGGTGCGCTGCGCGGCGCGCACGGTGTTCCGCAGCAGCAGGGCGATGGTCATCGGCCCGACACCGCCAGGCACCGGCGTGATCCTGGAAGCCACCTCGACCGCGCTCTCGAAATGCACGTCACCACAGAGGCGCGTCCCCTGGGCTCTGGTGGCATCGGGCTTCGTGTTCATGCCGACGTCGATCACCACCGCGCCCGGCTTGATCATGTCGCCGGTGATCATCTCCGCCCGCCCGATCGCCGCAATGAGGATGTCTGCACGACGGGTGTGTGCAGCCAGATCCCTGGTGCGGCTGTGGCACACGGTGACGGTGGCATCCCCCCCACGACGCGCCTGGACGAGCAGCGCGGCCATCGGCTTGCCCACGATGTTGCTCCGCCCGACCACCACGACTTCGGCGCCGCGCGTCTCCACGCCGCTGCGCAGCAGCAGCTCGATGACACCGGCCGGTGTGCACGACACGAAGCCGTCGGTATGACCGATGAGCAACTTGCCGACGTTCACGGGATGAAATCCATCCACATCCTTCTCAGGCAGAATGTGGCGGATGACCGTATCGGGATCGATGTGCGCCGGCAGCGGCATCTGCACGAGAATGCCGTGCACGGCCCGATCGGCGTTCAGACGCTCCACCACACCGAGCAGCTCGGTCTGCGTGGTCGATGCCGGCAGCCTGATGGTCTCGCCCGCCATGCCGGCCTCGCGCGAGGCCTTCTCTTTGGCGCCCACGTAGGTGGCGCTGGCCGTGTCGTCTCCCACGAGCACTACCGTGAGGCCGGGCACCACGCCGCGCGCGGTCAAGGCGGCCACGTCGGCGGCAACCTCGCCGCGAATGGTGGCCGCAATCGCCTTCCCGTCGATCAGTTCAGCGCGCAAAGTCCACCGCCCGGCTTTCGCGAATGACGACCACCTTGATCTGCCCCGGATACTGCAGCTCCGACTCGATGCGCCGTGCGATCTCCTCGGACATGGCCGTCATGCGCGCGTCGTCCACCTGCTCGGGCGTCACCACCACGCGCACCTCGCGCCCCGCCTGAATGGCGAAGACCCGCTCCACGCCACGGTAACTCGACGCGATCTTCTCGAGTCCCTCGAGACGCTTCACGTACGTCTCGAAGGCCTCGCGACGCGCGCCGGGGCGCGACCCCGAGATGGCATCGGCAGCCTGCACCAGCACCGACACCTCGCTCTCGTGCGGCACGTCGTCGTGGTGCGCGGCGATGCAGTTCACCACCAGCGGATTCTCGCCGTACTTGGTGGCCACCTCCACGCCGAGCTGCACGTGCGTACCCTCGTGCTCGTGCGTGAGCACCTTGCCTATGTCGTGCAGCAGCGCACCACGCTTGGCCAGCGCGACATCGAGCCCCAGTTCGGCGGCCATCATGCCGGCGAGCCACGCCACTTCCTTGCTGTGCGCGAGGATGTTCTGCCCGTAGCTGGTGCGCCATCGCATGCGGCCGATCAGCTTGATCAACTCCGGATGCAATCCGGTCACGCCGGCATCGTAGGCAGCCTGCTCGCCGGTCTCGACGATGGCAGTGTCCACTTCCTTGCGCGCCTTCGCTACCACTTCCTCGATGCGTCCGGGATGAATACGGCCGTCGCTGACCAGCTTCTCCAGCGCAAGGCGCGCCGTCTCACGGCGTACAGGATCGAAGCACGACACCACGACCGTGTCCGGCGTGTCATCGATGATGACGTCGACGCCGGTCGCGAGCTCGAAGGCCCGGATGTTGCGCCCTTCACGTCCGATGATGCGCCCCTTCATCTCATCGTTGGGGAGCGCCACCGCCGACACCGTGGTCTCGGCCGTCGTTTCGGCAGCCACGCGCTGCACGGCCAACGCGACGATCTTCTTCGCTTCACGTTCCGCGTTTCGCTTGGCGGACTCCCGGATCTCGCGCAGGCGGCTCGCGGCGTCGGCGAGGGCTTCATCTTCCAGACGGCGCACGAGCTCGTTCTTGGCCTGCTCGGCGCTGAGGCCGGCAAGCTGTTCGAGCCGACGCCGTTCATCGGCGATCAGCCGATCGAGCTCCTGTTCGCGCGCCGCGGAGGCCTGCTCCCGGGTGCCGAACTCGCGGCCCCGGCGCTGCAGCTCCTGTTCACGCCCCTCGAGCGATTCGCGGGCCCGGTCGAGCTGACCCTCGCGCTCGATCACACGCTTCTCATCGCGCTCAACTTCGAGGCGGCGATTGCGCACCTCCTGCTCCAGCGATTCACGGAGCTGGAGGATTTCTTCCTTGCCGGCCACCACGGCACCCTTCCGCAGCGTCTCCGCTTCCCGACGCGCGTCTTCGAGGACGCGGGCGGCCGTCTCCTCGGCGGTCGCCTTGGCCCGCTGTTGCCCGCCAATCTCGACCTGTCGGCCGGACTTCCGTCCCAGCACAAAAGCCAGCACAGCCGCAACGACGCCCGCCGCGCTGGTCAGCGCCGCCAGGGGTAGTTCTCCCATGAGGATCTATACTCCGCCGCGTCAGGGACGCAGGACTTGTTCGTGGGCCGCAGGATCTATTCGGAAGGACAACCGCACGAGCAACAGCCGGCGCGCCCGCTGGCCCGGCGGAAAGCATGGCTTCCGCGGCCGCGAATCACCCCAGCCTGTCACGATCGGCTGACCGACAGAACGTACGAACGGATGGAAGGCGCCGCAACGGTACCGGGACGCGACGACCCGCGCCGGGCTTCAGACGCCGCCCAACTCCTCACCGCGCTTCGCGGGCGGCAGGAGCGGACGGATATCCGACGCCAGCTGACGCATATCCGCAGTGACCGCGTCCATGGCCCGATTCTCACGGAAGAGCTCGTCGGTGATCTGCAGGGCCGCCAGAATGGCCGCCTTCTGCGTCTCCCTCGTCGAGCTCCCCGCAAGGATGGCCCGAATCGTCCGGTCGACGTGCTCGGCCACCGCCTTGGTGTGTTCGGCCGACGCCTCGGTCCGGAGCGTGTACTCGTCGCCGAGAATCCGGACCTTCACCACGCTGCGTTGATCCATCATCGGTCGGCGGGTTGTGTCACCTGCTGCCGGAGAAAGCGCACCCGCTCCGTGAGCTGGGTGGTCCGTTCCCGTGCCTCCCCCAATCGCGACCGCAGCCGCTCGTTCTCCCGGGCCAGCTCCTGGTCGCGCGCCTCGGGGGTGCCCCGGGCTTCCGCCACGGTGAGCGCCGCCCGGGTCTGCTGGGCCTCGCGCCGCAGCGTATCCAGCTGCCCCTGCAGCGTCCGCGCCTCCACCACCGCGGCATCCCGCGACCCCTGGATGTCCTCCAACTGCTGCCGCACTTCATCGAGCTTCCCGGTCATGCCGGCAAGAATCTGCTCCAGCTCGCGCGTGCGCGCCTCCGCCGACAGCGCACGCCGCCGATAGCCCGCCAACTGATCGCTCAGGTTGCGGACGAGGGTGTCAAGTTCGCGAAACGCGACCGTTTCAGGACGCACGTGGACGTATACCGAGTTCCTTGTCGAGGTGCTCGAGCAGGCGTGCCCGACGCCCCTCGATCTCCTTGTCCCGGAGGGTGCGCTCCGGATGTCGCCAGGTCAACCGCCACGCGAGACTCCGCGAACCGGCGGGGATGCCCGCGCCGCGGAACTCATCGAAGAGCTCGACCCGCTCGAGCAGCTCGCCGCCGGCCTGCTTCAGGGCCGCCTCGACGGTCGCGGCCTGCGTCGCGTCGGGCACCAGCAGCGCCAGATCGACCTCAACCGCCGGCGTGGTCGGCAGCGGCGTTACCCGCACGGCCCTCGTCGCGCCCGACTCCCGCTCAACCGGCGCGTGCGCATGATGCCCCGCCGGTGCCACGTCGTCCGACGACATCACCCCGAGGGCAACCTCCACCCCCCACGCATCGCTGGCCCAGACCGGCTTGTCCAACCGCACGGCTTCGACGCGACCCACCACGCCCAGCGCCTCGATCGACAGCGTCCAACCGGCCCCACCGGCGTCAGCGGCACAGGTGGAGCGCCGACCCGGGAATGCGGCAGCCAGAATGCGCGCCGCCAGTTCCTTCGCGTCCCACATGTCGAACGCCGGCGGCTGCGGTTCGGTGAAGTGCGCCGGCCGACGCGCGCCCATCAGCAGGGCGCCGACCCGCAGCTCTTCCAGCGGCAGCCGACCGTCGCGTCCCGTGAACGTGTTGCCGATCTCGAACAGTCGCAGGTTACCCTGCATGCGCGAGAGATTGTACTCGGCACGACGGGCCAGCGTGTCCAGCACCGACGAGCGCAGGAACGGTTCGTCCTCGGCTAGCGGGTTGCGTACGCGCGGCGTGCGCTCGTCGCCCGTCGCCGTGAACGGCATCGGCCGCGTTTCGGCAAGTCCGAGCCCCACCAGCGCGTCGCGCACGCGCCGTGAGGCCAGGTGCAACGGGTGGTCGGGAGCCGTGCCGGGGCGGAACGCCCGCAGTTCATCGGGCAGCGCATCGAAGCCGACGAGCCGCGCCACCTCCTCGATGAGATCGACTTCGAGGCCAAGATCGTGGCGCCACGACGGGGCGACCACCGCGAGCGCCTCGCCCTGCGGCGTCACCGTGCACCCCAGCGACTCGAGGCGCCGCACGATCTCCGCCTCGGGTACCGGCACCCCCAGCAACCGGGCCAGGCGCGACGGCCGCAGGGTCACGGCCGGTCGTTCCGCCGGCGCGTCGCCGACGACCATGAGCTCCGCCACCTCGCCACCCGCCACCTGCGTGATAAGCGCGGCGGCCACACGGGCCACATGTTCGGTGTGTCCGGCGTCGATGCCGCGCTCGAAGCGATAGGCGGCGTCGGTGTTGAGGCCGACCAGCTTCTTCACCCCGCGCACGAAACGCGGGGCGAACACCGCCACTTCGAGCAGGATGTCGGTCGTGGCATCGGTGACCTCGCTGTCGCGACCCCCCATGACACCGGCCAGTGCCACCGGAGCCTGCCCGTCACAGATCACCGTCGTCCCCTCGGGGAGGGCACGCGACATGCCGTCGAGCGTGACCAGCGATTCCCCCGCGCGCGTCGGACGCACGACGATGGCCTGCCCCGCCAGCTTCGCCAGATCGAAGGCGTGTACCGGCTGCCCGAGGCCATGGAGCACGTAGTTGGTGGCATCCACCACGTTGCTGATGCTGCGCTGCCCGATGCTCTCGAGGCGCGTCCGGAGCCACGCGGGGCTCGCATCCACCGTCACCCCCTTGATGACCACGGCGATGTACCGCGGGCACTGCGCGGGATCCTCCACGCGGACCACGGCGTGCGCGCCCTGCACCGCCGTCGCCCCGCAATGCGCGTCGATCGCTGCCGGCGCCACGGTGACGTCGGCGGGTACGGCGACCATGGGTGCCCCCATGATCGCGCTGAGTTCGCGAGCCACCCCGAGATGCGACAGCAGATCCGGTCGGTTCGGCAGCACATCGAGGTCGAGCCGGACATCACCGGCCGCGATCACGTCGGCGAACGGCGTACCCGGCGCGTACGCCGTGTCCAGCGTGAGGATGCCATCGTGCTCGTCTCCGAGCCCAAGTTCGCGCGCCGAGCAGAGCATGCCGTTGGACGTCTCGCCACGAATCTTGCGCCGTTCGATCTTCAGGCCGTCAGGCATCACGGTACCCGTCCGCGCGAACGGGTACTTGTTCCCCGCGACCACGTTGGGCGCACCGCACACCACGTCGAGCAGCGTGCCGCTGCCGTCATCGACCTTCGTTACCCAGAGCCGATCCGAGTTCGGATGCCGACCGGCCTCCACGACCTGGGCCACGACGAACGCCGACAGGTCGGCACCGACCCGCTCGAGGCCGTCGAGCGTGACGCAGTGCCTGCTCAACAGCTCGCCGACCTGCTGCGCGTCACGGTCGTGCGGAACGAACTGGGTAAGCCACGTGTGCGAGACGATCATCGCGCGAACTGCTCCAGGAAGCGGACATCGGAATCGTAGAAGGCGCGAATGTCATTGACGCCGTAGCGTGACATCGCGATGCGGGCCGGCCCCATGCCGAAGGCCCAGCCGGTGTGGCGCTCACTGTCGAGCCCCGCGGATACGATCACGTTGGGGTGGACCATGCCGCAGCCAAGAATCTCGACCCAGCGCAGCCCCTTGCCGTCGCCGAGGTCAACCTCGACGTCCATCTGCGCCCCGGGCTCGACGAACGGAAAGTACGACGGCCCGAAGCGCACGCGCCGCGTGGCGCCGTAGAAGCGGCGCGCGAATTCCGCGAGCGTGGCCTTGAGATCCACGAAGCTGACGCCCTCGTCGACGGCCAACCCTTCGAGCTGCATGAACGCCGGCGCGTGCGTCGCATCGAAAAAGTCGCGGCGATAGACCTGTCCCGGCGCCAGTACGCGGACGGGCGGCGCAAAGCGCTGCAGGGTACGCACCTGCACCGGCGAGGTGTGGGTGCGCAGCAGCGTGTCCTCACCCAGGTAGAGCGTGTCGTGCAGCTCCATCGCCGGGTGATCGGGGGGGAAGTTGAGCGCGCCGAAGTTGTACCACTCCGTTTCCGCTTCCGGTCCGAGCGCGATGGTGAAGCCCAACTCGCGGAAGATGTCGCAGATCTCGTCGATCACGAGCGTGACCGGATGCAGCGAACCGCGCCAGTGGCCACGGGCGGGCATCGTCCCGTCGAACGCCTCGGCGCCGCCGCTGGCGGCCTGCCGCGCCGCGAAGGCATCGAGCGCCTCCTGAATGGTCGTCTTGAGCGTATTGAACGCCGTGCCCGCCACTCGCCGATCCTCGGCCGGCAAGGCGCGCAGCGCCGTCTGCAGCGCGGCGAGCCGGTCGTCCTTGAGCGCGTTCAATTGGCCCTTCGCGACGTCGAGCCGCGTGGCAGGGTCGAGACCATCGAGCAGCGCCCGGCACTTGAGCGCGAGGGCGTCGGCCTGGGCGAGGTAGTCGGAAAGGATCACGGAAAGTTCGGAGACGGGAGCACGAAGGGCCGGCACCTCGCGATGCCGGCCCCACAACTTAACCAACCAACCCGCACCGAGATGGGCGCGGCACGAGCGACGGGCTTACGCGGCGGCCTTCTTCGCGTCGAGCGCCTTGCGGGCCTGCTCGGCGATCACACCGAAGGCCTCCGGCTCACGGACGGCGAGGTCGGCCAGCACCTTGCGGTCGATCTCGATCCCGGCCGCGTGCAGGCCGTTGATGAACGCGCTGTACGACATGTCGTGCATGCGCGCGGCGGCGTTGATGCGGATGATCCAGAGGCGACGGAAGTCGCGCTTCTTGTTCTTGCGGTCGCGATACGCGTAGCGCCAGCCGCGCTCCACGGTTTCCTTCGCGGCCTTCCACAGCTTGGAGCGGCCACCGAAGGCGCCCTTCGCGTGCTTGAGGATCTGCTTCTTGCGCTTGAGACGAACGACGTTGGACTTGACGCGTGGCATAGTGGGAGATCCTCAGGCCAGGATGAGACGCTTGATACGCTTGACTTCGCCGTTGGTCTCGACGATGGCCGGGCGACGGAGATTACGCTTCCGCTTGGCGTCCTTCTTGGTCAGGATGTGGCTCTTGTACGCCTTCAGGCGCCGCACCTTCCCCGAACCCGTCACGGAGAAGCGCTTCTTGGCGCCGCTGTGGGTCTTCATCTTCGGCATGATATGCTCACGTCAACGGTCGACCGCCCTGATGTTAGGACGGCCCTACTGCAGATCACGCGCCGATCACTTCGGCGCGAGGATCATCGTCATCGACTTCCCTTCCATGGTCGGTGCGCTTTCGACCTTTGCCAGGTCGGCGAGCTCCTGCGACACCCGATCGACCACCGCGCGTCCCAGTTCGGGATGGGCGATCTGCCGGCCGCGGAACATCAGCGTCACCTTCACCTTGTTGCCTTCTTCGAGGAATTTCCGCGCGTGGCGGGTCTTCGTGTCGAAATCGTGATCGTCGATCCCCGGGCGGTACTTGACCTCCTTGAGATGGATCACGTGCTGCTTCTTCTTCGCGAGTCGGGCCTGCTTGGCCTGTTCGAACTTGAACTTCCCGTAGTCCATGATGCGGACCACCGGAGGCCGAGCCGCCGCCGCCACTTCCACGAGATCGAGGCCGAGTTCCTGCGCCATCGACAGTGCCGCGTCGACCTCGAGGATCCCCAGCTGGCTGCCGTCGGCACCGATCACACGAACGGGACTGATCCGGATCTGCCGGTTCACCCGTGGCGGACGCTTCGTCGAATCCTGAATAATGCGTACTCCGGTAGAAGAAACAGAAAACGCGGACCCCAGAGGAATCCGCGTCGCGCACAACACCCCGTACACGCAACCACACGTGACAGGGAAGCCGGTTCGATGGACTCCAGCAGCGCGCCTCCGCAGGACCAGCCTGTCGCGAGGGCCGAAGGGTGGATACGGCGTCGATGCCGTACCGCTTCTCGATTGTCTCTACGCCAACAGGGTAAACCTAGACGGCCCCGCCCGCAGGTCAACCCCCGACCGCGAGGTCGCCGGCATCACTCGGCGAGCCGATAGGCCTTGCCGTCGTGTGCCACCCGTCCGAATCCCACACGGGCGTCGTGTTCAAACACCAGCAGCCACTCTTCCCGCAGCGCGTCGGCCAGGAGCGCCCGCTTGCTCTCCAGCGTCACCAGCGGCTCGACATCGTAGCCCATGATCCACGGCAGCGGCAGATGGTGCGCCGTCGGCACCACGTCACCGAGGAAGCACAGCGTCTCCCCGCCGGAACGCAGCAGCACACTCTGGTGGTGCGGTGTGTGGCCGGGGGTGGGCCGCACCGTGATCCCGGAGACGATTTCGCGTTCGCCGGACACGAAGTCGAACCGGCCAGCGGCCACGATGGGCGCCCAGTTGGGAGGGAAATAACTGGCCGTGGTCCGCTCGTTGGGACGCTCGGCGTACGTCCGCTCTCCAGACTGGACCACATACCGGGCATTCGGAAAGGCGGGCAGGATCTCGCCGGTGGGTGCCCGCCAGCTGTTGCCGCCCGCGTGGTCGAAATGCAGGTGCGTGTTGATGACGAGCTTGATGTCGCCCGGGGTGAACCCCGCCGCCCGGATACCATCTTCGAGCGCCGTCCGCCCCTCCGCCCCGGCATTCTCGATGCCGTAGATCTCGTGGAACTTGGGCGTTTCCTTGTTGCCGAGGCCGGTGTCGATCAGCACCAGCCCATCGTCGTGCTCGATCAGCAGGCAGCGCATCCCCATGGGAATGCGGTTGCGGTCGTCCGCCGGCAGGCGCTTCGACCAGAGCGTCTTCGGGACCACGCCGAACATGGCGCCGCCGTCGAGCTGCTGCCCGCCCGCCTGAATGGCGTGCACCCGCAGTCGCCCAACGGTCCGAGTGTCCAGCAGGGGCTGCGGCATGCTCATGTATAGCGCTCCTCGGTGGCGGGCAACGGAACGGTGCGCCGACGCCGATCCCCCGTGGTGCGCGGGCGACGCGCGGCACGTGACCGGGTGAGGCCATCCAACTCGGACCAGGTCCGAATCCCCTCGCAATCGGCGAGTTGGAGCATGCGGCAGAGGGCACGCGCCGTGGCCACGGCATCGCCAGCCGCCCGGTGCCGCGCCTCGATCTCGATCCCGAAGTAGCGGCTGAGATGATCCAGCGAGCGCCTCGGCAGATCCGGGAGCAGGGCCTTGGCCAGCCGCACCGTACACAGCGACGGCCCGACGAGTTCGAACCCGGCGGCCCGACGTAGTTCGGCAGAGACGAACCGCCAGTCGAACGCGGCATTGTGCGCCACGAACACCGCCCCCTGCAGCCGCCGACGCACCTCGTCCGCCACATCCCGGAACAGCGGTTGATCGCGCACCATCTCCTGCGTGATCTGGGTCAGCGAGGTGATGTAGGCCGGAATGGCGCGCTCCGGGTTGACCAGCTGGGCGAACACCTCCGTGATTTCGCCGCCCTCGACGTGGGCAATGGCGATCTCCGTGATGCGATCGCCCATCGCCGCGCGGGTCCCGGTGGTTTCGACATCGACCACGGCGAAGGTGATGTCTGAAAGGCGCGGGCCGGACTCGGGACCAGTCTCTCGACGATCGGTCCTGGCCTGACGACGCTCGCGCAGGGCCCAGTGGCCACTCGGCAGCCGGACGAATTCCGGATGCGGGGAAAGCAGCGCCTCGGCCATGCGCTCGGCCGCCTCGGGCTGGAGCCGATCGACCTGACAGACATCACGCATCAGCGTCAGCGCATCGACCGGCCCGTTGGCCAATCGCCGCACCGCCCTCGCCGACAGCGTCGTCGGCCGTGTAATGAAAGACGTTCCGAACACGAGGGACAAGATACAGCCGGTGCTGGAATTGCGTGAAGCCGTCGTCTACCTTTGTGAAGAATTTCACAAGCCCAAGCCTGCCGCCGTGAAACGCATCGCCGACTCCACTGTCCGCCGCCTGTCCATGTACCTCCGCTACCTTGAGGACCTCGACACCCGGGGACATCAAACCGCCTCCAGCGACGAGCTGGCTCATCTGTGCGGCACCACGCCGGCGCAGGTTCGCAAGGACCTCTCGTTCTTCGGCTCGTTCGGCAAGCGCGGCCTCGGCTATCCAGTGCACGAACTCACCGCGCACCTTCGGGACATTCTCGGGCTCCAGCGGGAATGGAAGGTCATCATCGTCGGCGCGGGAAAGATCGGCGCGGCGCTCGCCAACTACCGCGGGTTCCGTCAGCGCGGCTTCACGGTGGTGGGCGTCTACGACAACGACCCACGCAAAGTCGGCCAGCCGTGGGGCGAGTCGATCATCCGCTCGATGGACGCGCTCGACGCCGACATCGCCCGCGAGGGAACGCCCATTGCGGTGCTCGCCATCCCGGCCGAAAACGCACAAACCGTGGTGGACCGCATCGTCGAGGCCGGCATTCGCGCCATCCTGAACTTTGCGCCGGCCCAGATCAGCGTGCCCCCCCACGTGTCGCTCAAGTCGGTGAACATGGCAATGGAGCTGGAAGGGCTCTCGTTCGCGCTCACCAACGGCGGCGCCTTCGATCAGGGCGCGGCCTGACTCCGCGGCGCGGACAGCGCCCGGACGAGCGTCGCAAAACCCGCCGGCGAGAGCGTTTCCGGACGCGCCTCCGGTGACAGCCCGCACGCCGTGACGATCTCGAGCGCCTGCACGGCGTCGAGATGCGACACGGTCCGCACCACACGCACGAGTTGCTTGCGCCGCAGACCAAACGCGGCAAGCACGAAGCTGCGAAAGCGCGCCTCGAGCGGGGCCTCGATGACCGGATCCGTGCGTGGGACCAGCCGCACCACCGCCGAATCCACCGCGGGCGGCGGATTGAAGGCCCCCGGCGGCACGTGCCGCACGAGCTCGACGTGCACGAGGGCCTGCAGATTCACGCTGAGCGCTCCGTACGTCTTGCTCCCCGGCGCCGCCGCCATGCGCTCTGCCACTTCCTTCTGCACGAGGTACACCGCCACCTCGGGACGCGGCACCTCGAGCGCGTGAAAGATGATCGGCGTCGTGATGTAGTACGGCACGTTGCCGGCCAGCACATACGGCCCGCCCGCCAGGTCGGCGAGCGAGCGGGTGAGCACGTCGCCCTCCACGATCTCGACGTGCGGCTGCGCCGCATAGCGCGCCCTGAGGTGCTGCACGAGGTCGCGATCCACCTCGATGGCCACGACCCGCGCGGCCCGGGTCACCAGCCGGTCGGTGAGCGCGCCACGCCCGGGGCCAATCTCCACGACCGTGCGCCCCGCGAGGTCACCAAGGGCGTCGGCGATGCCGTCGAGCACGCTCGTGTCCTTGAGGAAGTGCTGCCCGAATCGTTTGCGCGGTGGCGGCAGACGGTCGCCGCGGGACCCGACCGGAGGCATCATGGCCGGTCCACCACGATCACAGTGCAGTCGTCGCGCAACGGCGTCCGCGCCACGTGGGCGTCGAGTTGCGCGAAGAGCGCCTGCAGAATCTCCGTCGGTGCTTCGCCGTGCGTCATCGAGGTGAGGGTCTCCAGCACCGCCTGTTCGGTGAGCCGCTGATCGCGGGGGTTGCGGGCGTCGACGACCCCGTCGGTGAAGAACACGAGCCGATCGCCGGCATTCCACCGCATCACGCACTCCTCGATCGGTTCATCGCTGAATCCGATCGGCGGCGCGACTGCGGCCAGACGCGTGCATTCCCCCTGGGCCGTGAGCCGGAACGCATGCGGATGTCCCGCATTCGCGAAGCGCAACTCGCCGGCGCGGCTGTCGATCACCGCGTAGCAGAGCGAGATCGACATCTCCGTGGACATGAGTTCGTCGCGCAATGAGCGCTGCACCGCCTCAAGGGCAATCGAGGGATCGAACGCCGCCTGCACATGAATGCCGGCCGCGCTCAGGGCCAGGGCCATGACCAACGCCGACTGATACCCGTGCCCCGACACGTCGCCGATCAGCACCCCCGTGCGATCGCGATCGAGGCGCGCGAGGAGGAAAAAGTCGCCCCCGACACTCTCCGCCGGCACCACGCGTGACGCGGCACGCGCCTCGGGGAGCACCACGGTCGGACTGGGGAGCAGCTTGAGCTGGAGTTCGTGGGCCAGTTGCAGTTCGCGCACGAGCTGCCGACGTTCGACCGCGGCCCGCACCAGCGTGGCGTTGTGCATCGCGGTCCCGATCTGCGTGCTCACCGCCACCGCCAGCTTGCGGTCACCGGCGGTGAAGGGCGCTCCCCCATCGCGCCCGCCCAGCACTAGCACCCCGAGCGGGACCGCGACGCCGTCGGCACCCCGGCGGGTGGGCACGGCAAAAGTGCCCGTGATGCCGACGCCGGAACTCGGCCGCGTGATCGCCACGGCCAGCAACGGCGCCCTGCGTCCGGCGATGACCGGATCCGCCTCGGCCGCCGCGCTGCCATCCTCGGTGCAGGCGCTGCCGGCGTGGAACGCGCGCACGGCGATGTGGTCGGGCCGGTCCATGGCCACACTCGGATAGACCGTCTCGCCCAGCCCCAGCGTGGCGATGGGATCGAGCGTGCCCTGCCGCCGGTTCGTCTGCAGGAACACGGCCCGCTTCGCCCCGACGGTCGCGGCCAGTTCGCCCAGCAGGGTGTCGGCGACACTTTCGACCGAGGTGGTGCCCCCCAGCAGTTCGCCGATGGCATAGAGGAGGTTGATTTCCTCGTAGCGTTCGGCGAGTTCGCGGGTGGCCCCGTCACGCTCGCGCGTGAGCCGGCGGATGATGGGCACCAACCGACCGAGCAGGCGATCGGCATCGACGGCATGGCCCGGCTGCGCGAACAGCCAACCGACGCTGTCTCCCGTCGTGATGAGTTGCGCCTGCAGCCCCTGCCCGCGCGCCCAGGTGGCCACATCCCACGCGAGGGCGCCAGCCTCGGTGCGGCGCGCGAAGGCATCGGACGAGCTTCCGAGGAGTGTCGGGACGGCCACTCCTTCTCGCCGTTCCCATATCGCCGCTTCGCGCCCGGTGGCCTCGAGGAACGCGGCCAGCAGGGCAGCGACTTCGGTCATGGACGATGCAGCACGAGCCGGAGGCGATGGCCGGCGCCGCCATCCGCGCAGGCATTCTCCACCCGATCCATGAGCGCCCGCATGAGGAAGACCCCCCGTCCATCCTCGCGCTCGAACCAATCGGCCTCGGCGGTCGACTGTTCGACCGCACTCAGGTCGAAACCGGCACCCTGGTCGGCCACCTCCACCACCAGACCGGCCGCCGAAATGTCGACGGTCAGGCCCACCCGGGCGCCCGGCTCCCCGCGATTGCCGCGCAGCATGGCGTTGGCGAGCGCCTCGGTGACGGCCACCGGCACGTTGAGCCCGCACTGGCGGTCCGAGAACCCGGCGGCTCGGCAGAGCGACACGATTTCGCGCACGACCGGCTCGATTTCGTGCACATCCGATGGAAGCGCCCACTGGCGCGACGTGACCGTGGCTGGCACCGCCGGACGGGCGGACGGACTACGGCCGGTACCATCGACCGTGTCGGCCTGCGGACGGACACTGCGACGGCGGATGGCCACCGGCTCAGCGACCGGCCAGCGCGTCCGCGCGCGTCGCGTAGAGCGGGAAGAGCGCGTCCAGTCGGGTCAGCTCGAACAGGGCCCGCAGATCGTCGTTCAGGCCGATCAACCGCAGGTCGCCGCCCACCTCGCGCAGCCGCCGGCTCAGCGAGACCAACGCCCCGAGCCCCGAACTGTCGATGTACCCGGCGTTCGCGAAGTCGACGAGCACCAGGCGCGCCCCCTGCTCGACCGCATCGAGGATGGCCTGCTTGAACTCGTGCCGATTACTCACGACGAGTTGCTCGTCGACGGTCACGCTCAGCAGGTCGTCGGTGCGATCCAGCGCAAAACTCATGGCGGAACTCAGGCTACGGGGTGGACGGGCGGTCGGGATCGGCTGCCTGCAGCGCCGTGATGGCTGCCGCGTGTACAATGTCGTCGGCCGTTGCCCCTCGCGACAAGTCACTGCAGGGTCTGGCGAGACCCTGGAGGATGGGGCCGACGGCCGTGCCGTGGGCCAACCGCTGAGTCAGCTTGTAGGCGATGTTGCCGGCATCGAGCGACGGAAAGACGAGCACGTTGGCGACCCCCGCAGCGGGCTCGCCGGGCGCCTTGCGGCGCGCCAGTTCGGGAATGAGTGCGGCATCCACCTGCAGCTCCCCCGACACCTGCAGAGTGGGCTCGGCGGCCTGCACCAGCGCCACCGCCTCCCGCACCTTGCTGACCGACGGCCCGTCGGCGCTGCCCATCGTGCTGTAGGACAGGAAGGCCACCCGCGGTTCGTCGCCCACGATCCGGCGCCGGGCCGTCGCCGCCGCCAGGGCGATGTCGGCCAGCTGACGCGCGGACGGATCGGGCACGACGGCGCAATCGGTGTATGTGAGCACCTCGCTCGTCTCCCCGCGAAATGGCGGCACGATGAGATAGAACGAAGACGACACCGTGCGTACGCCCGGCGCGGTGCCGATGGTCCAGAGGGCCGCCCGCAGCACATCGGCGGTCGTGTGCACTGCACCGGCCACGCACCCATCGGCCTCGCCGAGTGCGACCAGACTGTCGGCGAAGTAGAGGGGATCGCGCGCCAGCCGTTCCGCCTCCTCGCGCGTCAGCCCCTTGTCGCCCCGCCGCGCCAGCAGGTGGGCCACCACCCGGGGGGTGCGCGGGTCTTCGAGCGGATCGAGCATCTCGACGCCGGCGGCCACGACACCGGTGGGGGCGTCGCTGCGCCGCACCAGCACCGGGCGTACGCTACCCCGCTTCCCGAGCGCGAGCGCCGCCTGGACCGTGCGGGGATCGGTGGCCTCGGGGAACAGGATGCACCGCGGATTCGCCCCCGCCCTCGCGTGCACCGCCTCGAGAAAGGCGCTCGCCGCCGACGCCACGGCGACACTCATGGCGCCGCCGTCCCGGCCGCACGGGCGGCATAGCGGGCAATGAGCGCGTCGCCCACGGCCGGATGCACCAGACCGGACACGTCGCCGCCGAACTTCGCCACTTCCCGCACCATGCTCGAGCTGATGTACGTGGTATCGAGCGAGGGCGTCATGAACACGGTCTCGAGTTCCGGCCGCAAATGCCGGTTCATGAGCGCGATCTGAAACTCATACTCGAAGTCGCTCACGGCGCGCAGTCCGCGCACGTTCACGCGCGCGCCCACTTCCCGCGCAAAATCCACCAGCAGGCCGGTGAAGGTCCGCACCTCGATGCGCGGATCGTTGCCGGTGACCTCCCGGATGAACCCCACCCGCTCCTTCACCGAGAACAGCGGCTGCTTGTTCATGTTGTTGGCCACCGCCACGATGAGCCGGTCGGCGAAGGTCAGGGTCCGGGTGATGAGATCTTCGTGTCCGTGCGTGATCGGATCGAAGGAGCCGGCGTAGAGCGCCAGCAACGGCGTCCGCGCGGCGATGGCGGGCGCGGAGAGCGCCTGAGATGCGGGCTTCGTCACGACGCGACGCGGAAGAAGGTCAGGGCAGTGGAACCGTACCGGCGGGTCTCCCCGATCGCCGGCAGGGCGACTGCGGAGGAATGTTCCACCGCGAACACCGAGGCGAAAGGGACCGCCATCCAGCAGTCCACCAGTTGCTGCGCCGTTGGCGCGTCGTACGGCGGATCGGCGAAGGCCAGGTCGTACGCGCCCGCCGGCAGGCGCGACACAAAGCGCACCGCCTCATCCCGATGCACGGCGGCCCCGGGGTGCCCACCCAGCGCCTCAAGATTGCCCTGGAGTACCTTGAGCACGCGGGGCGACTCTTCGACGAAGTCGCATTCAGCGGCACCACGGGAAAGGCATTCGAGTCCCAGCGCACCACTCCCGGCACAGAGATCGAGCACCCGGGCGTCGGGGAGCAGCGAGTGCACGATGCTCATCCACGCCTCGCGGACCCGGTCGCCCGTGGGGCGCACGAGGTCTCCAGGGGGCGCCACGATGCGCCGCCCTTTCCATCGTCCCGCAATGATGCGCATGAATCAGACTCCGGCGGGGCGCACGTCGGCGACCCGCAGTTGCAGGCGCGAGGCGCCGCGATACTCGTCACGTTCGAGCTTGAAGGCCACATCGAGTGGTTGCGATACGTCGAGCGAGGGCGTGCGGCCGGCGAGCCCCCAGCCGATGCCTTCGAGGGCCCCGCTGGCCACGTCGAAGCTCATCTTCAGCCCATCGGTTCCCACCCGCCGCGGCGGCGCCGCCAGGCGCACGCCACCGGCGCGGAACAGCGGAGCCGGATTGCCGATCCCGAAGGGCTCGAAATGCCGCACCAGTTTCTCGAGATCCTCGCCAACCTCGTCGATCGGCACATCGAGATCCACCCGCAGTACCGGCACGAGATCGTCGGGGGACAGGCGCGTCCGTGCGACCTCGTCGAACCGCTCGACGAACTGTGGCAGGCGCGCGGCGTCCATGGTGAGTCCCGCGGCGGCCCGATGCCCACCGAAGCGCTGAAAGAGATCGGCACAGGCGCCAAGCGCGCCGTGAAGATCGAAAGCGCTGATCGAGCGCCCCGAGCCCTTCCCCACCCCGTCGTCCACGGCCACCAGCACCGCCGGCCGTGCCGTCTGCTCCACGATGCGCGAGGCCACGATGCCGATCACCCCGGCATGCCAGCCACGCTGCCACACCACATGGCCGACGCGATCGCGCATGTCGTCGCGATCGACCTGCCGCAGCGCCTCGTCCAGCACCACCCGATCAAGATCCTGGCGCGCACGATTGAGCTCCTCGAGCTCACGGGCGATGATGTTCGCCTCATCCTCGCGTTCGGCCAGCAGCAGCTGGAGCCCCCGTTTCGCATCGGCGATGCGGCCCGCGGCGTTGAGGCGCGGCGCGAGCACGAACCCCACTCGCCCTGCGGTGAGCGGCTTGCCATCGAGCCCGGAGGACCGCATCAGCGCCCGCAGCCCCGGATGAGTCGTTTCGGCCAGAAGCTTGAGTCCGTAGCGCACGAGCACCCGATTCTCACCGCGCAGCGGCGCCACGTCGGCGATGGTCGCCAACGCCACAAGGTCGAGCTGTCGATGCGCGAGCCCGGGCGACACGCCAAACGCCTCGCAGAGGCCCAGGGCGAGCTTGTACGCCACGCCGACCGCCGCGAGGTCCTTGTCGGTGGACGCGCACAGCGGCTGACGCGGATTGCAGACGGCGTAGGCCGGCGGCAGACCGTGGCCCGGCAAATGGTGGTCGGTGACGATCACGTCGACGCCGGCCGCCATGAGCGCCCGCACCGGCTCGTGGGCACTCGTCCCGCAGTCACACGTCACCACCAGCCTGGCGCCAGCCGCGCGGGCGGCAGCCACCCCCGCCGCGCCGAGGTCGTATCCGTCGGTGAGGCGATTGGGCACGAAGGGCACCACGTGCCGGGCGCCGAGTCCGCGCAGCACGCGCGTGAGCAACGCGGTGGACGACATGCCGTCCACGTCATAATCGCCGTGCACGAAGATCGTCTCCTGGCGCCGGACCGCGTCAGCAATGCGGGACACCGCCCGCTCGGCATCGTGGAGCCGGTCGTGACGCTCGACATGCTCGAGTCGTGGGCGCAGAAAGCGCCTGGCGGCGTCGGCGTCGGTGTATCCGCGACCGGCGAGCAGGCGGCAGACGCTCTCCGGCAGCAGCAGCGACGTCATCAGCGCCTGCACGATCTCGACCGGCGGCGGGGACGCCGGCACCCAACGCGCCTCGGGGCGCATCGGACTGCCGACGCCTCGCGCGGGGCGAATGGGGGACACGGGGGGAGCGGACACCCGCGTAATCTACCGGGGGACGGCGCGCAGAGGCACCCGAAACAACGCCGCCAGGATCACGGCAACGCCACGGTCCCCCGCGGCCGCCCGGCAGTTACGCGGGCGGCACGTCCGCAGGCGCCGGCTGGAAATACAGCAGCACGCCACACGCCTCGCACGGTTCGATGCGCATGCCGGTGGACATTGCCGGGCGCCGCTGCAGCGGAATGGCCGTATCACACGCACTGCAGCAGAAATCGCGCAGCTCCACCAGCACCGTCGTCCGACGCTTGCTCTGCACCCGATCGTACTTGGCGAGCAACCCCGCTTCGACCCCCCGCGCCGACAGGGCCCGCCTGGCCCGCGCGGCGGCCAGCTCGGCCGCCAGCGCCGCCGCCTCTGCGCCAATGGTGGACCGAGCCGCCGCCTGCTCGGCGGTGACCTGCTCGAGCACCTCCCGGTGCGCCGCGAGCGCGGTGCGAAGGTCGGCCACCCGCCGCATGACGGCGTGCAACTCGCTCTCCTCTTCGGCGAGCGCACGCCGGGCCGCCTCGACCTGGGTGCCGGCGGCAGTGGCCTCCTTCACCTTGTGCGCATTGTTGAGCAGGGCGACGCTCTTCTCGTGCCGTGCCCGATGATCGGCAAGGCGCCCCTCGGTGAGCCGCTGCTTGACCCGTTCGCGTTCAAGGTCGGCCTCGGCGCGAGCCACGCGATCCTGCGCCCGGCGCTGCGACGCGTCGAGTGCGGCCATGCGAGGCGCCAGCGCCGCCCCGCGTGCCTCGAGCTCGCGAATGGCTTCGTCTTCGCCCTGCACGACCAGCAACGCCTGCACGTCCGGATTCACGTCTCCCCCAGCGTTGAACGACACCGGCGCCGACGATCGCGGCCCGATCACCCTCTCGGTTTAGTACGCGGGCTGCGAATCGGCAAGATGCGATGGAGTTCACGTTCGAGTTCGGTGCGCTCCTGCAATAGCGGCCCCTGCTCTTCCGGGGTGACCGTCCGCATAGCCTCGCGAATCTCGTCGATGCGCACTTCGAGCACCCGCGCGTCGAGCTTGCTGAGGTTGAGGCCGATGTCGGCGGCTTCCGCATCGTACGGCCCGCTCTCCGTCAGCTCCCGCATGACGCGCAGCGCCTCCGGCGACAGCTGGTCGGCCAGCGCCTCGAGACCCTCATCGAGGGGCGCCGTCAACATCGTCGCGAACAGCTCCCGATACACGACGTCGCGGAAGGCCTCGGGCGGATGCCGCTCGGCCACCCGTTCGGCCACCCCGCGATCGCCGAGCATCGCCCGCACCAGCGACCGCTCGACCGGCTCGTCGCGACGCGGGCGCGGCGGCACCGTCGTGGCCTGCCACTCCGGCCCCTGATTCTTCCAGCGTTTCCCTTTCCACGGGGGCCGCGCACTGCCAGTGGGCGGCGGCAACGGTGCCGGGCTCTCCTCCGACCGTTCACCGGTATACTCCGGCGGCGGTCCCGCGAACGGCGGCGGCTCCCAGTCGCCCTCGCCGATGTCCACCGGCTCTCCCTCACGACGTACGACGGCAGTCCGCCGACGCTCCGGGTCGGGGAGCGATTCCGCTTCGGCCAGCAGCGTCGCCTTGTCCAGATGCGTGACATCGGCGAGGCGCGCGAGATACAGGTCACGCGTGAGCGGATCCCTCGCCGCGCGAATGGTGGGCAGCAGCTTGTCGATGGCGGTCCGGCGATGGCGCAGATCGGCAAACCATCCGCGTCGTTCCAGCAACTGCACCTGTCGGTCGAGCAGGTCGATGGCGCTGCCCAGCTGGCTCTCCATGGCCGCCCGGCCACGGTCACGAACGAACGAGTCCGGGTCTTCACCGTCGGGCAGCGAGACGACCCGCACCGTGGCTTTCACGCGAAGCAACTCGAGTCCCGATCGGAAGGTGGCCTTCTGGCCGGCCTCATCGCTGTCGTACAGCAGGAACACCTCCGTCGCGTAGCGCACGAGCAGTTGCGCCTGTTCCTCGGTCAGCGCCGTACCCAGCGGGGCCACCACCTCCTCGATGCCCGCCAGCGCCAGGCGGATGGCATCGAGATATCCTTCCACCACGATCGCCCGCGACACGCGCCGCATCGCCTGCTTGGCCGTGTGCAGCCCATACAGCGTGCGTCGCTTCTGAAAGACCGCCGACTCGGGGCTGTTCAGGTACTTCGGCGTGTCGTCACCCATGGCGCGACCACCGAAGCCCACCGGACGCCCCAACTCGTCGTGAATGGGAAACATGACCCGACCACGGAAACGCACGCGTGGCTCCGACTCCCCTTCACGCAGCACCAGCAGCCCGGCCTCCAGTTGGCGCGCATCGTCGTAGCCGAGGGAGTGCAGGTAGCGGCGCAGCAACTGGGCATCGCGAGGCGCAAACCCCAACCCGAAACGCTGCCACGCCTGTGCCGGCAGATCTCGCTGCTGCAGGTACTCGCGGGCCGCCCTTCCCACGCTGTCATCGAGCAGCTGCCGCTGAAACCACTCAGCGGCGGCGGCCAGCGCCTCATGACTCGGCTCGTTCGGGTCGGGGGCCTGCGCGCGTCGCGGCGCGTCGATCACCTCGATACCCACCTTCTCTCCCACGTACTTCACGGCCGATGGCCAATCCAGGCCCAGCCGTTTCCGCAGGAAGGTGAAGACGTCGCCACTCTCATGGCAGACGAAGCAGTGGTAGCTCCCATGCGACGCCGACACCGAGAAGTTCGGGTTCTTTCCCTGGTGAAAGGGACACGGGCCACGCCACGTGCCGCCGGAGCGCTTGAGCGGCACGTACTCGCTGATGATGCCCACGATGTCCGCCGCCGAGCGTACGCGCTCCACGATCTCATCGGGAATCATCGGCGTGGCTCGCGGCGCGATCGCATGCGCGGAATCAACCGCCGCTACGCCAGCTCGGCTACCGTCACGCCGGCGCCGCCCTCGTTCCACGCGCCGAGGCGGAACCCGGTGACCCGGGTGTCCTTCTTGAGCATCTCACCCACCCGAGCCCGCAACGCGCCGGTCCCCTTGCCGTGAATGATGCGGAGTTCGCGCAGGTCGTTGCGCACCGCGGCATCGAGTGCCTGGAGAATCTGGTCGTCGATCTCGTCGACACGCAGTCCGCGCACGTCCACTTCCCGCACGGGCTCGACCTCGGGAATGTCCCCCGACAGCATCATCCGCCCCGTAACGGCCGGCGCCGCGGCCGAGCGTGTCAGGCTCGACACCGGCACCGTGACCGTGAGCGAGCCCACCGCAACGCGCGCATCACTGCCGCGCACGTTCACGATACGCCCCGTCTTACCGCCAAGCGTACCGACCAGCACGTGGTCGCCCTCGGCCAACGGGGCATCGGCGCGCCCACGACCAGTCGGTGCGGGCGTCCGGGCCCCCCCGACCTCCGGCGCCGACGCGGCGACGCGGCGCTTCGCTTCGGCCTTCGCCCGATCGCGGGCGGCCCGGGCCTCGACCTCGCCCACGGCAGCTCCCTGCGCCGCTGCGGCCTCTTCCACGGCGCGCCGCGCGGCCTTCGCCGCCTCCTCGAGCGAATCGGCGTGCGCTGCGGCCTTGGTGCGGATTTCCGCGATGGCCTGCTCGACCTGACTGCGGGCGTCCAGCAGGTAGCGCCGCGCTTCCTGACGCGCCGCCCGTTCGGCTTCGCGTTCCCGCTCACGCACCTTGAGCTCGCGGTCGCTCACCGTGGCCACGCGCGACCGCAGCCTCTCCTGCTCCCGCTCCATCAGCCGCTCGCGGTCGGTCAGCGCGGCCTCGCGGGCCTCGACATCGGCCAGCAGCACCGCGAGGTCGCGCTCACCGGCCGGCAGCCGCTCTTCCGCCCGTGTGATCACGGCGTCCGGCAACGCCAGACGACGCGCGATGCTCAGGCCGTAGCTGCGCCCCGGCACGCCCTTGAGCAGCCGGTACGTGGGCGCCAGCTGGATCGCATCGAACTGCAGTGAGGCGTTCACCACGCCCGGCACATCGGTGGCGAGCAGCTTGAGCTGGCCGAGGTGCGTCGTGGCCAGCGTGAGCACCCCACGGGTCGTGAGCGCCTCGAGAATCGCGCCGCCCAACGCCGCGCCTTCGGCCGGGTCGGTGCCGGAGCCCAGTTCGTCCACGAGCACGAGCGAGGCCGCCGTCGCCGAGCGGAGAATCTCACCGAGGTTCTTGAGGTGCGCGCTGAACGTGGAGAGGCTCGCCTCGATGCTCTGTTCATCACCCACATCGGCGAACACGTCGTCGAAGACGGGGAGCCGGCTCAGCGCGCCCACCGGCGCCGGAACGCCCGCCTGCGCCATCATGCACAACAGCCCGATTGCCTTGAGCAGCACGGTCTTGCCGCCCGTGTTGGGGCCGGACACCAGCATGGTGCGCTCGTCGGCGGTGAGCGTGAGGTCGAAGGGCACGACCTGAGTGCCACGCGCCAGCAGCAACGGATGGCGCCCATCCACGATCGCGAGCCCCTCGGCCGGCGCGCCGAACTCCAGCGGCGCACAGTGCGACTCGAGCCCGTAGCGCGCCCGTGCATACAGCGAATCCAGGGCAACGAGCGACTCGTACGCCGCCACGAGCGCCTCGTGATGCGGGAGCAGCTCCTCGGTCAGGGCGCGAAGCACTCGCTCGACTTCGCGCTGCTCTTCGAGTTCGAGTTCACGAACGCGGTTGCCGAACTCCACGGCGGCCGGCGGCTCCACGAAAATGGTGGCGCCGGTGCCCGAGCTGTCGTGCACGATGCCGCCCACATACCCGCGCGCTTCGCGGCGCATGGGCATCACCCATCGGCCGTTCCGCATGGTGACCGAGAGGTCACTCGCCTGGTGATGCGGCTCGAGCTTCGCCATCTCGCGTTCGAGCAGTCGTACCAGTTCGCCTTCGGTCTGGCGGAGTTCCTTGCGCACCCGGCGCAGCGTCGGCGACGCGTCGTCGCGCACCGTGCCATCGTCGCTGATGGCACGCGCGATGGCCTCTTCGCGGGCGCGCAGGTCCACCAGTGCCTCGGCGAACGGCGCGAGATAGGCCAGTGTGATGGCCGGCCGGCGAGGATCACGCAGCGCCTCGCGCATGCGGCGCGAGGAGCGCAGCAGGACGGCGCCCTGGAGCAGTTCGAGCGCGCTCCACGTCAGCCCTTCGATGCGCAGACGCTTGAGCGGTTCAGCGAGTTCCGGGATGGGCTCGGCGGGCCATCCAAGGTCGGAGGCGACCAGCGAGCGGACGGCACCCACGCGTGCATGCTCGGCCTCGATCCAGCTGCGGTCGGTGCGTGGCACGAGGGCACGCACGGCAGCGGCCCCGGGCGACGATGAGGCCCGACCGGCGACGTGCGCCAGGAGGCGGGAAAACTCGAGGATGCCGAGCGCGTGCGCGTTCATGAGGCCAGCAGATCCTGCCGGCGTCGGCCGGCATGCGAGCGGTGGGCGCGGTGCCCTGTCCGCCTCGCGGGTGCGCTACCCGCGGGTGAGTGCTTCGCGCGCGATGGCGTTGATGACGCTTCCGTCGACGCGTCCCTTGAAGGCCGGCATGACCCTGGCCATTACGGCGCCGACATTGGCGGCGCCCCCAGCGACGGCCGCCTCGACCGCTGCGCGAATTTCCGCAGGATCGACTGCCGCCGGCAGGTACCCTTCGAGAGCGGCGATTTCGGCCTGCTCCTTGTCCTGCAGGTCGGAACGACCAGCCTTGGCGTACATCTCGACGGACTCGCGGCGCTTCTTGATCCCCTTGCGGATCACCTCGATGACATCGTCATCGGTGGCGTCGCGGCGCAACTCGATTTCCCGGTTGCGCACTTCGGCGATGATCATGCCCAACAACACGACGCGATCCTTCTGCTGATCCCGCCGCGCGGTGGCCTGATCCCTCTGCAACCGCGCCAGCAGCGTGGCGCCGCTGGCGTCCACGGGACTGCTCACCCGTTACGGGTGCGCCGATTCTTCCGGACGGCCGCGTTCATCTTGCGCTTGCGGCGCTCCGACGGCTTCTCATAATGACGATGCTTGCGCAGGTCGGACAGGATGCCGGCCTTTTCGCACTTCTTCTTGAAGCGCTTGAGCGCGCGCTCGAAATTTTCGTCCTCGTGGATGATGACTTCCGACAAACTGAACCTCGGGTGTAATCGCGAATCGGTCGCGAAAGGTCTGGAAAAACGAACGACGCGCCGCGCCGGAAGCATAACCGGATCAGCACGAGACAATGGGTAGCCGTTAATCCTAGGCAGACGAAGAAACGAGGTCAAGGACCAAACACCGCGAGGAACAGGATTTACGCCCCTTCGTCCCCGCGGCAGTCCACGGGCCGCCTCTCACCCTGGCGGCCACCCCATCGACCGGCCGCCGAGCACGTGCAGATGGAGATGCGGCACGGTCTGCCCGCCGTCCGCGCCAACATTCGTCACCACCCGATAACCGGACTCGGCGATTCCCTCGTCGCGGGCCACGGCGGCGGCGAGCGCGAGCAGGTCGCCAAGTTCGCGAGAATCGGTTGCCTCGGCGACGGACGCCGAGTGGCGTCGCGGGATGACCAGCACATGCACCGGCGCCTGCGGGTGCAGGTCCCTGAACGCGATCGCGGTGTCGGTGGAGGCCACGATGGTGGCCGGAATGGTGCCGGCGACGATCCGGCAGAAGATGCAGCCGTCACTCATGGTCAGACCCTCGGGTCACACGTCCGGGCCGGGAGCGCCGGCGCCCAAACAGGTACGGGCCACCGCCAGGGCAGCGACGGCAGCGGTCTCGAAGCGCAGAATGGAAGGCCCCACCGCAACCCGCCGGAACCCCGCCTCCACCAACTGGGCGATCTCGTCGGGCTCGAGCCCGCCCTCCGGCCCCACGGCAATCACCAGCGGCCCCCGCAGCGGTGCAGCCTCCGGCCCCACCAGCGGCGCACCAGACGGATCGAGCACGACCCGGTCTCCGGGGGGCGCGGCGAGAATGGCCCGTTCGATCGTGGCCTCCGGGAAGTGCTGCGGCAGCCAAGCCCCCTCCGACTGCGCCAGAGCGCCCTCCATTCGCGCACGGACCTTGGCCTGGAAGCTCACCCCTTCGCCCCGCGGTGACACGCTGCGGGAACGCCGCCAGAGCACCGGCCGCCAACTGGTTGCCCCCAACTCGGCGGCCTTTTCGGCCAGCCAGAGCATGCGATCCCGATCGGCCACCGGCACCAGCAGGTGCACCGGCGGCAGCGGCGCCACGGACGTCACCTGGGTGACATCCACCTGCGCCTGCGACTTGGTCAGGCGCACAACCTGCCCCACCCCCACACGGCCCTGTCCGTCCCGCACCCCAACCGTGGCACCGGCCTCGAGGCGGAGCACCCGCATATGCCGCGCCGCCGCCTCGTCGAGCACCGCCGTCGCGCCAAACGCGAACGGTTCGGCGGTGACGAACTGCGGCCAGCCGGCCGCTACGCCTTCGCGATCGCGACCGACCACCAGATGTCCTCCGCATCCTCGGCGAGCACCGACCAACCGTGCGCCGCGAGTACCTCGAGCATCATCGGGCGCTCCTCCTGCAGGATCCCGCTCAGAATCACACGACCGCCCTCGGTGAGCGACGAGCCGATGATCGGCAGCAGCTCGATGAGCACCGACGAGATGATGTTCGCCAGGACCAGCCGCACCGGGGCCACCAGCGGCAGCAGCGCCGCCGCGTCGGCCGCAAACACATGCACCCGGTCGGCCACCCCATTGGCTTCGACGTTGCGTTCGGCATCGGGGATGGCTTCCGGATCGAGTTCGACGGCATACACCCGACCGGCCCCCAGCTTGGCGGCGGCAATGGAGAGCACCGCGCTCCCCGCGCCCAGGTCGGCCACTACATCGCCCGGTTGGAGCTGTGCCGGCAGCAGGCGCACCACGCCGCGCGTGGTGGCGTGCTCCCCCGTGCCGAAGGCCATGCCCGGTTCGATGATGATGGTGGACGCCGGATCGCGCCCCGCCGCCAGCCACGGCGGCGTGACGGTCAACGACCCCAGTTCATGTGCGGCAATTCGTGCCTTCCAGGCCTCTGTCCAGTCGATGTCCGGCACCGGCGCCGTCTCGATCTGCACCAGTTCGTCCGCCGCGCTGAGCGCCTCATGCACCGCCTGCAGATCGGTGCCCGGCGGAAAGTGGGTCACCAGCGCGCTGCCATCTTCATGCACGCCCTGGGCGCCCACGGCGAACAGCGCCGCGAGGCACGCGTCCCGCGCTCCCGTGCCCAGACCACTCGGCTGGACGCGCACGCCGTTCCACCGGCTCGACGCGGCTGTCTCCGACTCAGGCACCGATCGCCTCCTTCATCTTGGACCAGAACCCTTTCTCCCGCTGCGGCGGCGTGTGCCCCTGCAGGGCGGCCAGCCGTTCGATGACCTGTTTCTCCTCGCCCTCCACCGACTGCGGCGTCCACAGCTGGATCTTCACGTGCAGGTCGCCGGTGCCCGAGGCGTTCACCCGCGGAAGGCCGCGCCCACGCAGGTGGAACACCGTCCCGCTCTGAGCGCCCGCCGGCACGCGCAGCGACAGGGGGCCCGTGAGGCCCGGCACGGTGATGTCGGCGCCGAAGACGAGCTGCGGATACGTCACGAGCGCCTCGCAGAAGAGATCCTCGCCGTCGCGGTCGAAACGTTCGTCGTCCTCGACCTCGAAGATCACCAGCACGTCGCCGCGCGTGCCGCCGCGGGGGCCGATGTTGCCGGCACCACGCATCGTCATGTACTGGCCCGTCGCCACGCCCGCCGGCACTTGGATCTTGAGCGTCCGCTCGGCGCGCACCCGCCCTTCGCCACGGCACTTCTTGCAGGGCGACGCAACGGTGACGCCCTCTCCGGCGCAGGTGGGACACGGAGCCACGGACACGAATTGTCCGAAGAACGACCGCTGCGCGCGCCGAACTTCCCCGGCGCCGCCGCACGTCGCGCAGCTCTGCGGCTTCGTGCCCGGATCGGAGCCCGACCCTTCGCACTTGTCACAGGCGTCGAGCACCTTGAGCACCACGGTCTTCTCGACTCCGGTCGCCACCTCGGTGAGGGTGAGCGGCAGCGGCAGCTTGATATCGGCCCCGGTCCGCGGGCCCGACCGACGGCCGCCCGCCGACGCCCCGAACAGATCGCCGAACCCGCCGAAGTCGCGCATGAAGATGTTCAGCGCTTCGGATAGATCGACATGCTCGTACTGCGCCTGCGACGCCCCGCGCAGCCCCGCCTCTCCGTACCGGTCGAAGGCGGCGCGCTTCTGGGGATCGCGCAGCACGTCGTAGGCCTCGGTGATCTCCTTGAACTTCTCTTCGGCGTCCTTGGAGCCACCGTTGCGGTCGGGGTGCCACTGCATCGCCAACCGACGATAGGCCTTCTTGATGTCGTCGTCGGAGGCGTCGCGGGGAACGCCAAGTACCGCGTAAAAATCAGCCATGGGAATAGGTCTGCAGAATCCGGGATGAGCACGACGCGTCCAGACAGCCGGCCACGTGTTGGGGACGGCCGACCGAACGGGCGGTGAAACAACGGGAAATATCGGTGGTTCGGAGCTGTCGCAGGAGGCCGAGCCGCCGAAAAGCTAACGCCGGCGGGGGCCGATACAGTTCAGCACAGCAGGTCGGACACGAGCCGCGACGTGTGCTCCACGAGGGCGATAACCTTGTCGTAGGGCATGCGGGTCGGCCCGATCACTCCGATCACGCCACTCAGGGACCCCGCGTGGTACTCCGCCGTCACCACCGTGAACGGCTCGAGCCGCGGGTCGCCATGCTCGTTGCCGATGGTGATGGAAAGTCCACTCCCGCCAGACCGGGCGCTGAGCAGCGTGGCCAGCTGCTGCCGGGTCTCCGTCAGTTCGATGAGCTGGCGGAGCCGCTCCCCACTCGCGAACTCCGGCTTGTCGGCAAGCAGCGACGGCTGCCCGAGCACCACGGTGTCGAGGGGCTCGGCAGCCCGGCTGAACACCTGATCCCCTTCCTGCACGAAGATGTTCAGCAGCTCGGCCGCTTCGGGGGTGGTCGCCACGTCCCGCAGGCGCGACGCCAGCGACGTGCGCACCTGGTCGAGTGTCAGCCCCGCCAGCCGCTCGTTGAGCACGATCGTCACCCCGATCAGGGCTTCGTCGGCGATGACCCCGGGGACTTCGACGAAGATGGTACGAACGGCGCCGCCCGTGAGGCTCAGCACCATCAGCAGGCGGTCCGACGAGACGCGCACCAGTTCGACCTGCCGCAACGTGGCCCGTTCGAGGCGCGGTCCGAGGGCGACGCCGAGTTCCTGCGTGAGGATGCCCAGCGACTGGGCTGCGCGGCGCAGAATGGTTTCGATGGCCGACCCGCCGGCCACGATCTGTTCCTGCAGGCGGCGCTGGTCCTCACCACTCAGCGGATCGATACGCATGAGTGAGTCGACGTATATCCGGTATGCCTTGTCGGTGGGAATACGCCCCGCCGACGTGTGCGGATGGAAGAGAAACCCCTTCTCCTCCAGGTCGCTCATCGTGTTGCGAATGGTGGCCGGCGAGATGCCAAGGCCGAAATGCCGCGACAGCGTGCGCGAGCCGGCCGGTTCCGCCGTCGCCACATAGCTGTGAATGACCGCCTCGAGTACCTGTCGTTCCCGCTCCGAGAGCTCCCCGCTGTGCGCCATGTGGTGAAGGCTACGGACGGCTGCGAAACGCTGTCAAGGCAGCGGCGAGCGCATCGAGGCGCAACCAGCCCTGCGCCGAGCAGACCAGCCGCGTGTCGTGAGCACCGTGGTGCACGGTCACCCACCCGCCGTCGACCCACGGCGCGACGACGTCGAGCTCCTGCGTCGACACCGACAGCCCGTCGATGGTGCGCAACCCGAGATACACCGCCTCCGCCGCCCGATTGTCGTCGGAGAGCGTCTCGTCACCGGCCAGTGGATCGTGCCCCGCCAGCAGCGTCCGCTCCCAGGCGGCGTACGCGTCCACGTTCCAGCGTCGCGTCTGCCCGTCGAAGCCATGGGCCGAGGGGCCAAGCCCCAGATACGGGACGCCGTGCCAATAGGCGCTGTTGTGGCGCGCCCGATGGCCAGGCCGCCCGAAATTGGACACCTCGTAATGTTCGAAGCCGGCGGCACTGAGCCGCTCGTGCGCGAACAGAAATTCGCGGGCGTACCGGTCCTCGGAGGCCTCATGCTCCTCGCCGCGCGCGTGCCAGCGCCCGAGCGGGGTATGAGGTTCCACCGTCAGCCCGTACAGCGACACGTGCGCCGGCGCGAGCGACAGCAACCGCTCGAGCTCGGCGTCCCAGTCGCGCACGAAGCGATCCGGGGTGGCGAAGATGAGGTCGAGCGAAAACGCGTCGATCCCGCCGTCGCGGGCCGTCTGCACCGCGCGCTCCGCACCGGCCGCATCATGCACGCGGTGCATCCACGCCAGCAGGGTGTCGTCGAAGCTCTGCACCCCGAGGCTGAGCCGCGTCACACCGCCGGCGCGCCACGCGGCGACCGCGTCCGGCGTGACGTCCTCGGGATTGGCCTCCAGCGTCACTTCGGCGTCAGGGGCCAACGTGAACCGTGCCAGCAGCGCGTCGAACACCGCGCGCACACCGGAGGGTCCAAGTCGCGACGGGGTGCCGCCACCAAGGTACAGCGTGGACACGCCGTCGCGGTGCCCGGTCACGCCGCGCAGGTCGCATTCGCGAGCGACCGCATCGGCAAAGGCGCGCCACGGCACTTCGCGGCGTACGGCGATGGCAAAGTCACAGTAGCTGCACCGACGAGCACAGAAGGGCACATGCAGATACACGTGGCGGTAGGCGGGGCGATGCGCGGGACACGCGGCGGTGACGCCGGTGCCAGCCGACGGTGTGCTCACAGGTTCCCGACGGCGGGGCGCACCCGTCCGGCCGCGTCGAACGTGACCAGACCGTCGATCTCCAGCATGGCCAGCAGCGCGGTGACCTGCCGGGCCGGCAACCCGGTGTGCTGCGCAATGGCGCGCACATCAGAGGCCCCCTGTGCCAGCGCATCCCAGCAACGTGCGGCATCCCCGTCGAGCACGGGCGCATGCGCAGGCATCGGTACCATCTCGAGCAGGGCGAGCACGTCGTCGGGCGACAGGATCGGCTCGCCTCCGTCCTTGAGCAACGCATTGCTCCCGCGCGCCGTCGGCACGTCGATGGCGTTCGGCACGCACGCCACCGTACGACCAAGCTCCATGGCGTGGGTCGCCGTGATGAGTGCGCCGCTCCCTTCGCCCGCCTCCACCACCACCGTCACGTCGGCAAGGGCGGCAATCAGCCGGTTGCGACGCGGAAACGCCCCGCGATGCCCCGTCTCGCCGGGCGCATGTTCCGACAGCAGCAGCCCGTCCCGGGCGATGGTCTCCTGCAGCGTGCGGTGCCCGCGAGGGTAATACACGTCCGGCCCCGTACCGAGGATGGCCACGGTGCGCCCACCGACTGCCAGCGCCGCCCGGTGCGCCTCGGCGTCGATGCCGCGCGCGAGACCGCTCACGATGCACACGCCAGCGCGAGCGCAGGTGGTGGCGATCGCGCGGGTGACGCGCAGACCGTACGGTGACGCCACGCGCGTCCCCACGATGGCCACCGCCAGCGGTTCGGCCGTCAGCAGCGTGCCACGCGCGTAGAGCCGCCGCGGCGCATCCCGCAGGTCACGTAGCCGCGCGGGATACGCCGGGTCGCCGATGCCCAACTCGAGCACATCGCGCTCAGGGAAGAAGCTGAGCATCCTTTTCCGGCTGCTCGGCAATCACCCGCATCGCCAGCAGCTGACGCCACCAGGCGTCGAGCAGTACGTCGAGCCCCATGCGCCCCGGTGCGCTGATGGCAAAGAGGCCGAAGGCCCCCGGCGCGTCGATCTCCGGGATGTAGTGCTCCCCGAGCAGGTCGAGCTTGGAGAACACGACGCAGTACGGCTTGGCCGCAAGCTCCGCCGAGTACGAGGCGACTTCGTGACGCAGCTGATCGAGCTCCGCCTGCCAGTCTTCGGCGTCGATGGGGAGCACGAACGCCAGCATGCGCGTACGCTCGATGTGCCGCAGGAACTGGAGCCCCAACCCCTTGCCCTCGTGCGCTCCCTCGATGATGCCGGGAATGTCGGCCACAACGAACGAGCGGTGGTCACTGAGCGGCACCACGCCGAGGTTGGGTGAGAGCGTCGTGAACGGGTAATCGGCAATCTTGGGGCGGGCAGCCGAGATGACCGACAGGAGCGTGCTCTTGCCCGCGTTCGGCTGCCCTACCAGCCCGACGTCGGCGATGAGCTTGAGTTCGAGTTCGAGCGTGCGCATCTGGCCTTCCTCACCGGGCTGCCACTCGCGCGGCGACTGGTGGGTGGCGGTGACGAAGAATGCGTTGCCCTTGCCCCCACGCCCACCCTTGGCCACCAACAGCGAGTCGCCATGCTCCATGACCTCGCCGATGAGTTCCTTGGTGTCGGCATCGCGCACGACCGTGCCGGGCGGTACGGGCAGCACAATGTCCTCCCCAGACCGTCCGGTGCGATTCGACCCTTCGCCGTGTTGCCCGCGCTCGGCCTTCCACGAGTCGCGGTAGGTGTAGTCCAGCAGCGTGGTCAGGTTGCGATCGGCGCGGACGGTGACGTCGCCGCCGCGCCCCCCGTCACCGCCGTCGGGGCCGCCCATCGGGACATACTTCTCCCGACGAAACGACGTCTGCCCCGAGCCACCGGTGCCGGCTTCGACCTTCACGAGAACGCGATCGACGAACATGAGTACCTGATCTGAAGAAGGTCACTTCCCGAGCACACGGGCCCATAGCCCGTGATACCGCCGGACATCGTCCGGGGTGAGCATGGGCGCCACCACCTCGAGCGCCGCCGACACGGCCGCCTCCGACGCGCCCGCGTGCAGCGCCCCATGCAAATGCGAATGCAACTGCCGATCCTGCTTGGCGACAGCGCACGCCGCTACAATACACAACTCCCGCCGCGCGAGATCGAGCGGCGCACGCGACAGCACCTTGCCATACCCTTCCTCCACCATCCACCGGTCGAGCGCCGGGTGCAGTGCGGCAATGTTCACCCGCAAGCGATGGTAGAACGGCCCGTACACGGTGGAACAGGTTACTTCACCGCGCGACTGCCGCTCGGACGGCGTGTCAATGGCGAACTCGTCGACCGCCGGCGCCGGCTCACCGCTGATGCGCCGCCACTCCCGGGCCGCATTGAGCGCCCGCGGAAAGCCAGCGAACAGGTAGGTCTGGAGAATGACCTCCTCGACCCACGCCACGCGCACCACGCCGACCGCCGCCGTCAACGCCGTCCGGATGTCGGCCTCGCTCCCCCCGGAAAGCACCGCCGCCAACCAGACCAGCGAGGTCGTCTCGGCGTCGAGCAGCTCCACCCTAACATGGGCCGCCTCCGGCGTTGTCATCGAAAGTACGCCGCCATCATCCTCACGACGCATCGGACGGGACTCCCGCACGGATTCACTCATGGCGCCACTCCCAATGATCGCCCACATCCTCGGCACCGACACAGACGGCGCCAACCACTTCCCCACGCGTGTTGCGCACGGCGCGCTGCACGTGCTCGCGCAACGCCTCGGGCAGCGGATGAGTCAGCGCACCGTACGCGGTCAGCAGTGCCAGCACGGCCGGGAACTGCGCCCGCGGCGTGCCGTCCTCCACCTTTATCGCAAAGCCAAGCCCCCGGTCGACGATGGCGAAGGTGTGGACGCCTTCGGCCCCGATCTTGCACAGCACATTGCCCCCGCACGCCTCCATGAGCAGCGTGTCGAACCGGTCACTGCCACCCACCAGAAACGGCTGGCCCGTCATGGCGCTCACCACCCGGCGACTCGGGGCGTCACCCGCCACCGCCGCCGTCACCAACCGCGCGTACGACAGCGCCATGTTGGCGAGCGGCAAGGCAAAGACCGACACCCCGCAGCCATCCACCCCGATCACGACCTGCTCGGGCGAGAGTCCACTCCACTGGGCGACGGCCTGCCGGCAATCCTGCTGCACCACATGCCC
>JBEILM010000006.1:0-66480 GCA_040379205.1 Gemmatimonas sp.
GCCAGCGCCGCACGATATGGCGCCAGGGTCGGCACCTCACGGATGATCTCGTCGGTATCGGCAGTCAGCAGGTGATGCTCGACCTGGCCGGCCAGTTGCCCCAGCCACCAGGCGGTGAGCTGCGTGAGCACGGCGCCCTTGTACGGAATCGCCTCGTCCATCACCACGTCGAAGGCGCTGATGCGATCGCTCGTCACCAGCAGCAGGCGCTCGGCATCGACGCCGTACACATCGCGCACCTTGCCGCGACGCACCAGTGGCAGCGGCAGATCGGTCTTCACGAGCGCAGGCGCCGTCATACGCACACCTCCTCCTGCTCGACGCCGGCCCGCTCTCGCGCTAGCCACGGTGCCACGTGCTCCTCGAGGAACTCCACCACTTGCTGCGGCGACCGGCCCACGAAACGCGTGGGATCGGTGACGGCCTGCAGATCCTCGAGCGACACCCCGAAGGCGGGATCGGCCGCCAGCCGCTCGAGCATGTCGTTGCGCGGCGCGCCGTCCTTCACGGCACGCGCCGCCTCGATGCTGTGGCCGCGGATGATTTCATGCGCCTCCTGCCGGTCGCCACCGGCACGCACGAAGCGCACGATCAGCTCTTCCGTCGCCATGAACGGCAGTTCGTCCTCCACGCGACGGCGAATGCGCGCCGGATGCACCTCGAGCCCGCGAACGACGTTCTGCATGAGCACCAGAATCGCATCGGTGGCGAGGAACGACTCCGGAATGGCCAGTCGCCGGTTGGCCGAGTCGTCGAGCGTCCGCTCGAAATACTGTACGGCGTGCGTCTGGTTGGCGTTGGGTTCGAGCGAGAGCACGAACCGCGCAAGCGCCGCAATGCGCTCCGAGCGCATCGGATTGCGCTTGTAGGCCATGGCGGAGGAGCCGATCTGGTTCTTCTCGAACGGCTCCTCGAGTTCACCGAACGCCTGCAGCATGCGGATGTCGCCCGAGAACTTCGACGCCGTTGCGGCGATACCGGCGACCACGCCCAGCACCTGCGCATCGACCTTGCGCGAATACGTCTGGCCGCTGACCGGGATGGAGGCGGCGAAGTCCATGCGCCGACAGACCAGACGGTCAAGCTCGCGCACCTTCGCGTGGTCTCCGTCGAAGAGCGACAGAAAACTCGCCTGGGTGCCGGTGGTGCCCTTCACCCCGCGGAAGGGCAGGGTGGCGATACGGTGCTCGAGATCGTCGAGGTCCAGGAGGATGTCCTGCATCCACAACGTGGCCCGCTTGCCCACCGTGGTGAGCTGCGCCGGCTGCAGATGGGTATAGCCGAGCGCCGGCACGTCCTTCCATTCGCGGGCGAAGCCGCTCAGTGCGTCCAGCGTGTCCAGCAACTTCTCGCGGAGCAGCGCGAGTCCGCGCCGCATGAGGATGAGTTCCGCGTTGTCGGTGACGTAGCAGCTCGTGGCACCGAGGTGAATGAACTTGCGCGCCGCCGGCGCCACGTCGCCGAAGGCATGGATGTGCGCCATGACATCGTGGCGGAACTTCTTCTCGTACGCCGCCACCGCGTCGAAGTCGATGTCGTCCAGGTGGGCGCGCATCGCCTCGATGGCCTCGTCGGGGATGTCGATCCCCAGCGACTGCTGTGATTCGGCGAGGGCCAGCCACAGCCTCCGCCACAGTCCGTAGCGCGTCTGCGGCCCCCAGAGGGTGAGCATGGCGCGTGACGCGTAACGGTCGGCGAGCGGCGATTGGTAGGACGAGCGATCGGGAGCGGTCACGGAAACGGGCGTGGAGGATCAGCGAAGAGTGAACGACGTCTGGTAGTACTGCCGGTTGCGCTCGAACACGAGGAACACCGGCCCGCGCGCCCCATACCGCTCGAAGGCGCTGGAGGCCGCTGCGGCCGTGGCGATGCGCGTCTGCCCCACTTGGGCAATGACATCGCCCTCCTGCAGCCCGATCACTTCGCGAATCCGATCCGACACCCGGTAGACGAGCGCGCCGGCCGTGGACGCGATGCCACGCTCCTGGCGGATGGCGTCGGTGAGGGTGATGAGCTGCAACTCGCGGAGCACCGTGACCTTCTCCGCCGTGACTTCCGGGGCGTCGGCGACCTGCAGGGTGAGCGGTAGCTCGCGACTGCCCCGACGCACCGTGATGGGCAGCGTTTCCCCGACCCGCAGGTCGAGCAGCCGAGCCTCCCAGTCGAACGGGTTCCGGACCGGGCGCGTTCCGGCGCCGATCACCTGGTCACCAACCCGCACGCCGGCCCGCTCGGCCGGGGAGCCGGGCACCACCCGCGCAACGACGGCGCCCACCGACGCCACATCGCGAGCACTCTGCACCTGGGGCGTCTGCAGCCGGATCCCCACCCACGGCTGACGCACCGCGCCATGCTCGAGCAGATCCTCCACGATGCGCTTGGTGCGGTCGATGGGGATCGCGAATCCGAGCCCCACCGACCCACCGGTGGGCGTGTAGATGGAGCTGTTCACGCCGATCACCTCGCCCGAGGCGTTGACCAGCGGTCCGCCCGAGTTGCCGGGGTTGATCGCGGCGTCGGTCTGGATCATGTCGATGTAGGCGCCGCCGCCCTCACCACGTCCCGCGAGATTGCGACCGACGGCGCTCACCACCCCCACCGACACGCTGGGTTCGTTGTTGCCGAGCACGAAGCCGAACGGATTGCCAATGGCGATCGTCCACTCGCCGACAATGAGGTCGGACGAGCGTCCCAGCGGCGCCACGGGCAGCCCCTTGGCCTTGATCCGCACCACCGCGAGGTCGTTCGATTCGTCGAGGCCGACCACCTCGGCGTCGTATCGGGTGCCGTCGCGCATGGCCACCGACACCCGCGAGGCGCCGGCGATGACGTGGGCGTTGGTGACCACCACGCCATCGGCCCGGATGACGAACCCCGACCCGATGCCGGCGTTGCGCCGCTCGCCGGAGCGGCCGCCCATGAAATACTCGAAGAAGTCCACCGGCACCCGTTCGACGGTCTCCGTCTGTACCGTCACCACGGCCGGCGCCACGCGCTCCACGGCGGTGGTGATGGCCGTTCGCCGCGAGGCGGCGATCGACTGGGCCGGGACTGGCGCCGCGGCAGCGGGCGGTGGTGCCGGCGGCAGTGTCCGGCTCTGCGCCTCCGAGAGGGAGGGATTCGCTCCCTCGCACCCCGCCAACAGCAGCGCCGAGAGTCCAACGAGCGATGAACGGGATTTCATGCGGAAGACATCTGCGTGCCGGACAATCCCGACGCGGCGCTCACTCACCGGCCGCATAGCACGATTCGGGGTACGTCACCGCCCGCAGCGACAGGCCACGCGCCGGCGCCGGTGCCGAGGTCTCGGCGTTGTCGGGCGCGTCCAACAGGCGCGCGAGGGTACCGCGCGGTCGGCGCCCCTGCGCCACGTCGATCATTGTCCCGACCAGGAATCGCACCATGTGATGTAGGAACCGGTTCGCCTGCGCCTCGAACACCCAGCCGCCGTCGCGAGGCACCCACGCCGCGTGCTGAATGACGCAGCGATGGTGATCGTCGACCGGCGCCGTATGCGCCACGGCGAACGCCCGGAACGTATGCTCGCCCAACACCGCCTGCGCCTCCCCGTGCAGCGCGTCGGCGTCGAGCGGGTGCCGCACAGCCCATTCGTACCGACGGCGAAATGGGGAAAGGGCCGCTTCATCCGTCCCGACAAGATAACCATATCGGCGGGCGGTTGCGCTGCGCCGAGGGTGGAACTCCGGGGTCATGCGGTGCGCCTCGGCCACCCAGATGTCCTCGGGCAGGAGGGCATTCATCGCCCGCCTGAGCGTTACGGGCGTCCACTTGGCGGGCACGCGCACCCCGACGCCCTGGCCGTGGGCATGCACCCCGGCATCGGTACGTCCGGCCCCGACGGCCGGGACCGACGTTCCACAGAGCCGGGCCAGCACGGCCTCCATGTCGCCCTGCACGGTGCGCGCGGCGGGCTGACGCTGCCAACCGGCGAAGCGCCCCCCGTCATACTGGGTTACGAGAAGGAACGGTCGCGGGTCCATGGCGCGGGGAAGCTAGGCACCCCCGGGGCTGCCATCAACTCGCGGGCGCTCCGGAGTGCTCCGGGCATTGCGCCGGTGCGTGCGCCGACGTTTCCTCCACGTCACTCCACCTCGCCATGGCCCCACGCTCCCTCGCCTCGCTCGCGCACGCCCTCGCGGCCGCCCCTGATCTCGACCACGCGCTGATCGCGCTCGGTGAGTGCCTCGCCGAACTCGATCGTGGCGCGTCGCTCGCCCTGATCCAGTACGACGCCCGCCGGGACATGTTGCGCGATCGCCTGACGCCGGTCGCTGGGAGCATCGTGCGCAGCGGGATGGAGACGACGTTCGATCACCTTCCGGAGCCGGTGCGTCTGCGCATTCTTGCCGGGGGCCCCTTCGCCGACGTGACCGACCGCACCGCAGATTACGCCCGCCTCTGCGGCTTCCAGACGCAGCTCGAGGGCGGGGTACTAGCCGTGCGCGGCATGAAGGTGGACGGGCTCCTCGGCGCGGTGCTGGCGCTCTACGAGCCCCGGAAGATTTTCGGCACGCGTACCACCGAGCGTTTGGCGCCGGTCGTGGCGCTGTTCGATCTGGCGTATGTGCGGCTCGCCGAACGGGAAGCCCGCGAGGAAGCGGTGCGCACGCTCGAAGACGTGACCCAGCGGGTGCACGGCGAATACGTGCGCAAGCTGTCGGCGCTCGAGGCCGAGCTTCGCGAGGTGCGCAATACGCCCCGCGTGGTCGCGGCGCTCAACCCCGCCGAGGCCATCGCCCTGCAGGCCGAGGCGGCGCGAGCGGCCGAAGCGGCACGTCGGGCGGCCCGCAAGGCGGAATTGGCCGATCAGCAACTCGGCACCGCTGTGGCCCAGCTGGAACAGGCGCACATCGAGTTGCATCGCCGCAGCGAAGCGCTGCGCCAGCGGACGCGCACGCTGTATCTCCTGGATCGGGCCCTCACACTGGACGCCGAGACGACCGACGCCCGGGCCATGGTCGACGGCCTGCTGGCGCTCGTGGGCGACGACATGCAGGCGCAGCGGTGTTCGCTCATGCTCCGCGCTCCGGAGCCCGAGCATCTCTACCTCGCGGCCGCCCGGGGGATCGCCCCCAACGTGATTGAGGGGATGCGCATCCGCATCGGCGAAGGGGTGGCCGGTCGCGTGGCGGCGTCGCGACAGCCGCTGCTGGTGCAGGACGTGCGCGAGGCGTCCCAGCACCCGCTCCTGCGCGACCAGTACTTCACCACCGGCAGCTTCATCAGCTTCCCGCTCATCTACCACGACGAGTTGGTGGGGGTGGTCAACCTCACCAATCGGGCCCAGCGAGGCGTCTATACCGATGAAGACGTCGAGCGCGTCCGCCTGCTGGGGCTGGTGATTTCGCTCATCGCGTCCCGTAACGGTCTGCCGGAACGGCTGCTGGAGCTCCTCCATGTCCCCTGAGCCACTGTCGTTGGCCATTCGCCGTCTGGCGCTGCACGAGTCCCTCGACGCTGATGCGCTGCGTCAGGCCTTCGGCGTGATAATGCGCGGCGAAGGCACGCCGGCGCAGATGGCGGCGCTGCTCATGGCCCTGCGGGTGAAGGGCGAGACCGCCGCGGAGGTGGCTGGCGTGGTGCAGGCGCTGCGGGATGCCATGGTGGTGCTGCCGGCGTCCGAGCCGGAGATGCTGGTGGACACCTGCGGCACCGGCGGCGGCACCTTGACCACCTTCAACATCTCCACGGCCTCGGCGCTGCTCGCGGCGGGGATGGGCGTGCGGGTGGCCAAGCACGGCAACCGGTCGTTCACGTCGCGATCGGGGAGCGCCGACGTGCTCGAAGCGCTGGGCGTGATCGTGGAGACGACCCCCGATGCCATGGCGGCGACGCTGGCCGACGCCGGGATCGTGTTCATGTTCGCGCCTCTCATGCACCCGGCCCTGAGGCACGTGGGGCCGATCCGCCGCGAATTGGCGATTCCCACGGTGATGAACATCGTGGGCCCGCTGGCCAATCCCGCCCGGGCCGGGCGGCAGGTGGTGGGGGTGGCCGAAGCCGCGCGCGTACCCCTGCTGGCGGACACCCTGGCCCGTCTGGGCTCGGTGCGGGCGATGGTGGTGCATGGCGAGCCCGGCCTGGATGAGATCTCGCCCCTGGGGCTCACAACAGTGCATGAGGTTCGGGGGAGCAGGGTGGACTGCTGGACGATCGACCCGACGGCCTGCGGGATCGGCGCCGTTGCGGCCGACGATCTCGCGGGAGGCGAGCCGGCCGACAACGCGCGCATGATTGAGGCCGTGCTGCAGGGCGGAGGGCCGCCGGGTGCGCAGGCCGCCGTGCTGCTGAACGCCGCCGCCGCGCTGTACGTGAGCCAGGACGGCCTGCCGTACGCCGATGCCCTGACGACGACGGCCGCGGCGCTCGCCTCCGGAGCCGGCTACGAGGCGCTGGAGCGGTTGCGGGCTGCGTCGCGCGCTGCAGCCGCCCGCACGCGGCAGGGCTGATTCCTGGAGGTCGCCCGCGGCCTCAGTAGCGCCGCAACACCCCGACCACGATGCCCTGAATGCGCACGTCGTCCTCGTGCACGAACAAGGGTTGCATGGCGTCGTTGGCCGGTTGCAGGCGAATGCGGCCATCCCGCTCACGGTAGTACCGCTTGACCGTGGCCCCCGAGCCGTCGAGCAGGGCGATGACCATCTCGCCGTTGTCGGCCGCCTGCTTGTCGTTGATGACCACGTAGTCGCCGTCGCGGATGTGCTCCTCGATCATGGAATCGCCGCGCACCCGCAGCACGTAATGGCTGCCGCTCTTGCGCAGGAAACCATCGGGCACTGCCATCGTTTCGCCACTGTGCATGGCCTCGATGGGGGCGCCGGCGGCCACACTGCCCAGCAGCGGCAGCTCCACCGACCGCTGGTAGATCTCCGAGGGCAGAATCTCGATGGCCCGGCTCTCGTTGTACGAACGCTTGATGTAGCCCTTGCGTTCGAGGTTGGTAAGGTGCTCATGCACCGTCGCCAGCGAGTTATAGTTGAAGCGCGACGCGATCTCCTCGAAGCTCGGGGCGTACCCATTGGCTTCGTTGTACTCGGAGAGGAACGACAGAATTTCCCGCTGTCGCTTGGTGAGCGGCATGGTCACTCCACGGTAGGGGGTTCTGGTCGCGCCCCGAAAACAGGCCGAATCGACCACCGGTCACGTTAACCGAACACAGACCGAAGTGCAAGCATTTTCTTCGACTGCCTCCTGGACCTTCCCCGACGGCACGCTCGGCCAGCTCACCCGCGACGCCCAGCAGCGCGCCGACGCGGTGGCCTCGACGCTCCCTGAATTGCGCGCCGCGGCACTCGACGCCCGTCCCGCCGCCCCCTTTGCCGCTGCCCTGCGCGGTGAGCGGGTCCGGGTCATCGCCGAAGTGAAGCGGGCCTCACCCTCCAAGGGGGCCATCGCCGCCGGTCTCGACGCCGCCGCGCAGGCCGCCGCGTATGTGTCGGGCGGGGCGGCCGCCATCTCCGTGCTCACCGAGCCGACGCGCTTCGGGGGCTCCCTCGACGATCTCACGGCCGTGGCCGCCTCGGTCGACGTCGCCGTCATCCGCAAGGACTTTCTCGTCCACCCGGTCCAGCTCTGGGAGGCCCGCGCCGGCGGCGCCTCAGCGGCGCTGCTCATCGTGCGTGCCCTCGCGCCCGACCAACTGGCCCGCCTCATGGACACGGCCGCCGAGGCCGGCTTGGCCACACTGGTCGAGATCCGGGATTTCGCCGAGCTCGAGCGGGCCCTCGCCGTCGGCGCCACGGTCATCGGGGTGAACAACCGCAACCTCGAGACGCTCGTCATCGACCCGACTACGGCGCCAGCGGTCATTCCGCACATTCCAGCTGCCTGCATCGCCGTCGCCGAAAGTGGTATGCGCACCCCGGCCGATGTCGAACCGGCGGCCGATGCCGGCGCCGACGCCATTCTCGTCGGCAGTGCCGTGTCGGCGTCGGCCGATCCATCGGCGGACGTCCGCGCGCTGGCGTCCATCGCCCGGCGACCGAACGCCGCGAGGCCGGTGTGACGCGATCGCTCGTGGCGGTGAAGATCTGCGGCCTGACCAGGCCGGAGGACGCCGCCCACGCCGAGGCCTGCGGGGCGGCGTACCTCGGCATCATCCTGGCGGGGGGGCCGCGCCTGCTTACGGTCGAGCGGGCCCGTCACGTCCTGGGGCCGCGCCGTCACGGGATACGCCGGGTCGCCGTGTTCGGTGCGCAGTCGGTGGACGAGGTCCGTCGAAATGCCGACGACCTCGACCTCGACGTGCTGCAGCTGCACGCTGCCCAGGACGTGGAATCGGTCCGTGCGTTGCGTCGGGAGAGCGGGCGCGAGGTCTGGCCTGTTCTGCGTGTGGCGGGAACGCCATTGCCTCCAGAGGCCACGGCGCTGGCCGACGAGGCTGGGGCGCTCGTGCTCGATGCCCTCGTCGCCGGTCAACTCGGTGGCACCGGGATCGCACTCGATTGGTCCGGACTGGCAGCGTCGCTGTCGGCGCTGCGCAAGGCGGTACCAGGTGTGCACATCGTGCTGGCGGGCGGGCTGCGTCCGTCGAATGTGCAGGAGGCCATCCGATTGCTTTCTCCGTCGGTCGTCGATGTATCATCCGGTGTGGAATCCGCGCCCGGTGTGAAGGATCCGGCGCGTGTGCAACAGTTCGTGCAGGCGGCGCAAACCGCCATGGAGATGCAGGCATGACGATGGTGGAAAGCGCCGTGGCGCCGGCGACGAGCGATCGGTTCGGTCCGTTCGGCGGGCGCTATGTGCCGGAGACCCTGATCCCGGCGTTGGACGCGCTCGAGGTCGCGTTCGAGGACGTCTGCCGCGACGTGGCATTCCAGGCGGAACTCGACGGTCTGCTCCGCGAATACGTGGGGCGGCCGACCGCGCTCACCTTCGCGCCGCGCCTGAGCGCGCGAGTGGGTGCGCCGGTATGGATGAAGCGTGAGGATCTCAACCACACCGGGGCGCACAAGATCAACAACACGGTCGCTCAGGCGATGCTCGCGCGCCGCATGGGCAAGCGCCGGATCATTGCCGAAACCGGTGCCGGCCAGCACGGTGTGGCCACGGCCACCATCTGCGCGCGTTTCGGACTCGAGTGCGTCGTGTACATGGGCGAGGAGGACATGCGGCGACAGGCGCTGAACGTCTTTCGCATGCGGCTCATGGGCGCGACCGTCGTGCCGGTGACCTCCGGGACGCGCACGCTCAAGGATGCCACCACGGAAGCAATCCGTGACTGGGTCACGAATGTGAACGACAGTCACTACATCATCGGCTCGGTGGTGGGCCCGGCGCCGTATCCTCGCATGGTGCGCGAGTTCCAGTCCGTCATCGGGCGGGAAGCCCGGGCGCAAATGCTCGAGAAGGCGGGGCAGCTTCCCAATACCGTCGTGGCGTGTGTGGGGGGCGGCTCCAATGCGATGGGGATCTTCGCCGGCTTCGTCGACGATGCTGGCGTGGCGCTCGTCGGCGTGGAGGCCGCCGGTGAAGGGCTCGACACCGACCGGCACAGCGCCTCTATCACGAAGGGCACGCCGGGAGTGCTGCACGGTTCGCTCAGCTACCTGCTGCAGGATGCCAGCGGGCAGGTGCATCCGGCACACTCCATTTCGGCGGGCCTCGACTATCCCGGCGTGGGTCCGGAGCATGCCTGGCTGCACGACAGCGGACGCGCCGCCTACGCGTCGGTGACGGATGGCGAGGCGCTGCGCGGCGTGGCGCTGCTGAGCCGCCTCGAGGGTATCATCCCCGCGCTCGAAACGGCGCATGCCGTGGCTTGGATTGAGAAGGTGGCGGGGCGCTGGACGGAGCAGGAGCCGGTCCTGCTCTGTGTGAGCGGCCGAGGCGACAAGGATGTCGACACGATCAGCCAGTACACGTTGCCCGAGGTATGACCACCGCGGCCCGCGACGCCGACCTGTCGCCTTCGGCGATCGCGGCGGTCGAGGAGGCGCTGCGCGCTTTCGCCCGGGCCCTTCGTGCGGTGCAGTTGTATCTCCCAAACAACCCCGCGCGGGCGCAGAGTGTCGCTCAGGCCCGGCAGGCGTTCGCTCGCGTGTGGGCCTGGGTGTCGCCGCGCGAACTCGGCGTACGGGAGCAGGCGTTCGTGCTCGACGACCGGGTGGTGTACCATGACGCAGAACGCAGTACGGAGTCGCTGCCTTGGCTGCTGCATCGTGACGGCATCCGTGCGCTGACTTTCGCCCCCGGCTTCGAGGAGGAATCGCTCGGGGCGCTGCTGTCCATGATCCAGGCCACGCGGGTCGCCTCGAGTGATGACGATGATCTCGTCACGCGCCTCTGGGTGGCCGACCTGGCGGATGTGACCTATCGCTTCGTCGACACGGCGGGATCGCTGGATTTGGTGCTCGCCTCGGGGGATCGGCCGGGGATCGCGCAGGCGGTCGGTGAGGCGCCGTTGGCGGTGCCGACGGCGGAGACGCCCCCGCCGGGTGAGGGGCCGGCGCCCATCGTTCGTATCGACGACTTCGATTCCACGCTGTACTTCCTCGATGCGCGCGAGGTGCAGTACCTGCGCGGTGCGCTCGCCCGCGAGCACACGGAAGACCGACGCACGCTCGTGGTCGCCAGTCTCCTCGATATCGTCGAGCTACCGGGGGAAACGGCGGCGTCGCGCGAAGCCCTCGACCTACTCAACACGCTCATCCCCGAGTGGCTTGCGCTTGGTGAGTACGAGCTGGTCGCGTACTCTTGCGGCGACATCCCGGCGAGGCGAACTGGCGCCGGAGCTGGCGGAAGCCCTGCAGGCGCTCCCGGCGCGGCTGAGCGACGCGGCGGTCATGACGCAACTCCTGCAATCGCTCGACAGGCGTGCCCGTACGCCGGTCGCGTCGTGGTTCGAGGGTCTGTTCACCGAACTGCGTCCAAGTGCGCTCGCGCCGTTCGTGGCGTGGCTGGGCACCGCCGGCGCCTCACCGGCCCGCGCCGCCGTCGAACAGGCCTCGCTTCGACTCGCCGGTGCGCATACGGGCGTCCTGGCGCAGCTCCTTGAACACGACATGGATGCGGTGGTTCGCTGCGCGGTGCGGCTGGTGTCGCAACTGGGCACGCCGGCCGCTGTCCTTGGTCTCGGGCGCCTCCTACGCGGTGACAACGCGGCGCTGCGGGCCGAGGCGGTGGGCGCGCTGGCGGAAATCAGCTCGCCAGGCGCGCTGCAGGCCCTCGTGCGTGCCCTCGACGATTCTGCACGCGATGTACGCGTGGCGGCGCTTCGGGTGATCGACTCCCAGCGGTTCAGTGGCGCCACGCCGCGGTTGCTCGAGGCCATTCGGCGCAAGGAGAGCCGACAGGCCGATCTGGGTGAAAAGATGGCCCTCGTCGAGGCCTTCGGCTCGATGTGCGGTGACGCCGGCGTTCCCGAGCTCGATGCGCTCCTCAATGCCCGCGGCCTGCTCGGCCCTCGGGAGCCGGCCGAGACGCGCGCCTGCGCGGCGCGCGCTTTGGGGCTGGTGAACACGCCGCCGGCGGCGGCGGCGTTGCAGAAAGCCGCCGACACCATAGACGTGGTGGTGCGCAGCGCCGTGGCGCGGGCGATGCGGGGAGGCGCGTGAGCGAGCGGGGTACCGGGACGGCCGGGGCCATCGTGTCCGGTCGCGACGTGGGCGCTCAGTCGCTGGCGCGCGCCCTCGTCGTTGCCGTCAACGGCGCGCTGCGCGCCGTGCGCCTCTACCCGGTGGGAAACACCGCCGTGCAACGCGCGATCGCCGAGATCGGCAGCGCGGCGGCGCAGCTTCGCGAGGCGGATGGTCAGTGCGTGCTGCGCCGCGTCGGCGACTACCTCTTCGTCAACGAGACGCGCGTTCGGCTGACTTTCGACAGCTATGCCACCGTCGCCTCGCTGCTCGGGGTGTTCCGCGAGGCCGGTGTCGGTGGTGTGGAGGTCGTCGAGGCGGCCCCCGCCCGCGCATGGGTGGTGCTGCTGTCGTTGTTGCAGGCGCCGCCGCTGGAGCTCCCGGAGGAGGAGCGCCTCGCGCAACTCGCCGCCCGGCTCGACCAGGCCCGGGTGACGGAACTCGCCCTCGTGCCCGCCGCCGCCGACGACGGCGACGCGGCGGACACCCCGGTCGATGACAGGGAGCGGGCGCGACAGACGTACGTGCGGTCGCTCGATGTGACACGCGAAATCATCAGTTCGGCGCGACTTGGGCGTAGCCCCGGACTCAGACGCGTCAAGCGGGCGGTGCAGGGGATCGTGGACGCGATCCTCACCGACCCGGCGTCGATGCTCGGGCTGACCACGCTGCACGATTTCGACGAGTACACCTTCGTGCACAGCGTGAACGTCTGCATTCTGTCGGTGGCCCTCGGCCGGCGCCTGGACCTCTCGCGGTACCAGTTGCTCGACCTCGGGCTGGCCGCACTCATGCACGACATCGGCAAGTCACGGGTCCCATTGTCCGTGCTCAACAAGCGGGGCCAACTCGACGAGACCGACCGTCACGCCCTCCAGACGCACACCTGGCAGGGGGTGCTGGCGCGCTGCGCCCTGCCGTCGGGCGGCGGCCGACCCTGGCGCGCCATGACGGCGGCATACGAGCACCACATGCGGACCGACCTCTCCGGCTACCCGAAGTCCTCCCGGCCGCGCCAGCTGTCGTTTTTCGGCAAGATCATCGCGGTCGCCGACGGGTTCGACGCGGCCACGACTACCCGCGTCTACCAGGATGCGCCGTGGTCGCCGGCAGACGTGCTTCGTGGCATGCGTGACAATCCGCGGCTGGGGCTCGACCCCGTGGTGGTCAAGGCGTTCATCAACCTCACCGGCATCTATCCGGTCGGTACGGCGGTCGTGCTCGACACCTTCGAACTGGCGGTGGTGGTGGCCGCCAATCCCGACCCCGCCGCGTTGTCCCGTCCCCTCATCCGTGTGCTCATGGACGACCGCGGCAACCGCATCGACACGGACGCCGTCGTGGACCTTACGGCGCGCAACGAGGGTGGCCAGTTTGTTCGCACGATCATCCGTACCGACGACCCGCAACGCTATGGCATCTCCATCGGTGACTACTTCGCCTGACCTGTCCGCCCGGGACACCTCGCGCCTGTCGGCACGCTTCGCTTCCCTCGCCGCCGCGGGGCGCAAGGCGCTCGTCTGCTATGTCACGGCTGGCCACCCGGACTACGAGAGCAGCGTCGCGCTGTTACGCGGCCTCGCCGCAGCGGGCGCGGACGTGATCGAGGTCGGCGTCCCGTTCTCCGACCCCCTGGCCGACGGGCCGGTCATTCAGCAGAGCTCCCAGCAGGCGCTCGATCAGGGCATGACACTCGAGCGTACCCTCACGCTCGTGGCCGAAGCCGCGCTCGACATCCCGGTCGTACTCTTCAGCTACCTCAATCCCGTTATCGCGGCCGGCCCGGACGTGCTCGCGCGGGCGCGGGCGGCCGGCGTGGACGGCGTGCTGGTCACCGATCTGCCCGTTGGTGCCGACCCGGTGCGTGAGCAGTGGTTCGGGGCCAGTGGACTGGACTTCGTGCGCCTGGTAGCGCCCACGACGCCGGCCGCGCGCATGGCAGAGATCAGTCAGCACGGCGGTGGCTTCGTGTATCTCATCAGCCGCCTCGGCGTGACGGGGGAGCGCGCGGCGCTGCCGGACGACCTCCCCGATACGGTGGCTCGGCTCCGCGGGGCGACGACACTGCCGCTCTGCATCGGTTTCGGGATCTCCACGCCGGAGCAGGCCCGCGTGGCGGCGCAGCTCGGTGATGGCGTCGTGGTCGGCAGTGCGATCGTGCGCGCGGCCGGGCAGTCCGTCGACAGCGCCATCGCGCTGACCGCGTCGTTGCGCGTGGCGCTCGACTCGCTCTGATCACTCCGGACGGCGTGAGCATGTTGCCGGAGTGGGCTATCGTCTCGGACAAACGCCGAGCGCATATCGAGCGTGTCGTCGCGTTGCTGGCGCGTTGGGCCGATGCCATGGCCCTGCCGCCCGCGGAGCGACAGGCGTGGCGGGACGCGGGTGCCTGGCATGATGCCCTGCGCGACGCCGACGAAGGGAGTCTGCGCGCGGCCACCGGCGACATCGTCCGGCCTGTCGGCATGCTGCACGGTCCCGCCGCCGCCGAACGATTGGCCGCCCTTGGCGAAACGCGGAGTGACGTGCTCGACGCCGTTCGCTGGCACACCATCGGCTGTGCCACGTGGTCCTCCACCGGCCGCGCACTCTACATGGCCGATTTTCTCGAGCCGGGCCGGTCGTTCATGCAGGCCGATCGTGCGTTCCTCGCCGATCGGGTCCCCGACGCGTTCGACGCGGTGTTCCGTCAGGTCGTGCGTATGCGCCTCGAGTGGGCGCTGCGCGAGGGCAAGGGGCTCGCCAGCGAAACGGTGGCCCTCTGGAACGTGGTGCGCTGAGACGGTGAGGGCCTCACGATGATTTCCGGTCTTCCGGAGCCACTCGAGCCGCCGCCGGTCCGGACCTCCTCGGGGCGGCTCATTACGGCTGCGGCGCTCGCGCTCGTGGTCGCGGGCGGTGCGCTGGCAGCGTGGTGGAGCACCACGGGAGCACCGACTCCTCCGGCAGCGACGGCCCTGGCCTCCACCTCGGACACCGCAGCGAGGGCGCCGGCAGACACGCGCATCGTCGTGCGGGTGGTCAATGGCAGCGGTATCCGTGGGCAGGCCCGCCGTGCGACGCTGGTGCTGCGCGACTTCGGGTACGACGTGGTCGACTACGACAGCGAGCGCGATGGCGCCCGGGCCAGCACCCAAATTGTGGTCCACACCGGCCACCGCGACTGGGCGGCCCGCGCTCAGCGCGCCCTCGGCACCGGTACCATCGACGAGCGAGCCGACACGCTACGCTACGTGGACCTCACCGTGATCCTCGGCCGCGACTGGCAGCCGCCGGCCGAGCCGCTCCGTCCGTAGCTGACCACAGGCGGCGGCGATGTCGAGGCCGCGGCTCCGACGCACCGCCGTTTCCACCCCACGCCCTCGGAGCGCCTTGGCGAAGGCGGCGATGACCGGCCCTGACGACGGCACGAACCCCATGGCGCCGCCGGGGTGGAGTGGGATGAGATTCACGAAGGCCCGGCAGTCCCGGGCGAGTTGCGCCAGTTGGGCGGCATGCTCCGGCCGGTCGTTCACGCCCCCCAGCATCACATACTCGAACGTCACCCGGCGGTCGAAGGTGGCGGCAGCGGCAATGACGTCGGCAAGCGGATACCTCGTGTTCACCGGCATGAGCGTCTTTCGCAACGCATCCGACGGCGCATGAATGGAAATGGCCAGACGGAATTGCTCTGGCCGCGCCGCCAGCGCCTGAATGCCGGGCAGCACGCCGACGGTGGAAATCGTGATGTGCCGCGCCCCGATGCCCAGGGCGCGCGGATCGTTGAGCAACGTCAAGGTGGGGCCGACCGCCTTCCAGTTCATGAGCGGTTCGCCCATGCCCATGAACACGATGTTCGTGGGCACGATAGGAGGCGTGAGCATGCGCAGTTCGCGCACCTGACCAGCGATCTCCGACGGCGTGAGGTTGCGCTGGAAGCCCATGGCGCCGGTCGCACAGAAGGCGCACTGCAGCGCACACCCGGCCTGCGACGAGATGCAGAAGGTGAGCCGGTCACCGTCGGGGATGGCCACCGTTTCGATGAGCTGGCCGTCGTGCAGGCGGAAGAGGAACTTCTCGGTGCCGTCGACAGAGCGCTGCCGCGTCGCCAACTCGAGCGACGAGAGCCGGAAGGCGCCGGCCAGTGCTTCGCGCAGCGTCTTGGGCAGCTCGGTGATCTCGTCGAAGTGCCGCACGGGACGCTGCCACAGCCGCCCGAACACCTGGGTCGCCCGATAGGCCGGTTCGCCCCCCGACGTCATCCACGTCCGCAGCAGATCGAGCGCGGCATCCGGTTCGAAGTCGAGAAGATCGGGAAGCGGGACGGTGTCGGTCATGACGTCGGCCAGACGAGGTGGCGCTACTTGATGAGTGAACTGAGCGTGAACTGATAGACTGGCCCGAGCCCCGTCAGTCCTTCTTCGCGGGCGACGCCCACGATGTAGCGGTTGAGATGGAGCGCCAACCCGGAGCGAACGCGCGACACGTCGTTGGCCCCGGCCGACGCCCACAGATAGCCGGCCCGTGCCTCCAGCCGATCGAACCGGGCGGAGACGAACGGGCCGCGCTCCTGCGCGCCACGATTGACGCCGTGCTGCGCGTACCCGGCACGCATTTCGCGCAGGGTCCGGCCGCCCAACACGCGAACGTCCACGGCGGCCACCACGGCCGGCCGATCTTCGATTTCGCGCCCCGGTCGCCAGAGGAAGCTGGACGCAGCGATGCGCGCATTCAGCACCGGCAGGTCGTGAATGACCACGCCGAGGTCTGCCGCCGCCGCATGTCGAGAGGCCTGATCGGCGCGTCCGCTGCGCCAACGCATGGCCACGCCGGCGGTGACATGCGGTACGAGTTGGCGCGCTGCCGACAGGCTGAACAGCGTGCTGTTGTAGGGGATGTCGCCGACGCTTTGCGGATCCGAATCGGTGCGCACCAGGCCCGCTATGGCAGCCCGCGCCACGGACACGCCCAGCGTGACTCCGGACTGGCGTCGCAGCGTGGCGGTGAGCAACTGGCCGTCGACGCCTTGGGCGGCGCCGGCGGCCAGCGACGCCACGCCCATGCGCAGACGCTCGCCGGCAGGCAGGGCACTGGTGGCCGGGTTCCAGAGACCGGCACCCGGTTCGGTGGCCAGCGCGGGCGGCTCGAAGATGGCGCCAAGCGGGAATTCCCACAGTTCACGCGCGGGCACCGGCTGCGCACCGAGCGGGTTGGCCCAGGCGAAGATGGCGGCCCCGCAGGTGAACAGTCGGCGCATATGGGAGACTAAACGGCGTAGGGATGATGGGTCAAGCGAAGCGACACCGGGAAATCGCTACCCTCAGGCCCGTAACACGTTTAATTTCCGTCGCTTGCGTATCGTCACCGATCTCGGCCCGCATGCGAGGCCGTCATCTCGTACCCGTCCGGAGCTTTCGCCTCGATGTCGTCCTCGCCTGATCGGTCCCTGCTCGCCACCTCCCTCCGTTCCGATCCCTGCGGCCTGCTGCGCCGCGCCGACGTCGGGCGGGTGGTCCGTCTCGGCGGGTGGGTGCATCGGAGCCGCGACCTCGGCGGTCTGGTGTTCATCGACCTGCGCGACCGGACCGGCCTGGTGCAACTGGCGTTCGGCCCGGCGTGGAGTCCGGCCGATGTGCAGGCGCTGGCGGCGTCGGTCGGGGTGGAGTCGGTGGTACTCTGCGAGGGCGAAGTGGTGGCACGCGAAAGCGACCGCGTGAACCCCGAGATGCACACCGGCGAGATCGAAGTGCGCGTGACCACGTTGCGCGTGGTGGGCCCCGCCGTGACGCCCGCCCTCCCGGTGGCCCGCGGCCGTGGTGACAAGATGCCGGCCGAGGAGTTGCGGCTGCGCCATCGCTATCTCGACCTGCGGCGTCCGGAGTTGCAGGAAAACCTTGTGCTGCGACACCGCCTGCTGCAGGTGTCGCGCCGATTCCTGAGCGATCACGGTTACCTCGAGCTCGAGACGCCGATCCTCACCAAGCCGACGCCCGAGGGGGCCCGCGACTATCTGGTGCCCAGCCGCGTGCACCCGGGCGAGTTCTACGCCCTGCCGCAGTCGCCGCAGATCTACAAGCAGCTCTTCATGTGCTGCGGCTTCGACCGGTATTTCCAGATCGCCCGCTGCTTCCGCGACGAGGATCTGCGCGCCGATCGGCAGCCGGAGTTCACCCAGATCGACATCGAAGCGTCCTTTATCGAACGCGAGGACATCCTCGCGCTGGCAGAAGGGCTCATCAGCGCGCTCTGGCGAGAGGCGGGGCACACGGTGCCCGTGCCGTTCCCCCGCATCAGCTACGCTGATGCCATGGAGTTCTACGGCTGCGACCGGCCCGACCTGCGCTACGATCTCCGGCTGCGTGACTTCAGCGCCGTGTTTGTCCGGCTCGATTTCGCCGTCACGACCGCGGCGCTGGCGAACGGGGCCCGCGTGCGCGGCCTGGTCGTGCCCGGTGGCGCCGCCTGGAGCCGGAAGCAGGTCGACGAACTCGAGGCGTTGGCCAAGGGAGCGGGCGCCGGTGGCCTGCTGCGCCTGCGCAAGGCGGACGGCGCCTACGATGGACCGCTGGCCAAGTTCCTCACCGACGACGCCACGGCCGCCCTCGCGCTCAACGACGGTGACCTCGCGCTGTTCGTCGCCGCCTCCGACCGCATCAGCAGCCCGGCACTCGATCGGGTACGCCAGGAGTGCGCGCGCCGCCTCGAGCTCATCGACGACAAGGCCCAGCAGTTCCTGATCGTGATGGATTTCCCGATGTTCGAAGAAGACCCGGCCACCGGTGCCCTCGCCGCGGTGCATCACCCGTTCACGGCGCCGCACCCCGAGGACATGCAGCAGCATCCTGATGCGCCGGCCAAGTGGCGCGCCCTCGCCTACGACGTGGTGCTCAACGGCACCGAACTGGGCGGCGGCAGCATCCGTACCAGCGATCCGGCCACGCAGTCGCGCATGTTCGCGCTGCTCGGCATTGGTGACAGCGAGGAACAGGAGCGCCGCTTCGGCTTCCTCCTCGAGGGGCTCCGTGCGGGCGCCCCGCCACACGGCGGCATTGCCTTCGGCTTCGATCGCATCGCCATGCTGCTCTCGGGCGCGCCGTCGCTCCGTGACGTGATCGCCTTTCCCAAGACCACGGCCGCCCGCTCGCTGTACGAAGGGGCACCGGTCGCGGTACCGGCGGAAGATCTCCAAGAGCTGCACATCGTCGTGCGTGACGGTTCGGCCGGGCTGCTCTCGTGAGTGAGCCCCGCGGCGAACGCGGTGACGTGGTGACCGCGCGCGTGTCCGTCGAGGGCGCCGACCTGCAGATGCTGGCCGGCGTCAACGACGGCAACCTGGTCGAGCTCGGTCGCGCCACGGGCGCCCGCGTGGCATTGCGCGGCGACCATCTCTCGCTGTCGGGCGACACCGACGCCGTGACCCGTGCCGAAGCGGTGGCAGCGGCGCTGGTCACGCAGGTACGTGAGGGAAAGACGGTCACCGCCGACGACGTGCTGCGCCTCTCGCTCACGGAGCGCCCCGCCGATGCGCCGGGGGCGACGAGTGGCGCCCTCGTCCTGCCCGGCGCGCGTCGCGGGGTGCAGCCCAAGACGCCAGGGCAGGCGGAGTATCTCCGCAAAATCGCCGAGCACGACATCGTCGTGGGTATCGGGCCGGCGGGAACCGGCAAGACGTATCTCGCCGTCGCCGCCGCCGTCGATGCGCTCATGCGCAAGCGTGTGCGGCGCATCGTACTCGCCCGCCCGGCGGTGGAAGCGGGGGAGAGCCTGGGCTTCCTGCCTGGCGACATGCAGGCCAAGGTCGATCCCTACCTGCGCCCGCTCTACGATGCGCTCGACGATCTCATTCCGTTTGAGCGCATCCAGAAGCTCATCGAGTCGCGCACGATCGAGGTCGCGCCGCTGGCTTTCATGCGCGGACGCACGCTCGGCGATTCCTTCGTCATTCTCGACGAGGCGCAGAACGCGACCGGGCTGCAGATGAAGATGTTTCTCACGCGCCTCGGCGTGAACTCCAAGATCGTCATCACCGGCGACAAGACGCAGGTCGACCTGCCGCGCCGCGAGGACTCCGGCCTCATGCAGATCGAACGCATCCTGCACGGGATCGAAGGGATCGCGTTCCACTACTTCAGCGAAGCCGACGTCGTGCGGCATCGCCTCGTGCGCGACATCATCCGCGCCTACAACGAAGACGCGGCTGGTGGCGGATGACGGCGCACCGCGCCCTGCCGGCAGCTGAGCCTCGGGCCGTCGCCATCGAGTGTGTGGGCACCCGCCTGCCGGTGTCGGCCGCGCGACTGGCCGACCTGTCGCGCAACGTGCTGCGCGCGCTCAAGGTGCCGCGGGCCATGCTGTCCATCACGTTCGTCACCGCACGCGCGATGGCGGCGCTCAACCGGAAGCACCTCGGGCACACCGGCGCCACCGATGTCATCACCTTCGCGCTCGGGGCGGATCCCGGCGGCGTGGTCATCGGGGACATCTACATTTGTCCCGATGTGGCCCGCACCCAGGCCCAGGCCTACGGGGTCGGCATCCGTGAGGAACTGGCCCGTCTCGTGGTGCACGGCACGCTGCACGCCTGCGGCTGGGAGCACCCGGAAGATGAGACTCGCAGTACGTCGCCGATGTGGCGACGCCAGGAGCAGCTCCTGCGCCGCTTCTGGATGACTCCGTCCCGCACCGCATGAGTGCAGTTGCCTGGGGGCTCGCAACAGCCGGTGCCGCTGTCGCCGCCCTCGCCGCCGTCGCCGACGGCGCGCTGCTGGCTGAAACACCGCTGGCGCCGTCCGTTCCCGAACGGGGCGGCTTCAGTGCGCCCAACCCGTCGGTGTCGCGCGCCGTCAGTGCCCGGGAGCAGACACATCGGGCGCTGGCTTTCGCCCGGGTACTGGGGCACCTCGCCGCTGGCTGCGGGCTGGCCGTGGCGCTCGATCTTGCGGAGCGTCCGACGCTGGCCGCCGGCGTGCTGCTGGTGCTGCTCGGCCTTTCCTCGGTTCTGGTAGCCGAGACGCTGGCGCGGGTCATCGGCGACACCCTTGGCGACCGGGCCGGCGATCGACTGCGCCCCCTCACGGCAGTCCTCGAGCGATTGCTCGCTCCCGTGGTCACGCTCGGCAACTGGATCGACAGCCTGTTTGCGGTGGTCGTGTCGGAATCGGAGGCGTCGCAGGAACGACGCGAAGAGGCCGCCGCGCAGTTCCGCGAGGTCATCACCAGCGAAGTCGATGTGACCGGCGACGAACGGGAGCTGTTGCTCGGCGTGTTCGAATTCGGCGAGACGACGGCCGAGGAAGTGATGGTGCCGCGCGTCGACATCGTGGGAGTCGAGCGCGACACCCCGTGGTCGGAGATGCTCGACCGCGTGCGGAGCGCCCAGCATTCACGCATCCCCGTGTACGAGGAGACCGTCGACGAGATTGTCGGTATCCTGTACGTGAAGGACCTGCTGCCAGCGGTGCTCGCGGACGAGGAACCCGAAGCGGGCTGGCCGTCGCTCATGCGTCCGCCGGTGTTCATCCCGACCTCCAAGCGCATCGCCGATCTCCTGCGCGAATTCCGCCAGGCACGACGCCACATCGCCATCGTGGCCGACGAGTACGGCGGGACGGCAGGGCTGGTCACCATCGAGGACGTGCTCGAGGAGCTCGTCGGCGAGATCCGCGACGAGTATGACGATGAGGAGCGACTCGTCGAGAACGAGGACGATGTCCGGTACTGGGTGTCTGGGCGCCTGACCCTCGACGACCTGTCGGCGGCGTTGCACTATGACTTCACGCGCGACGACGTGTCGACCGTGGGCGGACTGGTGCTGGAACTGCTCGGCCGGGTGCCGCGGGCGGGTGAGTCGCTCGCCATCGGACCGTTCCGCGTGATCGTCGAGCGGGTGGTGCGCCGCAAGATCGAACGGGTGTTCCTCGAGCGTGTCCCCGACGACGAGACCGACGACGGGGAGACGTCCGCATGATCACGCTGGCCATCGTCGTCGGGGGGCTGGTCGTGGGCGTGCTCACGCTCGGGGCGACGTCCATTCGCGCCGTGAGTCGCCTGTGGCTGCGACACTGGATCGAGCATCGCTCGGGTGGCGTGGGCGCGATGACGCGGTACCTCGAGCGGCCAATGCGCCTGGTGCATGCAGCCGGCACGGCCAGCATGCTCACCGTGTTCGCGACGGGCTCGATCATCGCCATGGCCGACGGGCTGCGGGCGTGGGTGTTCGTGCGCGATGTCTCGTTGTTCCTGGTGCTGCTGCTGGTGTGCGGGCAATTGCTGCCGCGGGCGATCGCCCGACGGTGGGCGGCGTCGATCGTGCCGGTCATGGTGCCGGTGCTGCGCCTCGTGGATCTGATGCTGGCACCCTTCCAGCTGCTCGCCGGCGCCGTCCGCCAGGCGGTCACCCGTCCGGCCTCGCAGGCCGACGAGGAGGATCTTCGCGATGGGCTCGAGGAGCTGTTGCGCGAGGGAGCGCTGGGCGACGTCAGTACCACGGAGGAGCTGGCGATCATCTCGGGGGTGGTGCAGTTCGGCGACAAGGTCGTGCGCGATGTGATGCGTTCGCGGACCGAGCTGTTCATGCTCCCCGATGGACTCGCGCCCATGGAGCTGGCGCAGCAGATGGCCGCCTCCGGGTACAGCCGAGTCCCCATTTATCGAGAGACACCGGACCGCGTAGTCGGCATGGTGCATGTGTTCGAGGTGTTCCGCCGACGCGGTGAGGCGTTGCCAGCCATGCGGCCGGTCAGCTTCACCACGCCCGACAAGTCGGCCAAGGATCTGTTGTTCGAACTGCTGCGTGCCCGCCGGCAACTGGCGATCGTGCAGGACGGTGACGCGGTCATCGGCGTGGTGACGCTCGAGGATCTGCTGGAGGAACTGGTGGGAGATATCCGGGACGAGCATGACGACAACACCGATTGACGCATCCGCAGCGCCGCCGCGGGCAGCCATGGCCCGCCTGCTCGAACAGTTCCGGGCGGGAAAGCCGGCCGCGCTCGCGCGGGCGGTCAGCATCGTGGAAAACCACCGCGCCGGCTTCGAGCAGGTGCTGGCCAGCCAGCACGCCCTGCTGGGCCGCGCCCGCCGCATCGGCATCACGGGGCCGCCGGGGGCGGGAAAGAGTACGCTCACGACCCGACTGGCGCGCTGGTATCGCGACCACGACCTGCGGGTGGGCATCGTGGCCGTCGATCCGACGTCGCCCTTCACCGGTGGGGCCCTCCTCGGCGACCGCATCCGCATGGAGGAGGTGGCGCTCGACCCGGGCGTCTTCATCCGGTCGATGGCGACCCGAGGCTCGCTGGGCGGGCTGGCCACCGCGACCCGCGAGGTGTGCGACGTGCTCGACGGGTTCGGCATGGACGTGATCCTCATCGAGACGGTCGGGGTGGGACAGAGCGAACTCGATGTCTCGCGGGCGGCCGACTCCACGCTGGTGGTACTGGTGCCCGAGTCGGGCGACTCCATTCAGACGCTCAAGGCGGGCGTGATGGAAATCGCCGACGTGTTCACGGTGAACAAGGCCGATCGCCCCGGCGCCGACCGGCTGCGCAACGACATCGAACTGATGCTCGGGCTGCGCGCCGGTGCCACCCTCAAGGACGTGCCGGCCCACCATGGCGTGGACCTGCGGAGCGCCCCCGACCGGGACGCCCTCCGGGACGCCATGAACCCGGCCCGGGCCGCCCGGGCGGCTGCCCGCGAGGAGGCGCCGGAGCAGTGGACGCCTCCCGTCCTGCGCAGCGTCGCCGCCCAGAATGAGGGGATCGACGAGATCGCCGACGCCCTCGACCGCCACGTTCGCTACCTTGAACGGAGCGGAGAACTGCGGACCCGGCGCCGGGCTAGGCTCCGCGAGCGGGTCATGGAGATCGTCGAACAGCAGGTGCGCGAGCGCCTCTGGCGCGACGCGGGCACCATGGCCTGGCTGGACGCGCAGCTCGACGCCCTCGAATCCGGAACGCTCGTCCCCTTTGCCGCCGCCGATACGCTGCGGCAGCGCAGTGCCGCCCTTCTCACCGGTGCGAGCTTTGCACCGCATCAGGATGCCTGAGCGCATGACGACCATCAGCGAACTCGAAGACGTAGTCCGCCGGCAGCAGGAAGAGCTCGAGACGCTCCGGCAGGAAGTCGGGCGTTGGCGCACCCAGTATGACGCGGGGCGCAAGCGCGACATCGCCTTCACCAACTCGGCCACCGAGGTGCCGCCGCTCTTCACGGCGCTGGACCTCGAGAATTCTGCCGGCACGGCCTTCGAGCTGCCGGGGCAGTGGCCGTTTACCCGCGGCATTCATCCCACGGGCTATCGCGGCAAGCTGTGGACGATGCGCCAGTTCGCCGGCTTCGGCACGGCGCGCGAGACCAACCAGCGCTACAAGTTCCTCCTCTCGCAGGGGCAGACCGGGCTCTCGGTGGCCTTCGACTTCCCGACGCTGATGGGCTACGACTCCGATCATCCGCGGTCGGAGGGCGAAGTCGGCAAGTGCGGCGTGGCCATCTCGTCACTGGCCGACATGGAGACACTGTTCGAGGGGATTCCGCTCGACAAGGTCTCCACGAGCATGACGATCAATGGTCCCGCGATCATTCTGCTCTGCTTCTACATCGCGGCGGCCGAGAAGCAGGGGGTCAGCGCCGACAAGCTCCAGGGGACGGTCCAGAACGACATCCTCAAGGAGTATATGGCGCAGCATGCGTGGTGCTTCCCCATCGAACCGGCGCTGCGTCTGATCGTCGACGGCTTCGAGTGGTGTGCCCGGCACGCGCCCAACTGGAACACCATCTCCATCTCCGGCTACCACATCCGCGAGGCGGGGTCGACGGCGGCACAGGAGCTGGCGTTCACGCTCGCCGACGGGTTCACGTACGTCGAACGCGGGATCGCCCGCGGCCTCGACATCGACGAGTTCGCACCGCGCCTCTCGTTCTTCTGGGACATCCACAACGACTTCTTTGAGGAAATCGCCAAGTTGCGGGCGGCTCGTCGCATCTGGGCGCGGCACCTCAAGGAGCGGTACGGCGCGAAGAATCCGCGCTCGTGGGTGATGCGCTTCCACTCGCAGACGGCCGGCGTCACGCTCACCGCGCAGCAGCCCATGAACAACGTGGTGCGCGTGGCCTACCAGGCCCTCGCCGCCGTGCTGGGCGGCACGCAGTCGCTGCACACCAACTCGATGGACGAGACCCTCTCGCTGCCCACCGAAGGCGCGGTGCAGGTGGCGCTGCGTACGCAGCAGATCCTCGCCTACGAGACGGGCGTGCCCAACGTGATGGACCCCCTCGGCGGGTCGTACTACGTGGAGTCGCTCACCGATCAGATGGAGCGGGAGGCCGAGCAGCTCTTCGCCCAGATCGACGAGATCGGCGGTGTGGTGAAGGGGCTCGAGGACGGCTGGTTCCAGAAGCGCATCGCCGAAAGTGCGGCCCGTCAGCAGTGGGAGATCGAACAGCGGCGCAAGCTCGTCGTGGGCGTGAACGAGTTCGTGACCGATGAGCCCGAGCTTGGCATCCCCATTCTCCGCATCGGCCAGGAAGCGGAGACGGAACAGCGCGCCAAGATGGCCGCGCTGCGTGCCTCGCGTGACAACGACCTCTGTGCCCGGAACCTCGAGGCCCTGCGGGCCGCCGCCCGCGGCAGCGAGAACGTGGTGCCGCACATTCTCGACTGCGCGCGCTCGTACTGCACGCTGTTCGAAATCCGCGATGCGCTGGAGTCGGTCTTCGGCGCCTATCGAGAGCCCGTGTTCTTCTAGTCGCCAGCCAGTTCGCACTCGAGTTCGGCCAGGTGCCGCAGAAATGCGGTCGCCTGGCCGCTCGTCATGGCGCCCGGATCGAAGACGCTGGTGCCGGCGTCCGCTTCCAGCAACGCGCGCTTCCGGGCGGTGTCCCCATCTTCCCAGTTCACCACCTTCATCGACCACTCGGGGAAATCGCGGGCCGCGATCTCCTCAACGCTGATGAGCTGGCATCCGGCATGGCGATGGTCGGTGGCGATCCGGTGGTACAGCGCGTTCACCGCCACGCGCTCCCCTTCGAGCGCCTGCAGGAACTGACCCGAACCGTAGCAGAGCATGCCGGTGATGCCGCGAGCCAGATTGGTGGCCTGGGCATGGGTCATGATGTCGCTGAGGGCCCCGTAGCTCATGCCCACGGCGGCCCTGCTCGAGTAGAGGAGTCGGATGGTCAGCACGGAGTCCGATGCGCCGAAAGAGAACGCCCGGACGCCACCGGCCGGGACGCCGGGGGTCGGGCACATGCGGCTTGTGCGCGCTCGCCCCAGTATCTAGCGTCTGCGGATGCGGACCAACACCCCCTGGTGGGCCACCCAGTTCGACGCCCAGTACCTCCACGAGTACGAGCCCCTCTTCGACCTGGTGCAGGACCGGCGGGAGGTCGCCCGTCTGCTCGAGCTCCTCGAGCTGCCCTCCGGCGCCCGCGTGCTGGATTGCCCCTGCGGGCAGGGGCGCCATGCCCATCTCCTGGCGGAAGCGGGCTTCGACGTCGACGGCCTCGACTACTCGGCCGACCTGCTCACCGTAGCCCGCAAGCGCGGGACCGGCAAACGCCTCCGCTACATCGAGGGCGACATGCGCAAGCTCTCCGCCCGGTGGACCGGACGCTTCGACGCCGTCGTGAACCTGTTCACCTCGTTCGGCTTTTTCGACGAGCCGTCCGATGATCTGCGCGTGCTGGCCCAGTTCGCCCGGGTGCTCAAGCCGGGTGGCGTGCTGATCTGGCACGGCGGCGCCCGCGACGGCGTCATGGCCAAGTTTCTCTCCCGGGATTGGTGGAGCACCGCCGATGGCACCATGTTCGGCCAGGAGCGGCGTTTCGACCCGCTCTCGGGGTTTCTGGAGATCACCTCCACCTGGCGAGGCCCAAGAGGCAGCGGCGAGCGCGCCCATCGCATCCGCCTCTACACCGCCTCCGAACTCGCCGGCCGCCTCCGTGACGTCGGGCTCATCGTCGAGCAGGCCTTCGACTCGTGGTCGGATCGGCCGTTGACGCGCAAATCGAGCGAGATGCTGCTGGTGGCGCGCAAGGACGGGTGAGTAGTTTTCCGCTCATGACTCGACCGATTCGCGTCCTCGTGGCCAAACCTGGTCTCGACGGACATGACCGCGGCGCCAAGGTGGTGGCGGCTGCGCTTCGTGATGCAGGCATGGAAGTGATCTACACCGGCCTGCATCAGACTCCCGAGATGATCGCCACGGCTGCCGTGCAGGAAGACGTGGACGTGGTGGGCCTGTCGATCCTCTCCGGCGCCCACATGACGCTGTTCCCGCGGGTTCGCGACCTGCTTGTGGAGGCGGGGCGCGACGACATCCTGCTCACTGGGGGCGGCATCATTCCCAAAGAAGACATGGACGCCCTGCAAGCCCAGGGGGTGGCCCGGCTCTTCGGCCCCGGCACAAGCACTCAGGATCTCGTGGACTACATCCGCGACTGGTTCACGACCCGCGAGCAGCAAAGCACGTGACCGGACGCCTGCGTCAGCTCGCCGACGAGACGCGCGAGCTCGAATCCCGCCTCCGCCTCGGCGGAGGCGCCGACAAGATCGAGAAGCAGCACAAGCAGGGCAAACTCACCGCCCGTGAGCGCGTCGAGCGCCTGCGCGACCCGAACACCCCGTTTCTCGAAGTTGGGCTGCTCGTGGCCCACGACCGATATGACGGACAGGCGCCCGGCGCCGGTGTCATCACCGGCATCGCGGTGGTCGAAGGGCGGGAAGTGGTCGTCGTCGCCAACGATGCCACGGTGAAGGCGGGCTCGTGGTGGCCGGAGACGATCACCAAGATCCTCCGCGCCCAGGAGATCGCGATGCGCTGCCGCATCCCGATCACCTACCTCGTCGACTCGGCCGGCGTGAACCTCCCCTACCAAGGCGGCGTGTTTCCCGGGCAGTACGGCGCGGCACGCATCTTCTACTACAACTCCATCATGCGGCGCTACCTGCGCATCCCGCAGTTCGCGGCGGTGATGGGGCAGTGCGTGGCGGGCGGAGCGTACCTGCCGGCGCTGAGCGACGTGATCCTGATGGTGAAGGGTACGTCGTTCATGGGACTCGGCGGCCCGAATCTCGTGAAGGGCGCCACCGGCCAGACCGTCGACGGTGAAACGCTCGGCGGGGCCATCACGCACACCGAGATTTCCGGTGTCGCGCACTATGCGCTCGACGACGATGCGTCATGCCTCGACAAGCTGCGCGAGCTGGTGGCACGACTGCCGAAGCCGGCGGTGCCGGCTCCCGCCTCGTGGCGGCCGCCGGCAGAACCGCCGGCCACCCTCTACGATGTGTTGCCGGCCGATCATCGCATGTCATACGACATGCACGCCCTGCTCAAGGCGGTGCTCGACGACGGCAAGCTCGATGAGTTCCAGCCCAACCTGGCCAGGGAGATGCTCTGTGGTGATGCCCGCATCGAAGGCATCCCGGTGGGCGTCATCGCCAATGCCCGCGGCCTGATCAAGGGACGTCCGGGTGAACGGCCGCGCTTCGGTGGCATCATCTACGCCGAAAGCGCCGAGAAGGTGGCGTACTTCATCGAGCGGTGCGACCGGCAGGGCATCCCGCTGCTGTTCGTGCAGGACGTCTCGGGCTTCATGGTGGGCCCTGACGCGGAACACGACGGTATCATCCGCGCCGGCGCGCACTTTGTGGAAGCGATGGCCTGCGCCCGGGTGGCCAAGATCGTGCTCACGGTGAACCACGCCAGCGGCGCCGGCTATTACGCCATGGCGGGGCAGGGGTTCGATCCGGACTTCATCCTGTCCTGGCCCACCGGTCGCATGGCGGTGATGGAGGGCGAAGCGGCGGTCCAGGCGGTGCACGGGCCGGCCCTCGAAGCTGCCAAGCGGGCGGGCGTGGAGCCGTCCGCCGAGGTGCTGGCCTCGGTTGACGCCATGCGCGCCGACTACGAGGAGCAGCTCGATGCGCGCTACTCCGCCGCGCGCGGGTTCGTCGACGCCATCGTGTATCCGGAAAACACGCGGGATCTGCTGGCGCTCGCGCTGCGTGCGACGAGCCACAATCGCGGACCGCATCTCGGGGCGTTCGTGCTGCCCCCCATGCCCCTCAACGGAGCGGAGTGATGTCGCAGGAAGGCAACGGGTCGCGCGTCGTGCGCGTGGCCAGCGGGCAGGGTTTCTGGGGAGATTGGCTCGAAGCGCCGCGGCGCCAGGTCGAGGGTGGTCCCGTCGACTACCTCATGCTCGACTATCTCGCCGAAGTCACGATGTCCATCGTGCAGAAGCAGAAGGAGCGTGACCCGCGCATGGGCTACGCGCGCGACTTCATCGGCGCAATGGGAAGCGTGTTCCCGGCCGTCGCCGAACGCGGCGTGAAGGTCATCGCCAACGCCGGTGGCGTGAACCCCATGGCCTGCGCCGACGCGGTGCTGGCGGCGGCCGACAAGGCCGGCGTGCGTGGAAAGATCCGCATCGGCGTGGTCACGGGCGATGACATCCTCGACCGGCTCGATGAGCTCCTCGCCGCCGGCCACGAACTGCGCAACATGGACACCAACGAGCCGCTCGCGAGCATTCGCGATCGCGTGCTCTCGGCCAATGCCTACATCGGCTCGACGCCCATCGTCCAGGCGCTGCAGCAGGGGGCCAATGTGGTGGTCACCGGGCGCAGCACGGACACGGCGCTCACGATGGCGCCGCTGCGGCACGAGTTCGGTTGGGCTGAAGACGACTGGAATGCACTGGCCGCCGGTATCGTGGCGGGACACATCCTGGAGTGCGGGGCCCAGTGTTCGGGGGGCAACTGCCTCCACGACTGGCGTACCATTCCCGACCTCGCCAACGTCGGCTACCCCATCGCCGAGGCGCGGGCGGACGGCACGTTCGTCATCACCAAGCATCCCGGCACCGGCGGACGCGTCAACGTGCCCAGCGTGACCGAGCAACTGGTGTACGAAATGGGCGATCCGCACGCGTACATCACGCCTGACGTGGTGGCCGACTTCACCAGCATTCGGCTCGAAAGCGTCGGCGAGAACCGCGTGCGAGTGCACGGCATCACCGGCGGGCCGCCGACGCCGTTCCTCAAGGTGTCGATTGCCTATCGCGCCGGCTTCAAGGCGGTGGGCTCGCTCGTGTACTCGTGGCCCGATGCCATGGAAAAGGCCCAGCTGGCCGACCGCGTGCTGCGCGAACGGCTCGACACGCTGGGGCTGAAGTTCGACCAGGTGCTGAGCGAATTCGTGGGCGCCACGTCGACACACGGACCACTCGCCGGCGACGGGCGCGACGCCCCCGAGGTGCAGTACCGCATCGGCGTGCGTGGCAGCGACCGCGCGGCCGTGGAGCGCTTCACGCGCGAAATCGCGCCGCTGGTGCTCAACGGGCCGCCAAGCGTGACCGGCTTTGCCGGCGGCCGCCCGAAGGTCGAGGAAATCGTGGCCTACTGGCCCGCGCTGCTGGATAAGCGCGCCGTGTCCACCGCCGTCACCATCGTGGAGTGAGCGCCATGCATGTTTGTCTGCTCGACATCGCGCACGCCCGCAGCGGCGACAAGGGTGATACGGCCAACGTCGGCCTGATCGCGCTGCGGCCGGAGTGGTATCCCATCCTCGACCGGTACGTCACGCGTGACGCGGTGGCGCGCCATTTCGCCGGCCAGATCACCGGCGACGTGGTGCGGTTCGAGCTGCCCAACCTCGGGGCGCTCAACTTCCTGCTGCATGGCGCGCTCGACGGCGGCGGGACGTTGTCGCTCAAGACCGACGCCCAGGGCAAGGTCTATTCCACGGCCCTGCTGCGGATGGTGATCGACGTGCCGGACGCCGACGCGCAGGCCGCCGGGCTGCCCGAGGCGCCGTGATCATCCGCCTGCGTCTCCTCCTGATCGTGATGGGGGTGGTCGCCTTCACGACCGCGCAGCGGACCGGTCTGGAGTGGATCCGGTGGGTGGGCATCGCCCTGGTGATGGTGGCGCTGCTCTTGCGGTTCCTCAAACGGTAGCCGGCACGCGAGCCAACGCCCCGTGGCGGGCGCGGGTTTGCTCGCGCCGTATGGCTCGCGCTCCCTGGCTCACGTAGTACGCCGTTCCCGCCCGCCTTACATTTCCGGGATGCCCACTGTTCGCGTCCCCGAACTCCTCGCGCCCGCCGGCACCCTCGATGCCGTGCGTGCGGCCGTCGCCAATGGCGCCAATGCCGTGTATCTCGGGGCGTCCATGTACAATGCCCGCGACGAGGGCGCCCAGCTCTCGCTCGACGAGTTGGCCCAGGCGTGCGCCGTGGCCCACGCGCGCGGCGTGCGGGTGTACCTCACGTTCAACGTCCTGATCAAGCCGCACGAGCTGCCGGAGGCACTGGCCTATCTCGGCGAGTGCGTCGACCGCGGCATCGATGCGGCGATCGTGCAGGACCTGGGGGTGGTGCGGCTCATTCAGCAGGTCTATCCGCAGCTCGAGGTGCACGGCAGCACCCAGATGACCGTGCACGACGCGGCAGGAGCCAAGGTCATGCAGCGCCTCGGCGTCGAGCGGGTCGTGCTGGCGCGCGAGAACTCCCTCGAGGATATCCGGGCCATCCGCGAAGCCGTCCCCGACCTCGGCCTCGAGACCTTCGTGCACGGTGCCCTCTGCATTTCGTACTCCGGGCAGTGCTTCATGTCGGGCATGATCAGCGAGCGCTCCGCCAACCGCGGCTCCTGCGCCCAGTCGTGCCGCAAGGACTATGCGCTCACCGATGAGGCCACCGGCGCCACGCTCGACAACGGCTACCTCATCTCGACCAAGGACCTCGCGGCCCACGATCATCTCGAGGAGATCGCGCGGCTCGGCGTGGGCTGTCTCAAGGTCGAAGGACGCAAGAAGAAGCCCGAGTACGTGGCCACGGTCACCAGGGCCTATCGTGGGTGGCTGGATGGTATCGCGCGTGGTGAGACCGGGCGGGCTCCGACCCCCGACGAGGTCGAACCGCTCGTGCAGGTCTTCAGCCGCGGCAACACGGGCGGCATGTACGGGGGACGGCAGGGGCGCGAGTACATCACGCGCACGCAGCCCGACAATCGCGGGCTCCCGCTGGGAACGGTGGTGGGTCAGGAGGGCACCGAGCTGCTCGTGGACGTGTCACGCGCTCTCGCGGTGGGTGACGGCCTCGGATTCGAGGCGCCGGACGAGGGCGCAGCGGCCACCATCGGTGGCACCTTGCACAGCGTGCGCCTGCTGAGTGTGCGGGATGGCGTGCACCGGCAGGCCATTCAGGTGCGGAGCGGCATGCGGCCCACAGTGGTGGCAGCCGGCTGGCGCGTGGTGCGCACCAGCGATGCCACCCTGCTCAGCGAGGCGCAGGCGTCGTTTGCCACGGTGCCCGTGCCGGCGCAGGTCGGACTGGCCCGCGTCGACGTGCGCTGCTTCGGCCACGCGGGCGGTCCGCTCAAGACCATCTGGCGCTGCGGTGAGCACGAGATCACGGTGCGGGGCGATGTCCCGCTGGCACCGGCCAGCAAGCGCGCGCTGGACATGGCCCAGCTCCGGGAGCAGTTCGGCCGCCTCGGTGGCACGCCGTTCAAACTCGGCACCGTGGACATCATCGGTCTTGGCGACGGGCTGTTCCTCCCCGTCAGTGAGCTCAACCGGCTGCGTCAGGAGGCCACGGAGCAGTTGCGGCAGCGTCGGGAGTGGGCCGAGTCGAGTGACGCCGCCGTGCGCAGCGCGCGGATCGCTGAGGCGGTGCAGGCGGTACCGGTCCGATCGGCACCGACGCGTGACGCGGAAACGGCGATGCTCCGCGCCATCGTGTATGACGTGGAGACGGCGCGTGAGGCCGCCGCTGGCGGGGCCACGGAAATCGTGTTCGACCCGTTCCTGCGCCACCCGGCGCCGCCGCTGGCGCGTGTGCACGCGCTGCGCGAGGAACTGGCGGGGCAGGGCGTGGGGCTGCGACTGCGCACACCCACCATCGTGCGCCCCGAGGAGCGCCGCCGTCTCGACAAGTGGCTCGCGCTCGACCTGCCGCTGCTCTCCGGCCATCTCGGGCTGGTGGCCGAGTTCGGGGGCGCCGGACGCGACGTGATCGGCGACTACGCGATCAACGTGTTCAACGAGCACACGGCCGCGCTGCTCTTCGAGCTGGGCGCCCGCCGTCTCGTCGCCTCCATCGAGCTCACCACCGATGAACTCGGCCAGCTCACGGCGCCGTGGCAGGGCGCCGGTTTCGACGTGCTCGTGTACGGGCGCCCCGAGGGCATGACCATCGAGCACTGCGTCCTGAGCGCCGCGTTCGATCGGGTGCCCACGACCTGTCGCGACCTGTGCGTGCAGAAGCACACCAACGTGTCGCTCACCGATCCCACCGGCTACACCTTCGCCGTGGCGACGGACAGCGCGTGCCGGAACCGCCTGCTGCACTCCCGGCCCATCGAGGCGTCGGAGTACCTGCCGACGCTCTGGGCGCAGGGAGTACGGGGCTACCAGATGGTCTTCAACGTGCCGGGCGATCCGGTGCAGGACATCGTCCGCGCGTACCGCGAGGCGCTCGACGCGCTCGCGATCGGCATCGTGCCGGAAAACGGTGCCGCCCGGCGCCTGCTCGCCGGCGAGTTCACGCGCGGTCACTTTGCGAGGGCAGTCTGACGTGACCGGATCACTGCGGCGGCTGGCGCCGCTTCTTCCCCTGGCGCTCACTGTATGGTGCGCCTACGACGCGATCATGGCGGCCCAGCAGGGGCGCACCGGCAAGGCTGTCTGGGAAGGCGTCAAGGCCGTGCTGTTCATCGGCGTCGCGTACCTCATGAACGATACGGGCAAGCGCTTCACCGATTCCTGAGGGGGCGTCGCTGCGGGCGCGCGGCGCACCGCCGCGCCGCGTCCGAATGGGCACGGCCGCTCGATTCCGGTACCGCTCGAAACGGCATCCTGCAGTACCGTGAGGCATGGTGCCCCATGGCCGTGCGCCCACGCCGCCCTCCACACTCGAACAGGCCCGAGCGGTCCTGCGCCGTCATTTCGGCTACCCCGACTTTCGTCCACCGCAGCTCCCGGCCGTCGAGGCTGTGCTGTCGGGTCGCGACGCGCTCCTCCTGCTGCCCACGGGTGGCGGCAAGTCGCTCTGCTATCAGGTCCCGGCGCTGCTGCGCGATGGGCTCACCATCGTCGTCTCGCCGCTCATCAGCCTGATGAAGGATCAGGTCGAGACCCTCGATCGGCGCGGGGTTCCGGCCGCGTTTCTGAACAGCACCCTCGGCGCTCGCGACGTTGCCGACCGCATGGCGCGGGCGCGCGACGGCGAGCTCAAGCTGCTCTATCTGGCACCGGAACGACTGGATGCGGATCGGACCCTCACCGCGCTCCGGGACATCGGCATCGCGCTGCTCGCGGTCGATGAAGCGCACTGCATCAGCGAATGGGGTCACGACTTTCGCCCCAGCTACCGCAAGCTCGGAACCATCCGGGAGCACCTCGGCGGACCGCAGACCGTCGCCCTCACGGCCACGGCCACGCCGGCGGTGCGGCAGGACATCGTGCAGCAGCTGGCGCTGCGCCGGCCGAAGGTCGTCGTGGGCGGATTCGACCGCACCAATCTCACCTATCACGTCGCCCACGCGCCGTCACCACGCGACAAGGACGCGGCGGCCATTGCGTGGCTGCGCCGCGCCGATGGCCCCGGTATCGTGTACGCACCGACGCGAACAGCGGTCGAGCGCGTGGCAGCCGCACTCGTCCGCGGCCGCGTCGGGGCCGTCGCGTACCACGGTGGCCTCGATCCCGCATTGCGACAGCGGGCCCAGGACGCGTTCATGGACGCCCGCGCGCCGGTGATCGTCGCCACCAACGCCTTCGGTATGGGCATCGACAAGCCCGACGTACGACTGGTGGTGCACCACGCCATGCCCGGTACGCTCGAGGCGTACTACCAGGAGGCCGGTCGTGCCGGACGCGACGGCGCGCACAGCACCTGTGTTCTTCTGCACAGTGTCGCCGATCGCCGCACACACGAGTACTTCATCGCTGCTACGCATGCCGAACGCCGCGTGGTGGAGCGCGTCTGGCGTGTGCTCCGCGAGGCCGCCGATGCGACGGGGCGCGTGCCGTTCGGCGTGGACACACTGGTGGCGCGGCTGCCACCCTCGCTGGGCGAACGGCCGATCGGCGCCGCGCTGCGCGTGTTGCAGGCGGCCGCCTTGTGCACCGTCACGCCGCCGGCTCCGGGGCGAATATGGGTCCGGTTGCTCGCCGCCCCCGCTCGGATTCGCCGCGAGCTGATCGGCGCCCGCACGCCGGAGCGCCGCCTGCTTCAGGCCTTCTGGCGCCTGGCGGGTCAACCAGTGGAGACCGGTGCCGCCTTCGACCTCAGCAACCTGCCCGGTGTACCCGGGGGACCGACGCGAGTCGTCCCGCTTCTTGAACGTCTCGCGGCACAGCAGTTCGTGACGTGGGTGAAACAGGGTGCCGAACTGCGTCTGGACTCGAGCCGACTGACCGCGCCTATGCCTCCGGTGGACTGGCTGGCACTCGATCGACGGCGCCGCGCCGAGATTCGGCGGCTCGACGCCATGCAGGGATATGCGCAGACTCGCCATTGCCGAAGAGCGTTCGTCCTGCGCTATTTCGGCGATCCCGATGCGCGACCACGGTGCGGTGCCTGTGATCGATGCCTCGGAACCACGTAGCCGTCGCTCCGGGTTGAGCCAGCGGTTGCTGCACACCGTGCAGCGCCGCCCTCGAACGGAACCCGCCAGAAACCCCGCCCCGTAGGCAATGGACGACAGTCTGTACTTCAACGAACAACACCTGGCTGTTCGTGACATGGTCAGCGCCTTTGCGCGTGAACACGTTGTGCCGGTCGCAGCAAAGCACGACGAAGACTCGACGTTCCCCTGGGAGAACGTGAAGAAGATGGGAGAACTCGGCCTGCTCGGTGTGCCATGGCCCGAGGAGGTCGGCGGCGCCGGCTTCGACACGATCAGCTTCATGATCGCGATCGAGGAACTGGCGAAGGTGTGCGCCTCGCACTCCATCACCATCAGCGCCCACACCACGCTCGGCACCTCGCCGATCCTCAGCTTCGGCACGAAGGCGCAGATCGAGAGGTACGTGCCGCTTCTGGCCGGTGGGCAGGTGCTGGGCGGCTTCGGCCTCACCGAAGAAGCCGCCGGCAGCGATGCCGGAGGCACCCGCACCACGGCCGTGAAGAAGGACGGCTACTACGTGCTCAACGGGAGCAAGCGCTTCATCACGCATGCCGGTGTCGGCGAGGTGTTCGTCGTCACCGCCGTGACCGACCCCTCCAAGGGGACCAAGGGCATCTCGTCGTTCATCCTGAACAAGGATTCGGTGGACCTCGAGACGTGCCGTGCGCTTGGAATTGGGCACGCAGAGGGCCTGACGGCCATGCCGGGCTTCACCGCCGGCAAGAAGGAGGACAAGCTTGGCTGGCGTGCCTCGGACACGCGCGAGTTGCTGTTCGACAACGTCGAGGTTCCCGCCGAGAATCTGCTGGGCACCGAAGGCCTTGGCTTCATCAACTTCATGAAGACGCTCGACGCCGGGCGTATCGGCATCGCGGCACTGTCGCTCGGTATTGCCCAGGGCGCTCTCGAGGAGTCGCTCAAGTACGCCAGCGTCCGCAAGCAGTTCGGCGCCGCCATCGCCAGCTTCCAGGGCGTGCAGTTCCAGCTCTCGGACATGGCCACCGAGATCGAGGCGGGCCGTCATCTCATGTACCACGCGGCATGGCTCTCCCAGAATGGCAAGCCGTTCGGTAAGGAGGCAGCCATGGCCAAGCTGTTCTGCTCGGAGCTCGCCATGCGGGCCACCATCAAGGCCATCCAGATCCACGGCGGGTACGGCTACACGAAGGACTACCCGGTCGAGCGCTACATGCGCGACGCGAAGATCTGCGAAATCGGCGAAGGAACCAGCGAGATTCAGCGCATGGTGATCGCCCGGCACCTGCTGAAGGGGCTGCTGGCCTGAGCTCCTGACCGTCCGCTCCCGGCCCGTTTGTTGCGAGAGCGGACGGCCCCGGTGTACTTTCCAATCCGAAGTGTCCGTCAGCCGTCGCATTCGGCGCCGGCGGCCCGTGCGACTCACGGGCCGTTTGCGTTTGTGGAATGGGCCGGTCGGGGCCAGCGCGCCGCCGTCCGACCCGCCCACTCGCCCCACCGTCCGACGCACCGTATGTGTGTCGATCGCGGGTGATCGCGTTTTCCCCCGAGGCCTGCGCCTCCCGCCGCCACCGGCGCGGGAAGGTCCGCGGTCTTGGGCGCGAGTTGCCCGATCGATCGGTCGACCGGTCTGGGGGTGCCCTGAGACGTCATCCGTGTCGCCGCCGTCCGGCGCGCGCGGGTTGCCTGTTCGATCACCGTGTTGGCCGTTGCCCGGGTCCAGTGGAGTCGCCACCGCCGGGGTAAGCGGCACGTGACAATGAAGCGAGAGCTCCTGGTGAACGCGACGCCGCGCGAAACGCGCGTCGCCATCATCGAGGACGGCCAGTTGGTGGAACTGCTGGTGGATCGGCCCGATGCACGCCGGATGGTCGGTGACGTGTATCTCGGGAAGGTCGAGGCAGTGCTGCCGGGCATTCAGGCCGCCTTCGTGAACATCGGCACCGAAAAATCGGCGTTCCTTCACGCGGCGGATGTCGTCGTCGATGACGCCCAGGTGTCCGATGACGAGGACGACGACGAGGACGAGTCCGGCGAGGAGTCGGGCGGTGGCGGGGGAGGACGCCGCGGCCGCCGAGAGGTCCGTCCCATTCAGGACCTGCTCAAACGCGGTCAGGACATCCTGGTCCAGATTACCAAGGAACCCATTTCCACGAAGGGGCCGCGCGTCACCGCGCAGGTGTCCCTCGCCGGGCGGTTCCTCGTGTACATGCCCTTCGCCAGCAAGGTGGGCGTCAGCCGCAAGATCGACGAGCGCTCCGAGCGCCAGCGGTTGCGGGCCATGGTGGGCGAGATGCTCCCCGACGATGCCGGCGGCGTGATCGTGCGGACGGTATCCGAAGACGCGACCAAGGAGACCTTCGAGCGTGAGTTGAACACGCTCATGAACAATTGGAAGCGCATCAAGCGCAAAACCCAGTTCCTGCGGGCGCCGGCGCTCGTACACCGGGAGACGAACGTCACCCGCGGGCTCGTGCGCGACCTGTTCAGCGCCAAGGTCGAACGCGTCTCCGTCGACTCGAAGCAGGTCTTCAACGAGATCACGGAGTACCTGCAGGGGATCGCGCCGGATCTGGTGGAGCGGGTCAAGCTCTACGAGGACACGGTGCCGCTCTTCGACAAGGAAGGGATCGAGACCGAGATCCGCGACCTGTTCAAGCGGCGCTGCGACCTGCCGAGCGGTGGCTATCTCATCATCGAGCCCACCGAGGCGCTGGTCTCCATCGACGTGAACTCCGGGCGCTACACCGGCAAGCGCGACCCCGAAAAGACCATCTTCAAGACCAACACCGAGGCTGCGCGCGAGATCGCCCGCCAGCTGCGGCTCCGGGACGTTGGCGGCATCATCGTCTGCGACTTCATCGACATGGAGACGCAGGCCAATCGCGACAAGGTGCTGCACGAACTGCGCACCCATCTGGGCCGTGACCGCGCCCGGACCAAGGCGTTCGCCGTGTCGGACCTGGGGCTGGTGGAGATGACGCGCCAGCGGGTCCGGCAAAGTCATTACCAGAGCATGACCGAGGCGTGCCCCACCTGCAACGGCACGGGTCGGGTGTTCACCCCGGAGACCATCGTCAGGCGCACCGAACGGGCCGTCCGGCGCATGGCCGCCGAAGGACGCCGCGATGCCATGACGCTCCGGCTGCACCCGGAGGTGGCGCTGCACGTGCTGGAGCAGGAGCACGACTTCGTGAAGCGGCTGGAAAAGCTGGCCGGATTCCCCCTCGAACTTCGCGACGATCCGCTCCTCAAGCCGGACGAAATCAAGTTGGTCGTCCGGGGGGCCCAGCGGGACGTGACCCAGCAGTACGCCCTCGCCTGAGGATACGCCGTGGCCCACGGCCCCCGTTGACACCTAAAGCCTGTTCTGATAAGCTTCTAGGCTACGTTAGGAACGCACACTCCTGGACCGACTCATGAGCTACGCCATCATCCGCACCGGCGGCAAGCAGTTCCGCGCCGAGCCGGGCAAGACCCTTCGGATTCCCTCGTTGCTGGGCGAAGCCGGCACGGCCGTCGAATTCAACGACGTCCTCCTCGGCTCCGACGGTGCCCAGGTCCGCATGGGCGTGCCCACGCTCTCCGGCGCCAAGGTGACGGCGGAGATCGTCAAGCACGGCCTCGACGACAAGATCATCGTCTTCAAGTTCAAGCGCCGGAAGAACTACGCCCGCAAGCAGGGCCACCGGCAGAAGTTCACGGAAGTCCGCATCAAGGACATCACCCTCGGCTGAGCGCCGGCGGCGCGCCCCTCCGGCGCGCTTCCCAACTGGAGTATTCGTCATGGCACACAAGAAGGGCGTCGGCTCCTCACGCAATGGCCGCGATTCCAACCCGAAGTACCGCGGCATCAAGAAGTACGGCGGTGAGTTCGTGACGGCCGGCAACATCATCGTCCGGCAGTGCGGCACCAAGTGGCACCCGGGCGCCAACGTCGGCATGGGCACCGACTACACGATTTACTCGCTCGTCGATGGCGTCGTGCAGTTCGCCCACAAGAGCAAGAAAGCCTATAAGGTCAACGTCGTCCCCGTGCAGTTCGTCGAGGAGACGGTCGAGGCGTAAGTCGCCTCCCGACCAGGCAGGGGCAGGGCACTCCGGTGCGCCTGCCCCTTTTGCGTTCCCGGCCGCAACTTCCGAGGGGCAGGTCCCGTAGGGCTATCCACGGAACGCCCGCGCCTGCGGGCCGTTCGACGGCGGTAGGCCGTCGGCCACGGCAGGCCCATGACAGTTCACCCGGTCGAGGACTCGAGCCATGGCGCTCTGGGACAAGGTCAAGCAGGGAATCGACAAGGCCGGCAAGGCCGCGCAGGACGTCTTCGACGAAGGCAAGCTGCGCCTCGAGGCCTACCGCGCCCGCGAGCAGGCCGACAAAGCGGCGGAATCGCTCGGGTACGCCGTGTTCCGGGCCGTGGACGCCGGAGGCGAACTCGACGCCGAGGCCCGCAGTCGTCTGATCGACGCCTTGCGTACGCGGGATGCCGAGGCGCGCCGACTGGAAACGGAGCTCGCCAACGCCCGGGCGGCTGCCGCCAGCGCCGGCACCACCGCGGGCGGTGCCCCCGCCGGCAGCGCTACCGCTTCGCCCCCGGCCCCAACGGATGCACCGCCGCATCAGCCGCCTCCGTACCAGCCGCCGCAAGCGCCGCTCTGATCGCGCCCGGCGCATCGGTACACAGTGCATCGACGCCCCACGCCGCCAGTTCGCGGGCGCGGGGCGTTTCGTTGACGGTCCACGCGATCACCCGGACCCCTTCCGCGTGAATGGCCTCGACCATCGCCTCGTCGATGAGGTCCACGTGCTGCCAGAAGGCGGCCGCGCCTGTGCCTGCCAGCAGGCGACGCACGTCGAGCGGGTAGGATGCACTCAGCAGCCCGATGGGGGTCGAAGGGCGCATGCGCCGCACCGCGACCGGTACCCGATGGTCGAACGCGTGGACGGCACTGCGGACCGTCGGATGGGCGTCGAGCAGGGCCGCGACGAGCGGCGCCATGCCGCGCCCCTTCACCTCCACGTAGAGGGCGGCCCGATCGCCCACCAACGCGAACACCTCCGCCAGGGTCGGGATGCGGTCGCCACTCGGCAGCCGGCAGTCACCCAAGTCGGCGGCTGTCAGGGACGCGATCGGGACCGCCTCGGCCCGCCCACCGCTGCGCCGATGGACCACCGGATCGTGATGGACCACGACCGCCCCGTCGGCGGTGGCGTGTACATCCAATTCGATCCCGTCTGCCCCCTGCTCGAGGGCGAGGGCGAACGCTGCCAGGGTGTTTTCGTAGGCGTCGCGCGACGCGCCGCGATGGGCGATGATTTCCGGGACGCGGGAGACCGGCGTCGGGAGGGCGGGGGACGGCTGCATCTCGCCAAGGTGCCCGCGTGCCACCTCCCGGTCAATCGCGGCGCCCCTTAACGTCGGGACGACTGATGCGTCCAAGTTGCCGGAACGTATGATCGATGCCGCTCAGCAGGAGGACGCCTCGGTTGATGGCGCTCTCATCGGACAGTGGAAGGCAGGAGACCAGCGGGCGGCCACAGCCATCGTGGAGCGGCACGCGGCGGCCTTGGCACGGTTTGCGGCCCGGTTGGGTGTGCGGCACGACATCGACGAAGTGGTGCAGGACACGTTCATCCGGGCGTTCTCGGCGCTCGAATCCTTTCGGGCGGACAGTTCGCTCCGGACGTGGCTCTTCACCATTGCGCGGCGGCTGGTCATCGACCGGCAGCGCGCGCAGGCGCGGCAGCGAGGCAGCGTGGAGCTGGACGACAACCACGCCGCCACGGAGTACGACGCACTCGACACGCTGATGGCAGACGAGGTATCGGCGCGGGTGGCTCGGGCCATGGCCCGGCTCACCCGCATGCAGCGGGAGGTGTTCACGCTGCGCGTACAGGAAGGGCGGAGTTACCGGGACATAGCGGAGATCCTCGATTCGACCGAGGGCGCCGCCCGGGTGCACTATCACAACGCGTTACGCGCGGTGAAGGAGTTTCTCGATGACTGAGTGTGGCAGCCCCGAGCTGCAGGACCTGCTCCCCGACTTCGCGGCGGAGCTGCTGGATGACGTGAGCAGGGCGCGGGTGCAGACACACCTCGGCGTGTGCAGCGCGTGCGTCGAGGATCTGGCGCTGCTGCGGGTCGCGCGCCGACTGCGCCCACCGGCCCCAGCCATCGACGTCGCCCGCATCGTAGCGGCGCTGCCGGCACCGCCGTCGGTAACGGTTGCGGCATCGACGCGCGGACCGGTTCTCGTACGCGACGCCACTGACCGCGAGCGTGCGGTACCGCCGACCGTGCGCGAACGGCCGGCGCGCCGGCAGGTGGTCTTGGGCGTGCCGGTGTGGCGTCTGGCAGCCACCCTCGGTGTCGTGATCGCGGGCGGGGCGTCGCTGATGGTCGCCCGGCGGGGGATTGTGGCTGTTGACCCTGCGGTCGGCAGCGGCCAGGTGACGCAGGTGGCCGAAAGCGTGACCCAGGTGGCGACCGCGCCGACGCGCGTCCTGGCGGAGTCGCTGGGCGCCGGCGTCAGTGCCTCGTCCGTCACTGCCCGCACCGTCTCCGTGTCGTATGGGGATCTTGGTGACTACACCGAAGACGAACTGCAGCGCATGCTCGACCGGCTGGAACAGTGGGATGGCGCGACCAACGAAGAGCCGCTGCCGTCCACGCCGATCGTGTCCCATCGTGGAGGATCGCTCTGATGCGTCATCCCTTCGGTCTTGCCGGCGCCGTGCTGCTGGTGCTGGCTGCCGTCGCCCCAGTTGCAGTCGGTGCGCAGGGTGGCCCGCCTTCGGGGCCGCCGGCCAGCGGCGGGCGCAGCATGCGCCTCGATGACCCGCGGCGCGACGAATTGGAGCGCCGCTTCCGGCAGCGCCTCGATGTCATCGTGAAGGAACGCCTCGAACTTACCGACGACCAGCATGGACGCCTGCGCGAGGTGGCATCGCGCACGGAAAACGCGCGTCGCACCTTGCGCCGTGAGGAGTACGCTGCGCGCATGGCGATGCGCCGCGAACTGCTCGCGGGGGCCAGGGCCAACGAAACGCGGGTCGCCGAACTGCTGGATGGCATGCCGGTGCTCGAGCGTCGGCGACTCGACCTGCTGGAGCAGGAACAGCGCGAACTCGCCAAGTTCCTGTCGCCGTTGCAGCGCGCCCGCTACTTCGCCCTGCAGGATGAACTGCGCCGTGGCATGCAGGAGCTCCAGTGGCGACGATTGAGCGGTCCCGACAGCGCGGCGGCCGGCGGCGACGCCCGCGGCATGCGCCGGAAACCCCCGGGCTGACACCGTCGCCGACATCGCCACGGCGCGAACGGGGAGGGGCCACGGTGCGGATGGGTCTCACCAAGGTGGCGACTGCGCCGACGATGGTGTAACCTTGACAGGCGCGCGGCGGGCGGGTCGATCACCGCGTTCGCCCAGATGGCGGAATCGGCAGACGCAACGGACTCAAAATCCGTCGCCCGCAAGGGCATGTGGGTTCGACCCCCACTCTGGGCATGCAACGAATCGCTGGGCTCGTGCGTCTTCTGCGCGAGGAAGTTAGTCTCCGGGTGGATGTGATGGGGTGTAGCTCAATGGCAGAGCATCCGACTGTTAATCGGACGGTTGGTGGTTCGAGTCCACCCGCCCCAGCTTTCGAGGCCCGGTCTCCGCAGTGGAGACCGGGCCTCGTGCATTTTCGACGGCGTGTGGGGTAGGACATTCCGGCGTCGCTTGCCGCGTGCCGCCCGCGCCACCTAGCTTGCCCCCGGGACCGCCGACTGCCCGTCGCGGGACCGCTGCCGTCGCCGACCCTCTCTTCCGATTTTATGTCGCTCCATTTCCAGCTGGTGCACACGGCACCGGCCTCGCTCGACACGCCGCTGTTGGCGCTGGTCCTTCCCGCTGACGCCACGGTCACCGAGGCACTGGCGCCGCTCGACGCGCAGTTGCACGGGGCGCTGGGGCGCACACTCGCCCGACGGGATTTCCGCGGCTCACGCGATGAGACGGTCCTCCTGGTGGGTGGCGAGACCGGCGTACAGCGCCTGCTGCTCGTGGGCCGAGGCAGCGCGCCGCTCACCCGGGCGACCGCCCGCCGCGCGGCGGCGATTGCCGCCCGGCAGGCCGTGAAGCTGGGCACCGGCGCCATGCACCTCTGGTTGCCCGACGCCGACGCTCCCGCCGTTGAAGGGCTGGTCATCGGGGCGGCGGCCGGCAACTGGGTATATGCCGATCTCCAGACGCCACCGCCGGAGAAGGATCGCCGGCCGCGCCTCGCCACCGTGGGAGTGCTCGGCGCCGATGTGCCGGCGCTCGCGGCCGCGCTGGACGCCGGGGTGGCGCTCGCCGAGGGGCAGGCCATCGCCAAGCGCCTCGGACAGATGCCGGGTAATTACTGCACGCCGGAGACGTTCGTGGAGGTGGGGCAGGAGATCGCCCAGCGGCACGGCATGCGTCTGACCGTGCTCGGGCGCGCCGAGATGGCGTCCGCGCAGATGGGTTCCTTCCTGTGTGTCGCGCAGGGCACGTCGCAGGAGCCGCGCCTGGTGGCGCTGGAGCATCGCGGCGGTCCGGCCGATCAGCAGCCGATTGTGCTCATCGGCAAGGGCCTCTGCTTCGACACCGGCGGCATCTCCATCAAGCCAGCCCCCGAAATGGAGTGGATGAAGTTCGACATGATGGGTGCCGCCGGCGTCATGGGCGCGATGGAGGCCATCGGCCGCCTGCGCCTGCCCGTGAACGTCGTGGGGATCATCGGGTCGACCACCAACATGCCGTCGGGCGAAGCCGTCAAGCCGGGCGACGTGGTGCGCGCGTCGAACGGCAAGACGATCGAGATCATCAATACCGACGCCGAGGGCCGTCTGGTCCTCGCCGACCTGCTGGTGTACGCGAAGCAGTTCAATCCGGCGGTGGCCATCGATGCGGCGACGCTCACCGGCGCCATCGTGATTGGCCTGGGGCACAACGCCGTGGGTGTGTTCGGACCCGACCGGGCCGTGGTGGACGAAGTCCTGGCGGCGGGTGAGGCGGCCGGCGAGCCCGGATGGCCGATGCCGATGTGGGATGAGTACCGCGAGCAGATCAAGTCGGACGTGGCCGACGTCAAGAACACCGGCGGTCGCGCGGCCGGCTCGATCACGGCGGCGCTCTTCCTCCAGGAGTTTGTCGACGGGTACCCATGGGTGCATCTCGATGTGGCCGGCACGGCGTATTCGCAGAGCGACCTGGGGTGGATTCCCAAGGGACCAACCGGGACGCCGGTGGGCACGTTCGTGGAATTCGTGCGCGCGCGCGCGGGGCAGTGACCCCTCCGCACATGCGGCCGTGGGCACGAGGGGCCGTGCTCATGGCCATGCTGGGGTTGGCGGCGCGCGACGGCTCGGCGCAGGTCCGACCGGACAGCACCAAGCGTGATTCCGTGGCCGCGGCGGTGCCCGACAGCGCGGCCGCCGACTCGGTCATGCGTGCCCGGATCCTGGCGCGAACCGACAGTGTCCAGAAGGCGATCCTCGCCGATACGCTCAAGGCGCCAATGGCCCGCTTCGAAGCGCCTATCGGCAGCGAAGTCACCGAGCGGCTGCGGTTCACGGGGAACGCCATCCTTTCGACGGGGGCGCTCAATCTCGCCGACCTGCTCGACCGGGTACCGGGCGTGACCACGATGCGCAGCGGCTGGATCCCGGGACTGCACGCCGCGAGCTTCAACGGGGACCCGGGGCGCATTCGCATCTTTCTCGACGGCATCGAGATGGACGGGATCGAACCGCGCAACGGCGGCGCCCTCGATCTCACCGATATTCAGCTCTGGACCCTTGATGAGGTGGTGATCGAGCGTGCACCTGGCGAAGTGCGGGTCTGGCTGCGGACCTCCACCGTGATCAAGACCACGCCGTACACGCGCGTGGACATTTTCACGGGCGACCTGAATACCAACGGGTTCCGTGGGCTGCTCGCGCGACGGTGGCGCAACGGTTTCCTGCTGCAGCTTGGCGGGCAGCAGGTGGCCACGCAGACCGGCCGCGTGAATGCCTTCGGACCACCGGCGGGCGGGACGCTGTCGCAGCGACTGCGTGGGGACGGTACCATCCAGGCGTTCATGGCGCGTGCCGGGTGGGCGCGCGGGCGCCTGAGCGTCGACGGCTTCGCCACGTCGGTCTCGCGCGACCGTGACGCCCACACGCCGCGCTCCGGCTTCGACAGTCTGCCGGGGTTCCAGGGCGGCCGCCGCGAGGGGTATCTGCGGATCGGGTACGGCGATACGGCCCGTGGCTTCTGGACGCAGGCGCTCACCGGTGCCCTGCGGACCACGCAGAAGGGCGACAGCAGTGCCGTGACCGGCACCCCCATGCCCGGCGGCACCGACGCCGACACCACCGAGGTGGCCCCGCTCGATACCATCCGTTCGCAGACGCAGCATCTCGTGGCCGTCGGCTACCGCAGCGAACGATGGTCGGCCTCGTTCACCAACCGCGCCCGGCCCACCGAGGGGGCGCTTCGCCATGCACCGGCGCTGCGTGCGGGAGCCACGCTCTGGAAGGTCGACGTCGGCGCGTACGCCGAGCGAAACGGCCGCGACTCCACCGATCGCACCGATCTCTACGCCAGGGCCCGGCCGCTGCCGTGGCTGACCCTTACCGCGGGGCGAAGTACGCGCACGCCCGAGGACACCACCGGGCGACTGGCAACCAGCACCCTGCGGGCGGAGGCCGCTGTTCGCCTGCGCAACCTGTGGCTCGGGGGCGGCGTGCTTCGGGATGCCGCGCGCCGGTACGCGAACCCGGTGCTCATCGGGGTGCCCGCCGCCGTGCTGGAGGGCCCGGCGGCGCAGGGACTGCTGGTGAGTGCCCACGGTCGTCTGTACAAGGACGTGCACCTCGATGTGCAGGCCCTGCGCTGGGACGGCGCGCAGTTCAGCCGACCGCAGACCCAGTTGCGGGTGGAGCTCGCCCTGATCAGCGAGTGGCGTCGTCGCTTCCCAAAGGGGGAGTTCAGCATCAACGCGCGGCTCATGTACGACCGGCGCGGAGGCGTGCCGTTCTACTACGGCGTCGAGAACGACGCCCCCGATGTGCGCGTCACGGAACCGGCGCAGGTGGCCACCGGCCTGCTCGAACTGCGCATCCAGCGCGCGACGCTCTTCTACCAGTACCGCAACCTCACCGGCGGCCAGTACGAGCAGATCCGCGGCATCACCATGCCACCCGCTGTGCAGATGTACGGGGTGCGCTGGGAGTTCTGGAATTGACCGGCTCCCCCTATCATTGACCGATGATTCGCTCGATGACGGGGTACGGGCAGGCGGAGGGCACGGTGGGCATGCTGCGCGTGCATGTGGACGTGCGCACGGTCAATCATCGGTTCTTCTCTCCGAGCATCAAGCTGCCCGGTGCGTTCGGTCGCTGGGAAACCGAGGTACGCGAGGCCATGCGGCTCAAGGTGAGCCGCGGCCACGTCACACTCACGGTCCGCAGCGAACGGCTCACCGAGAGCACGCTCGCCATCGATGAGGCGCGCTTTGCCGCCGTGGCCGCGCAGCTTGCCGGCCTGGTCGAACGCCATGGCCTGTCGGGCGGCGTGGACCTCGCGTCGGTGCTGCGCATGCCGGATGTGATGGCAGCCCCGCGCGACGAGGAGGATGGCGGGAGCCCGGCCGACCTGCTCGCCGTCGTGGACCGGGCGCTCGACGCCCTCGCGAAGTCGCGGGCGGACGAGGGCGAACGGCTGGCCGCCGTCCTCCGGCAACGCCTGGACATCATCGATGCCACGCTCGATCGGATCGGCGCCCGCGCCCCGGAGCGCCTGGTGGCGCACCGGGATCGCCTGCGGGAGTCGGTACGGGTGCTCACCGACGGGCTCACCATCGACGAGACCCGCCTCGCCCAGGAGATCGCCTTGCTGGCCGACCGCATGGATGTCGCCGAGGAGCTGGACCGGTTCCGGTCGCACCTGGTGGCCTTCCGAGCCGCCCTCGACGACCCGGGCGGGGAACCGATCGGCAAGCGGCTGGGCTTCCTTCTTCAGGAAATGCTCCGCGAGGCCAATACCACGGGGAGCAAGGCCGCCGACTCCACCATCCTCCACGACGTGGTTGGACTCAAGGAAGAGTTGGAACGCATCCGCGAGCAGGTCGAGAACCTCGAGTGAGCACCTTCCCGGTCATCCTGTCTGCCCCTTCGGGGGGCGGAAAGACCACGATTGCCCGCTGCCTGCTGGAGCGGCGCGCCGATCTGGGTTATTCTGTGAGTTGCACGACGCGCGCCCCCCGCGAGGGGGAGGTGGACGGGCGCGATTACCGGTTCCTCGACCGGACTGCGTTTCTTGCCGCACGGGACCGCGGGGAGTTCGCCGAATGGGCCGAGGTGCACGGGAATTTCTACGGGACGTTGCGGTCGGAGATCGAGCGGGTGCTCAACACCGGACGCCACGTCCTAATGGACATCGACGTGCAGGGAGCACGGCAGTTCCACGCCGCATTCCCGGACACGGTCCTCGTATTCGTGCTGCCGCCATCGGGTGAGGTGCTCAAGGCCCGGCTGTCGGCGCGCAAGAGCGAGGACCGCGAGAAGTTGCTCGTCCGCCTGCGCAATGCGCGGGCCGAGTTGGGAGAAGTGGGGCACTATCACTACGTGGTGGTGAACGACAATCTCGACCGGGCCGTGGAGCAGGTGAGTGCGATCATCGATGCCGAAGGACTTCGTCACGATCGGGTGCACGCACTCGAAGCGCAGGTCGAGGGGCTCATCGCCCAACTCGAGCAGGAAATCCACGTTTTCAGCAAGGGCGACTGATGCAGGTATTCACTCCGACGGATGTGGCCAAGCATGCGGCCAACAAGTATCTCAGCGTGCTCATCGCGGCCAAGTTCGCGCGGGTCCTCAACGAGTTCCCGCGTGACCGCTCGCTGCACGAAAAGAAGCTGACCACGCGCGCGCTCGAGGAGCTCTCGAACGGCGAGATCGACTACAAGGTCATGCCGCGGCGCCGCTCGGCCTGATCTCGCGTTGTCTGCAGCACCCCGCGCCGCGTCGAGACGTCTGTCCCGGCGCGGCGTCGTTTCCACCCCCACCCATGTGACGACCGCCGTGGCGCGACCGCTGGCCTCCACTCCCCCCAAGTACGGAGCACTCCGTGGACGCTAAGGACCGGCTGCGCCGCTATCTCGAACAGCGCCGTGAACTCGGGGAATCCGAGTTCGTGCTGGACGGGCTGCCGGTCGAGGATGTGCTGGCGATGGTGGGAGCGAAGTCCACGTCGGCGCGGGGAGTCCGTGCAAACGCCGCCACCCCGCCAGCGGGAAACGCCCCGCGCCGCGAGCCCGTGCGGCCGGTGATGTCCGACGGTCCGCCCCCCGACGCGGTCCGCGACACGGGAGAAGCGCCAATGGCGCCCGTCGAGCCGCCGCCGGCGCCTGATGTGCGATTCACCAGCGACACCAGCACCGACTGGCGTGAAACGCTGCGGAACGCCGGGGCCGTGCGCCCGAGCGGCGCGACGCCCGGCACCCCTGTGAGCGGACCGCTGCCCCCCGCCGCAGCGCCCGGCAGCGCGGACGCCCGACCGCTCCCGTCAGCCGCGGTGACATCAGCCGTGGCCACGCTGCCGCCGTGGCTCGAGGCGCTGGGAATTCCAGCCGGCCTCGAGGCGGGACGGCTTCGTGTCGCGGATCTCTCGCCGGAGGTGGCGGCGCTGCCGTCGCTGGCTGAGCTCACCGACCACGTGGCCGCCTGTCGCGGCTGCAGCCTGCACAAGGCGGCGCAGCATCCGGTACCCGGCGAAGGCCATCCGCGGGCCGAGTTCCTGTGTGTGGGCGAAGCCCCCGGCGCCAACGAGGACGAGCAGGGGCGGCCCTTCGTTGGCGAGGCCGGACAACTGCTGACCAAGATCCTCGGCGCCATTCAGCTGTCGCGCGACGAGGTCTTCATCTGCAACGTCCTGAAGCACCGCCCCCCCGGTAATCGCGATCCGCTCCCTGATGAGGTGTTCGCCTGCCAGCCGTACCTGCTGCGGCAGATCGAACTCGTGAAGCCGCGCGTCATCCTGGCGCTCGGCCGCTTCGCCGCACAGACGTTGCTCCAGACCGGCGCGGCCATCGGGGCGCTGCGTGGCAAGGTGCACCGCTATCATGGCGTACCTCTGATCGTGACCTATCATCCGGCGGCGCTGCTGCGCAACGACGCGTGGAAGCGCCCCACCTGGGAAGACGTGAAGCTCGCCCGCCGTATTCTCGATGCCGCACGCGCCGCCGACGGCCGTGCCGGGACTGCCTGACATGACCAGTCTTGCCATTACCGCCCCGGGCGGCGGGGCGCTGACGCCGCCCGCGAGCCGCGATCCCTACAAGGAGCGGCGCCCGCCCTGGTCGGAAGAAGCCGAACAGGCGGTGCTCGGCGCCATGCTGCTCGACGCCGACGCCATCCTGCGCGCGGCGGAACACGTGGATGACACGATGTTCTACCGCGAGGGACACCGGCGGCTCTTCCGCGCCATGTTCGCCATCACCGAGCGCGGAAGTGTCGTCGATCCGCTGACGCTGGCCGACGAACTCGAACGGCGCGGCGAGCTCGAACATGCGGGCGGTCGCGAGTACCTCGGCTTCCTGCTCGATGCCGTGCCGACGGTGGCAAACGTGGAGTACCACGCCCGCATCGTGAAGGAGAAGGCACTGCTGCGTCGGCTCATCGAGGTGAGCACTGAAATCGTGCAGGAGGCCTTCGAGGGGCGCACCACCGCCACCGACCTGCTGGACAACGCGGAATCGCGCATTTTCTCGCTCGGGCAGAGCAAGGAGAAGGGCGGGTTCGCGCGGATCAAGGAGCTGCTCTGGCCGGCCATGGAGAAGCTGGAGCTGCTGGCCCAGCGCGATCAGGCCATCACCGGCGTGCCCACGGGGTTCACCGAGCTCGACCACATGACGTCGGGCTTCCAGCCGGCCGACCTGATCATCGTCGCGGCCCGCCCATCGATGGGCAAGACGGCGTTCACGCTCAACATCGCGCAGCACGCCGCCATCACCGCCAAGGTGCCGGTGGCCTTCTTCTCGCTGGAAATGAGCAAGGAGTCGCTGGTGCAGCGTATGCTGGCGGCCGAAGCGCTCATCGATGCGCAGGCGTTGCGTAAAGGTGGTAGGGCGCTCGACGAATCGATGCCACGCCTGGCGCAGGCGGCTGGTATTCTGAGCCATGCGCCCATCTTCATCGACGACACGCCCGGCATCACCCTGCTCGACATGCGCGCCAAGGCGCGTCGCCTCAAGGCCGAGCACGACCTGGGGCTCATCATCGTGGACTACCTGCAGCTCATGACGGGGCCCGCCGGCGTGGAGAACCGTCAGCAGGAAGTCTCGCAGATCTCGCGCGGGCTCAAGGCGCTGGCCAAGGAGCTGGGAGTGCCAGTGGTGGCGCTCTCGCAGCTGTCGCGTGCCCCGGAACAGCGCACCGGTGACGACAAGGGCCGTCCGCAGCTCTCCGACCTGCGCGAGTCGGGCGCCATCGAGCAGGACGCCGACGTGATCATGTTCATCTTCCGGCAGGAAGTGTACGCCGAGCGCGACGAAGCAGGGCGGCTCAAGGATCCCTCGCTGGAGGGGCGCGCGGAGATCATCATCGGCAAGCAGCGCAACGGGCCCATCGGCAGTGCGCGGCTGTACTTCCACAAGCAGTACACGCGCTTCGACAACTTTTCGAGCCGCCAGCCTCCCAACGAATACGGCGGCGGTGGCAGTCTGGGTGGCGGGTACGGCGGCCCGAAGCTCGTGAAGGGTGCCGACGATTTCGACGGTACGCCGTTCTGATGGCCAAGGCGAAGTCGGTGTACCGCTGCACCGAGTGCGGCGCCGAATCACCGAAGTGGGCGGGGCGCTGCGACGGCTGCGGGGCGTGGAATACGCTGGGCGAAGAAGTCGTCGCCGCGGTGCCGACCAGCAAGCGCACCGCGGCCCGCAGCGTCGGCGGCGTGGCGGGTCGCACGGTGACGCTCGGGCGCGTCACCACCACCGAAACGCCGCGCTGGCGCACCAGCCTGAACGAGTTCGATTTCGTGCTCGGCGGTGGCATCGTGCCGGGCAGCATGGTGCTGGTGGGTGGTGAGCCCGGCATCGGCAAGAGCACACTCCTGTTGCAGGTGGCCGCGCGCCTCGAGGCGGCTGGGCACGCGACGTTGTACGTGTCGGGCGAGGAAAGTGCACTCCAGGTGCGGCTGCGCGCCGAACGTCTGAGCGAAGATGCGGGCGGCGTGTCGCTGCTCACGGAAACGTCGCTCGAGACCATACTCGCCACCGCCGCCCAGCCGGTGGCGGACGGTCGTCGGGTAGACACGCTCATCATCGACTCCATCCAGACGGTACACACGGAACTGCTGGAGGGTGCGCCGGGCAACGTCGGGCAGGTGCGCGAATGCGCGGCCCGCCTGATGCGCTTCGCGAAGGACACGGGCACCACGGTGTTCGTGATCGGGCACGTGACCAAGGGCGGCGGCATCGCCGGCCCCAAGACGCTCGAACACATCGTGGACACCGTGCTGTACTTCGAAGGTGACGGCACCCTCGATCATCGGGTACTGCGGGCCACGAAGAACCGCTTCGGCAGTGTCGACGAGATCGGCGTGTTCCGCATGCTCGGCACGGGGCTGGTGCCGGTCGAGAATCCGTCGGCGCTTTTCCTTGGTGACCGGCGCGAGATCGCCTCCGGCAGCGCCGTCTGCGCGCTCATGGAGGGCACGCGCCCGGTGCTGGTGGAGGTGCAGGCGCTGGCGGCGAAGGCGGGGTTCGGCACACCGCAGCGCGTGGCCAACGGCATCGATGCGCGCCGGCTCGCGCTACTGCTCGCGGTGCTCGACAAGCGCGGCGGCTTTTCGTGTGCGCAGCTCGACGTGTTCTGCAACGTGGTGGGCGGCATGCGGGTGCAGGAGCCGAGCGTCGATCTGGCCATCGTGGCGGCGCTGGCGTCGAGCGTGGTGGACCGGCCGCTGCCGGCGCAGGCCATCTTCCTCGGTGAATTGGGGCTGGGCGGCGAGGTCCGCCCCGTGTCGCAGCTTGAACGCCGGCTGTCGGAGGCGGCCAAGCTTGGCATGACGAAGGCATACCTTTCGGATCGGGCGATTCCGCGTCGGGCGCCTGGCGACATCGAACTGGTGGGAGTACGGTCCTTGGGTGACGTGTTGCAGCACACGGTGGGAAGGGACGCTGCATGACGGATGACATGACGGATGACATGCCGGCCGCCCCCCGCCGCATCATTCCGCCGCCCGTGGTGGCCTCGCGCGGAGAAGGGGCGAAGACGACACCGGACGTGGTGCGCGATGTGGGCGTGGTGATCGTGGCCGGCGGGTCCGGCTCGCGCACCGGGAGCACGGAGCTCAAGCAGTTCCGCTGGGTGTCGGGCAAGCCGGCGTTGCTGCACAGCGTGCAGGCGTTCATGTCGCGACCGGATGTGGCGGTCGTGGTGGTCGTACTGCCCAAGGCCTACGCCGCCGATCCGCCGCCCTGGCTGTTCCAATGCGACGTCGACCGCCTGCTGGTGTCGGTCGGTGGGCGCGAACGACACGAGAGCGTCGTCAACGGCCTCGAGGATCTGCCGGAGGAGGTGAGCATCGCGGTGGTGCACGATGCGGCGCGCCCGCTCGTGACCGATGCCACCATTGACCGCGTGATCGCCGAAGCGCGCCGGGGACATGGCGCGGTGGCGGCACTGCCGGTGGTGGATACGCTCAAGGAGGTCGATGCCGACGGCCGGATCGTGCGCACGGTCGATCGCACGCACCTGTGGCGCGCGCAGACGCCGCAGGCTTTCCCGCGCGTGATGCTCGAGGAGGCGCACGTGGCGGCGCGCCGTGACAGCGTGGGCGCCACCGACGACGCAGCGCTGTGCGAGCGCCTCGGGCTGCCGGTGGTGGTGGTACGGGGGAGCGAGCGGGGCATGAAGATCACCGAGGAAGCCGACTTCGCCCGGGCCGATGCACTCAGCCTGCTGGTGGACTGACGGAGTGTCTCCCGCGTGATGCCCGGCTCGCTCACGGTACCGTTCTGGTCGCCGGCCGAAGTGGAGGGAGCGCTCCGCGGCACCATCGCGCACCTCGATGGTGGGGGCGTGCTCGCGTATCCCACGGAGACCGTGTACGGCTTCGGCACCGCCGTCGATCACGCCTCGGTGGAAGCGCTGGTGCGGATGAAGGGGCGTCCACCGGGCAAGCCGTTTCTGCTACTCATCGGCGATCCCGCCCAGATCGGCCGCCTCGCGCTGCACCTGCCGGCGTATGCGGGCCACCTCGCGGCCCGCTTCTGGCCGGGTCCGCTCACGCTGGTACTGCGTGGAGGCGAAGGGCGAGTGCCGCCCCGGCTGCGTGGCCCCGAAGGCGGGGTGGCGGTGCGGCTCACGCCGCACCCGGGGCTGCAGCGACTGCTGCGCGCCTACGGTGAGCCGATCACCAGCACCAGTGCCAATCGCCCCGGGGTACCGCCCGCCATGACCGTCACCGAGATTGTCGAGCAGTGGCCCGACGAGATCCATCGCGGCCTGCTGCACGTGCTCGATGGCGGCCGCCTTGCCCCGTCGCCACCGTCGACGGTGGTCGACTGCACCGGACGCCGTCCTCGGGTGATCCGTCCAGGCGTTCTCCTGGCCGCGACGCTGCGCGAGGTCGTGCCCGACCTCGTCGGCGACACCTGACCTTCGCCTCATGGCCCGCCACTTCGTCGCCGATCACGCCACGGCTGGAGCACTCGCCTGATGCACCTGCTATTTGTCTGCACTGGCAACACATGCCGCAGTCCGTTGGCGGAGGCCATCGCGCGTCGCCTGATCGCCGAGCGGCGGCTGCCCGACCTCACCGTGTCCAGCGCCGGTACGAGTGCCTGGCCCGATGCCCCCGCCTCGGACGGCGCCCTGCTGATTGCGCTCGAACATGGCATGGACCTTGGCGAACATCGCGCCCGCGCCCTGTCGCCCGATCTGGTGGCCGGCGCCGATGTGATTCTGGCCATGGGTCCGCACCACCTCGATCGGGCGGAAGCACTGGGCGGGGCAGGCCGGGCGTTCATGCTGACGGCCTTCGCCGGCGGCGCCGCGCGCCCGGTCAGCGATCCCTTCGGCGGCGACCTGACCGTGTATCGGGCCACCTACGAGGAACTCGAACGCGAGATTGGCGCGATCCTCGACAAGCTGGCGGCCGACCGGGCGCGGCGCGCGACCTGAGCGGTCATCCAGCCACGTTCGTATCGAGCCACGGCCATGTCCACCGCCATCACGTCTCGCGACGTGGCCAGTGACCCCCCGCGTGGCCTGGTGATTCTGGGCCATCCGGTGGCGCACTCCCTGTCGCCGCTGTTCCAAGGGGCCGCACTCGCGCACGCCGGGCTGGCAGTGGCGTACGACCGGCTCGACGTGCCGCCCGCACAGCTCGACGCCGCGCTCGACGCCCTCCGCGCGCAGGGAGTGGCGGGCAACGTCACCCTGCCGCACAAGGAAGCGATGGCCAGCCGCGCCGACCGGCTGACGCAGCGCGCGCACCGCGCGGGCGCCGTCAACACCTTCTGGTGGGATGGCGGCACAGTGGTCGGGCACAACACCGACGTCGACGGGGTGCGTGCCACCTTGGCCGCGCTCGCACCGGCCGGCATTCGGGGCCCCGTGGCCATCCTGGGCAGCGGAGGCAGCGCGGCCGCCGTGCTGGTGGCGCTTGCCGAACTCGGCGTGACCGACGTGCACCTCCTGGCACGAACCCCGGCGCGCGCCGCCGCGCTGGCGTCACGTGTCGGTGTGCGCGCCGCCGTGCACGCCTTCGACGTCGACGGCGAACGGGACGCCAACCGGCCGACAGCCGACAGCGCCGCTCTGCTCGCGGCGGCGGCTCTCGTTGTGAATACCACGCCCGTGGGGATGCAGGATCGACGACAGCCGGTGCCGATCGATTCGCTCGGTGCGCACACGCGGGTCTTCGATCTGGTGTACCGCCGCGAAGGCACGGCGTGGGTCGCGGCGGCGCGCGCGCGCGGGCTGACCGCCGAGGACGGGCTGCGCATGCTCGTGGAGCAGGGGGCGGCGGCCTTCGAAACGTGGTTCGACCGGCCGGCACCGCGCGCGGTCATGTGGAGCGCGCTGGGAGTGCCGATGCCGGCGCCCGACCGGGCTCGGGAGTGATGTTCGGTACGTGGTGGGGCGAATGGGCGCGCGGAGCGCTCGACTTGCTGCTGCCGCAGGCCTGCGCCCTCTGCCGGCGCCCGCACGATGCGGGCGATGACGGCATCGTGTGTCCCGCGTGCCTCTGGCGCCTCGCCCCTCTGGCGTGGCCGCAGTGCGACCGGTGCGGCCAACCGCGCCTCACCGCCAACGTGCCGCTACCTGCCGCGCGGGGCGCCGACGGACGCGACGCCCTGCCGTCGGCGGCCGACCTGCCGCCGTGCCGGTGGTGCGACCGGCTGATGCCGGCGATTCGGGCCGTCCGGTCGGTGGCACGCATGGACATCGGCACCGGCGGCCAACTCGTGCACGCGCTCAAGTACCAGGGGTGGCAGGCAGCAGCGGTGCCGATGGCACGCCGCATGGCACGCCTGTCATGGCCCGCCGATGTCCGTGACGAGCGGGCGGCGCTCGTGCCGCTGCCGCTATCGGGCGAGCGCCTGCGCGAACGCGGCTACAATCAGGCCGAATGCCTCGCCCGCGCCCTCGCGCCTGCGTGGCAGGTGCCCGTGTGGGCGGATGTGCTCGAACGCACCCGCGTCACCCGCTCACAAGTGCGGTTGACACCTTCGGAGCGGACAGGCAACGTTTCCCGGGCGTTCGCCGTGCCCGAGAGCCGGCGTGCGCAGCTCCGCGGCCGGCACCTGGTGCTGGTGGACGATGTCGTGACGACGGCCGCGACGCTCAATGCCGCCGCCCAGGCTCTTCTGGATGGCGGCGCCCGCATCATCAGCTGTGTGACCTTCGGACGGGCGCCCGATCCTGGCGACCGCGCCGCTCCTGACTCTGACTTCATCCGGACCTGACACGACATGGGCATTCGCGTTGGCATCAACGGCTTCGGCCGCATCGGCCGCCAGGTGCTTCGCGCCGCCAAGCAGCAGGGCGTCGCCGACATCGATTTTGTCGCCATCAACGACCTCACCGACACCAAGACGCTGGCGCACCTGTTCCAGTACGACTCGGTGCACGGCAAGTTCGACGGACAGGTCTCGGCCGAGGCCGATGCCATCACCATCGATGGCGACCGCATCCGCATTCTCGCCGAGCGCGATCCGGCGAAGCTGCCCTGGAAGGAGCTGGGCGTCGACATCGTGCTCGAGTCGACCGGCCGCTTCACCGCCGCAGCCGATGCCCGCAAGCACATCGAGGGTGGCGCCCGGAAGGTCATCATCTCGGCGCCGGCGACCGACGAAGACATCACGATCGTGATGGGCGTGAACAGCGACAAGTACGACCCGGCGTCGCATCACATCATTTCCAACGCCTCGTGCACGACCAACTGCCTCGTGCCGATGGTCAAGGTGATTCGTGATGCCTTCGGCTTCGTGCACGGCTCGATGGTCACCATCCACAGCTACACGAACGACCAGAGCATCCTCGACCTGCCGCACAAGGATCTGCGTCGGGCGCGGGCGGCCGCGGTGAGCATGATTCCCACCACGACCGGTGCCGCCAAGGCCACCTCGCTCGTGATCCCCGAGGTGAAGGGCAAGATCGACGGCATCGCCGTGCGCGTGCCCACGCCCGACGTGTCGCTCACCGACCTGACCTGCATCGTCGAGCGCGCCGTCACCAAGGACGAAGTGAACGCGGCCTTCAAGGCGGCCTCCGAAGGGTCGCTCGATGGTGTGCTGGGCTACAGCGAGGTGCCGCTCGTCTCCATCGACTACGTCGGCAACCCGATGTCGTGCACGCTGGACGCGCTGAGCACGATCGTCATCAACGGCACGATGGTGAAGATCTCCGGCTGGTACGACAACGAGTGGGGCTACTCGAGCCGCTGCGTCGACCTGCTGCGTTACGTCGGCGCCCGCCTGTAAGGCGGTCCGCCCGACGGTTCCTGTGTCCCGATGCTGATCGGCAGGGAGGCCACCACCACGTTGGTGCCTCCCTGTCGTCTTTTCCTCTCCCCGTTCCGCCCCTTCGACCGTTCCGCATGCCCACCAAGACCATTCGCGACCTGACGGACGCCGAGATCGCCGGCCAGCGCGCGCTCGTACGCGTGGACTTCAACGTGCCGCTCGACGACGCGGGCCAGGTGGCCGACGACACGCGCATCACCGCGGCGCTGCCCACCATCACCACGCTCCTCGACCGCGGTGCCCGGGTCGTGCTGCTCGCGCACTTCGGGCGTCCCAAGGGCGCGCCCGAAGCGAAGTACTCGCTGGCGCCGGTCGCCGCACGCTTGGCAGCGCTGCTGCCGTGTCCGGTGCATTTCCTGGACGTCACCGTGGGCGAACGGGCCGTCGAAGCCACGCAGAACCTGGCGGCCGGTGAGGTGCTGCTGCTCGAGAACACCCGCTTCCTGCCCGGTGAGGAGAAGAACGAGGAGGCGCTGTCGTACCAGATGGCGCAACTCGGTGACTTCTACGTGAACGATGCCTTCGGCGCCGCGCATCGCGCCCACGCCAGCACGGCGGGCGTGGCCAAGTTCTGCCGGCCTGCCGTGGCCGGCCTCCTGATGGAGAAGGAGTTGGCCTACCTTGGCGGGGCACTGGCCGCCCCCGAACGGCCCTTTGTCGCCATCCTCGGCGGCTCCAAGATCTCGGGCAAGATCGACGTCGTGGAAGCCCTGCTCCCGAAGGTGGACAAGCTGCTCATCGGCGGCGCCATGGCCTGCACCTTCTTCAAGGCCATGGGCTTCGAGACCGGCACGTCGCTCGTGGAGCCGGACCGGCTCGCGATGGCCACCGATCTGCTGGCGCGTGCGGGTGACAAGCTCGTGCTGCCGGCGGATGCGATGATCGCACCGGCGATGGACGCCGGCGCGGCGGCCACCGCCGTGTCGCGCGAGGCGATCCCCGTGGGGCAGGCCATGTTCGACATCGGCCCGGCCAGCGTGACGCAGTACCGCGCCCTGGTGGAGGGGGCACGCACAGTGCTCTGGAACGGCCCGATGGGCGTGTTCGAAAAGCCCCCGTTCGACGCGGGCACCCGCGGCGTTGCGGAAGCGATGGCCGTGGCCACCGGGAAGGGCGCCACGACCATTATCGGCGGCGGAGACTCGGCCGCCGCCGTGACCGAAGCCGGCCTGGAGGCACAGATGTCCCATGTGTCGACCGGCGGCGGCGCGTCGCTCGAGTTCCTCGAAGGCAAGGACCTGCCCGGCGTGAGCGCGCTCGACGCCCGCTGACCCGACGGTCCTCACCCCCTACCCATCGCATCATGCATCGCAAGCCGGTCATTGCGGCCAACTGGAAGCTCAACCACAGCCCCACCGACGCGAAGGCGTTCCTCCAACGGTTCCTCGCGCAGTCGCCCAAGCTCAACGAGCGTACGCTCATCTTTTTCCCCTCCGCGATCACGCTGACCACCGTGGTGGAGGGCTTGCGGGAACGCCCCGAGATCTGGGTGGGAGTGCAGAACGTGCACTCCGAGGCGCAGGGTGCCTTTACCGGCGAGAACTCGGTGCTCATGGCGCGCGACGCCGGCGCGCGTGTGGTGCTTGTGGGCCACTCGGAGCGGCGGCACGTGTTCGGCGAGACCGACGCGATGACCACCCGGAAGATGGCCCTCATCGCGCAGGCGCGTCTGGTGCCGATGCTGTGTGTCGGAGAGACGCTCGAGGAGCGGGAAGCGGGCCGGACCGCCGAGGTAGTGGAACGGCAGTTGACCGCCGGCCTCGCTGATCTCGAAGATGGGCAGATCGCCAGCATCATGCTGGCGTACGAACCGGTCTGGGCCATCGGGACGGGCCGGACCGCCACCCCGGAAGACGCCAGCGAGATTCATGGGGTACTGCGTCGGGCGTTGGTGTCGCGGGCCGGGGACCGGGTCGCCGCTGGTATCCCGATTCTGTACGGAGGCTCGGTCAACCGCGGCAATGCGCCGCAGCTGCTGGCGGCCTCCGACGTGGACGGCCTGCTGGTGGGCGGGGCGTCGCTCGACCCCGACAACTGGGCGGGCATCGTACGGGCCTGAGGGCGGCGCGGCGGGGTCCGGGCACCATTTTCGGTTCCCGGGCGCCCTTGTCCGCACGGCGCAAACGTGTGATTTTGAAAGGCTTCGGGTGAGCGCGCGTCCCGCGCCGCTCCGCCCAACACCGACGACTCGAGCCGCATCGCTGCCGTTATGTACACGTTCCTTCTGACCCTGCTCATCCTCGACGCCATCGTGTTGGCGATCGCCGTGCTTCTTCAGTCGGGGAAGGGGGGCGGTCTGGCGGCCAGCTTCGGTGGGGCGAGTTCGTCGTCCGATTCGCTGATCGGGAGCCGGCAGGCCGGCAACCTGCTCACCAAGGCGAGCTGGTGGTGCGGTGGCATCTTCCTCGGCCTTGCCTTCATCCTGCAGATCATGTCGAGCCGTTCGGCGGCGCCGAAGTCGGTGCTCGACAAGCTCGCCGCCCCGGCCGCCGCCCCCGCGGCGCCGTCGGTGCCGACCGGGACCGCTGCGCCTGCGTCTCCACTGACGCAGCCGAATCCGCCGGCGGGCCAGCCGGCGACGGCTCCCAAGCAGTAAGGCGCCCGGTGTTCATGCAGGCGCCCAAGGGGTTCCTCCTCCTCGAGGACGGAACCCTTTTTGCTGGTCGGCTTGTCGGTCCGACCTTGCCGACCGTCGCCGAGGTCGTGTTCACCACGAACATGACCGGCTATCAGGAGGTCTTCACCGACCCCTCCTATCGCGGGCAGATCGTCGTGATGACGGCGCCGCAGATCGGCAACTACGGCATCAACAGCGAAGATCCTGAGTCGGCGCGTCCCCAGATTGCCGGGGTCGTGGTGCGTGAACTCTCGCCCACGTACTCCAATTGGCGGGCCACCGGTGGCCTTCGCGAATGGCTGGAGGCAGCAGCCGTCCCGGTGCTCACGGAGGTCGATACCCGCCGGCTCACCCGCCATCTGCGCACCGTCGGAGTCATGAAGGGCGTGATCGGCGTGGGCGAGGCTCCATCCAAGGAAGCGCTCGCCGCGCTCGAGGCCTGCCCGAGCATGGAAGGGCTCGACCTGGCCACGGTCGTCTCCACGCGCGAATCGTACAGCTGGGGCCAGCCCGATGCGCGCTATCATGTAGTGGCCTACGACTTCGGCATCAAGCGCAACATCCTGCGCCTGTTCGAGGCGCATGGGTGCCGGGTCACGGTGGTGCCCTCGGATACCCCGGCCGATCGTGTCCTGGCCATGAATCCCGACGGGGTGTTCCTGTCCAACGGTCCCGGCGACCCGGCGGCGGTCACCTACGCCCCGCCTACGATTCGGGAGATCGCCGGACGGCAGGTGCCCATGTTCGGGATCTGCCTCGGCCATCAGCTCCTGGGGCTGACGTTCGGTGGCCATACGGTCAAGATGCCGTTCGGTCACCGGGGCGGAAACCAGCCGGTCAAGGATCTGGCCACTGGCCGGGTCCTCATCACGTCACAGAACCACGGATTTGCCGTGGCGGGCTCTGGTGATGGCGTCGAGGGGGCGCCGGATCTGGCGGTGACGCACATCAACCTCAATGACCAGACCGTGGAGGGGCTCCGCCACCGCACCCTTCCGGTGTTCGGGGTGCAGTATCATCCGGAGGCCGCACCGGGGCCCCACGACGCCGTTCCGCTGTTCGACCAGTTTCTGACGGCACTGAGAAATCGTCGTGGGTGAGATGGCCCAAACGCTTGACTGATAAGCACTAAGGCCATACGTTCGCTTCGCGGGCACCGAGCGACTGCTTGGTGCTCGTCGCGTTTCTGCTCCGTTTCTCAACGCTCGCCTCATGACCAAAGCCGACCTGGTCGAGAACGTCACGGCACGCATCGCACGGACCGCCGGACCGACCATTTCCAAGAAGGACTGTGCGCGCGTCGTGGACGCTTTCCTCGATGCCATCAAGGACGCGCTCCAGGAGCAGAAGAACATCGAAGTCCGCGGGTTCGGGACTTTCAAGATCCGCCAGCGCAAGACGCGCATGGCAAGGAATCCGCGCACGGGCTCGCCGGTCGAGGTGTCGGCGCGTCCGGTCCCGGTGTTCAAGCCCAGCAAGGAGTTGCGGGCCATGGTGGCCGGCGTCGAAGCGCACCTGCTCGACGACGACGATCACGAGGACAATCACGAGGGCTGACCCCCGTCTGCAGCGGGTCCCGCGCCCTGTCCCAGTCACGTTGTTCGGTGACGGGACAGGGCGTTTGCATATTGTGTCCCGGCAAGCGGGAACCACTTTGTCGTCCGGACGCTATCTTCCCTCATCATGCGTGTCTCCGTGCTGCTGTTCGCTTCCTACGCCGACGCGTTCGGGACGCGCCGTCTGGAGGTGCCGGTCGAGGCGCCCTGCGCCGCGGCCGATCTGGTCGCGGCCATGAGGACCCTACCCGGTGGCGACCGCCTTCCGGACCGGCCGCTCGTGGCCGTCAACCGCACGTGGGTGGAGCTCACGACGCTGGTCCAGCCGACCGACGAAGTGGCGGTCATTCCGCCGGTCGCGGGTGGCTGAGCCCGTGACCACCGCCGATCCGTCCGAACGCGCCTCGGGGCTGCTGCACGCCGCGGTCGTCGACCACGCGATCGACGTGGGTGCCCTCATCAACCGGGCCCAGGCGGCTGGGGTCGGGGCGCTATCGGTCTTCCTCGGTACCGTGCGCGACCGTAACGATGGGCGGGCGGTGTCGGGTATGGACTACGAAGCCTACGAGGATATGGCGGCCTCGGAGCTGGCCGCAGTGGCGCGCGAGGTGTGCGACCGGACGCCGGGGCTGCGGGTGACGATCGAGCATCGCATCGGCACGCTGGCGATCGGTGAGGTGAGCGTGGCCATCGTGGCCGCCCACGCGCATCGCGGTCCGGCGCTCGACGGAGCACGGGCCATCATCGAGGCGCTCAAGCTGCGGGTGCCGATCTGGAAGCGAGAGCACTACCTGGACGGGGAGCGCGCGTGGATCGACCCCACGCGCCCGGCGCCGACGGGAGCCCCCCGCTGATGCAGGACCAGTTCGGCCGCCGCATCGAGTATCTGCGCATCTCGGTCACCGATCGCTGCAACTTCCGGTGCCAGTACTGCATGCCACTGGAGGGGCTACCCTGGCTCCCGAAGCAAGAGATCCTCCGCTACGAGGAGATCGCCGACGTGGTGCGCCAGCTCGCACCGCTCGGGCTTCGGCGCCTGCGCATCACCGGCGGTGAACCGACCATCCGCCCGCAGCTTCCCACGCTCATCCGCATGCTGCGCGACATTCCCGACATCGAGGACATCGCGCTCTCGACAAATGGGGTCAAGCTGCCCGAGATGGCGCGTGACCTCGCGGAGGCCGGGCTCGACCGCGTGAACATCAGCGCCGACTCGCTGCGTCCGGACCGGGTCGTCGCCATTGCGCGACGTGACCTCGGGTTCGATCTCGTGCGGGCCGCCACGGCGGCACAGGAGGCCGGCATCGGCCCCATCAAGATCAACGTCGTGGTGATGCGCGGCATCAACGACGACGAGATCGCCGACTTTGCCGCGCTCACGCGCGTGCACCCGTGGCACGTTCGCTTCATCGAGTTGATGCCGGTGGGTGAATTGCGGGAGCTGACGTGGGACCACGTCGTGCCGAGCGCGGAGGTCCTCGAGCGGGGGCGGGCCTCGGGCGAGTTGCTGCCCGACGGGGGGCCGGCGCGCGGCAACGGCCCTGCCGTGTACTACCGGTATCCCGGCGCCCCGGGGAGCGTCGGGGTGATCACGCCGATGACGCACACCTACTGCGAACGGTGCAACCGCGTGCGCCTGACGGCCGACGGGCGCCTGCGCACCTGCCTGTTCGGGGACCATGAAGTGGTGTTGCGGGATGCGCTGCGTCGGGGTGAGCCCCTCGCGCCCCTCTTTGCCAAGGCGCTCGCCGAGAAACCCAAGGAGCACGCGCTGCTGCAGATGCGTGTCGGTGGGCTGCGTGCGCTGAGCGAGGTTGGCGGCTAGGACCGGGTGGTACGCGTGTTGCTCGGTGCCGCGCACCGCTCTATGTTGCGCTTTAACACCCCCGGTCGCCGCGGTGCAGCTAACCATCCATCACTGATTTAGGTGGTGCGCCGCGCGAAACCCAATCGCAACGCAGTTCCTTCGCATCGATAGCCGTCCGGAGATTCGGCACAACATGGTCAACAAGATCACGGTCGTAGGCGCGGGTAACGTCGGCGCCACCACGGCGCAGCGCATCGCCGAGAAATCGCTCGGTCGCACGGTAGTGATGGTCGATGTGGTCGAGGGCATCCCGCAGGGCAAGGGCCTCGACCAGTGGGAGTCGGCGCCGGTCGAAGGCTTCGACACGCGCGTCATCGGCACCAACGGCTACGAGGAGACGGCGGGCTCGGATATCGTCGTCATCACGGCCGGCATCGCGCGCAAGCCGGGCATGTCGCGCGACGACCTGCTCAACACCAACGCCGGCATCGTGAAGTCGGTCGCGGAGCAGATCAAGGCGACCTCGCCGAACGCGATCGTGATCGTGGTGTCCAACCCGCTCGACGTGATGTGCTACGTCGCCAAGGCGGTCACCGGTTTCCCGCGCGAGCGTGTGATCGGCATGGCCGGCGTGCTCGACACCGCGCGCTACCGGTCGTTCATCGCCGAGGCGCTCGACGTGTCGGTGCGCGACATCCAGGCGATGGTGCTCGGCGGCCACGGCGACACGATGGTGCCGCTCATCTCCTACACCACCATTAGCGGCATTCCCATCCGCCAGCTCATGGGCGAGGAGCAGCTGCAGGCCATCGTGCAGCGGGCGCGTGACGGTGGCGCCGAGATCGTGAAGTATCTCAAGACCGGCTCGGCGTACTACGCGCCGTCGTCGGGCGCGGTGGAGATGGTCGATGCCATCGTTCACGACCGCAAGCGCATCCTGCCGTGTGCCGCCTGGCTCGAAGGCGAGTACGGCATGTCGGGGCTGTATCTCGGTGTGCCCTGCAAGCTCGGCAGGAACGGACTCGAGAAGGTGCTGGAGATCGAGCTCACGGCCGATGAGCGCGCGGCGCTCGAGCGTTCGGCCCAAGCCGTGCGCGAACCCATGTCGGTGATCTCCCTCTGATGCTCACGGGACCGGCGCGTTCACCACGGTGACTGCGCCGGTTTCTTCTTCCACCCCGCTTATGTACGCTCTCTCGCGCTTCTGGCAGAGCACGATCGGCAAGAAGATCGTCATGGCCGTGACCGGGATCATCGGGATCCTGTTCGTGCTCGGCCACATGTCCGGCAATTTCCTGATGTTCAAGGGACAGGGGGCCATGCACGACTACGCCCTGCTGCTCCGTACGAGCATGCCGCTGCTGTGGGCCATCCGGCTCGGCCTGCTGGCGGCGGTCGCCCTGCACGCCCTCGCGGCGTACCAGCTCACGATGATCTCGCGCGCCGCCCGTCCGCAGGCATATGCGCAGCGCCGTCCGCAGGTCACCACGTTCGCGGCGAAAACCATTCGCTGGGGCGGTGTGCTCCTGCTGGTATTCATCGTGTTTCACATCCTGCACATGACGCTGGGCACGGTGCATCCGCAGTTCACGCACCTCGACCCCTACAACAACGTGCGCATCGGCCTCGCGAATCCGACCGTGGCCGCGTTCTACATCCTCGCCATGGCGGCGCTGGGGTTGCACCTGTTCCACGGCACGTGGGCAGCGGTGCGTACCCTCGGTGCGGCGCGCCCGTCGCCCCAGCCGCTCAAGCGCCGGCTGGCGCTGGTCCTCGCGATCGTCGTCGCCGGCGGCTTCATCGCCATCCCGGTCGCCTCCATGGCCGGCCTGTTCCCCGAGGCGCCGGCGCTGCAGGACGGCGCGGACCACGCCACCACGGCGGCGGCGGAGACTCACTGAGATGCTCGACCTGAACTCCAAGATCCCCAGCGGTCCCCTCGAGTCCAAGTGGGACCAGCACCGCTTCTCGATGAAGCTGGTGAACCCCGCCAACAAGCGGAAGCATTCCGTGATCGTGGTGGGCGCCGGGCTCGCCGGTGCCTCGGCGGCGGCGACGTTGGCCGAACTCGGCTACCACGTCTCCTGCTTCGTCTTCCACGATTCGCCGCGCCGCGCCCACTCCATCGCGGCGCAGGGCGGCATCAACGCCGCCAAGAATTACCAGAACGACGGCGATTCGGTGCGTCGCCTGTTCTACGACACCATCAAGGGGGGAGACTTCCGGGCCCGCGAGGCCAACGTGTACCGCCTCGCGCAGGTGTCGGTGAACATCATCGACCAGTGTGTGGCGCAGGGTGTGCCGTTCGCGCGCGAATACGGCGGGCTGCTGGCCAACCGCTCGTTCGGCGGTGCGCAGGTGTCGCGCACCTTCTACGCGCGCGGGCAGACGGGGCAGCAACTGCTGCTCGGCGCCTACTCGGCGCTGGAGCGGCAGGTGGGCCTCAAGAAGGTGCAGATGCACACCTTCGAAGAGATGCTCGATCTCGTGGTCGTGGACGGGCATGCGCGCGGCATCGTGACGCGCAATCTCTTGACTGGCAAAGTCACTTCGCACGCGGCCGACGCCGTGGTGCTGGCCACGGGCGGCTACGGCAACGTGTTCTTCCTGAGCACGAACGCCATGTATTCCAACGTCACCGCGTCGTGGCGGGCGCACAAGCGGGGGGCGGCGTTCGCCAACCCGTGCTACACGCAGATTCACCCCACGTGCATCCCGGTACACGGCGAGCATCAGTCCAAGCTCACGCTCATGTCGGAGTCGCTGCGCAACGACGGGCGGATCTGGGTGCCGAAGAAGACGGGCGATACCCGGGCCGCGTCGGCCATTCCCGAATCGGAGCGCGACTACTACCTCGAGCGCAAGTATCCGAGCTTCGGCAACCTCGCGCCGCGCGACATCGCGTCACGTGCCGCCAAGGAAGTGTGCGACGAAGGGCGCGGGGTGGGCCCCGGCGGACTTGGCGTATACCTCGATTTCGCCGACTCCATCAAGCGCCTCGGCAAACAGACCATTGCCGAACGCTACGGCAACCTGTTCGACATGTACCAGCGCATCACGGACGAGAACCCGTACGAGCAGCCGATGCGCATCTACCCGGCCGTGCACTACACAATGGGCGGGCTCTGGGTGGACTACAACCTCATGAGCACCATCCCCGGCCTGCATGTGGCCGGCGAGGCCAACTTCTCCGATCACGGGGCCAACCGCCTCGGTGCCTCGGCGCTGATGCAGGGGCTGGCGGATGGCTACTTCGTCCTGCCGTACACGATCGGCGA
>JBEILM010000007.1:0-65942 GCA_040379205.1 Gemmatimonas sp.
AGCTGAGCACTCCTTCGCTCAGCTGCATAAGGTGCGCACGGAGCTGTTCGTCAGTGCCTTTCAGGATGACGACGTGGTTTCATTGGACATCGATGAGCGGCGCGGGAAAGTTGTGATCGGGGTGACTTCCATGGCCGCCGAATCGCGAGTGCATGCCGCGCGCGCAACAAGCCTCGCGAGAGCGGTCGTGGAATTCCGGCGCGAGAATCTCGCCTCGTTCACAAGGTCTGCCACATTGAATGACCGGCATCGCCCGATCACTGGCGGCTATCAACTTGGTCCTTCGGGCTGCACGACGACGATCGGAGCGCGTCGCGGGACTCAGCAGCTCGTGCTCACTAATTCCCACTGTACCGCGAATCCGTGGTCACTCGATGGCGGTCCGATTCGGCAGAACAACGCTGGCAACGCCCCCTTCTTCGGAGCGGAGGTCACCGATCCATCCACCTATTCCTGCGGAACGCTGTTCGCGCCCCGCAAATGTCGACGTGCAGATGTTGCGGCATACACCGCAACAGGTGTGGATCTGTTTTCGGCGGACACGCTCGGGTGGGCACCGGGGCTGATTGCGCGAACGACGTTCGGTGTCTCTGGTCTTTGGCAGACGAGTGGATCGAACGTGATCGATTCAGCTGATCCGTATTGGAACGTCATCGCCTCCGTCGAGTATCCGCTCTTCAACGAGGCTGTCCACAAGGTTGGACTGGCCACTGGCTGGACGTTTGGCAGTGTGTACGAGACATGCAAAGACGTGCGATTGGCCGAGTACGGACGGCCGGTGATCGTCTGCTCTGACAAGGCGCATCTCAATGTTGAGAAGGGCGATAGTGGAAGCCCCGTTTTCGCGATGTTCGGCGGTCTCCCCAACTCGGTCGCCTTCTATGGCATCGTGTTCTCGGAACAGGGGGGCTCCAGCGGCGTCTTCAGCAACTTCAGGCAGATGAAGCAGGATCTTGGCGCCAATCTGCAGGTGTTCTAATCATGCGATTCCCACGGGCACACTCGATTGCGGCCCTTGGCGGGCCCTTTCTGTTGCTGGCTCTCTCATCCTGCGTTTCCGACGACTTCGTGTGTGCGGGGCCACCGAAACCCGGCATCGTGTTGACCGTGGTCGACGCGGTTACCAACGCCGACCTTGGGCAGCTGGCTCGGGTCACCGTCACGAACCTCGGTCCGGGCGGACAGTCGTTCACGCGTTCGGTCGAAGAAGTCGGCAGCTTCACGATCCGCGCAGGAACCTACGAACTCCGGACGGTCGCGACCGGGTACGCCACCCGAACGGACACAGTTACCGTGGGAACGCGCATCGTCAGTGGATGCGAAGATATCGTGACCGTGCCGCGCACGATTCAACTGACTCCGCAGCGGTAGCACCCTTGGGGCGTTCCCATGCGCCGTCCAGAGTCACTTACGGGGCGCACCGCCGGCGCGCCCTCTCCATCCTCGCATATCTGCTCGGCCAAGGTGCACATCCAAGGCCGCTCAAATTCTTGCCGATGAAGTCGGCCTTCGTGCCAACCTCCAGGTGTTCTCGCGATGTCATTCTCGAGCTGCCGCTTGCTTATCACGGTCGGAGGCGCGTGTCTGTTGCTCCCGGCTCTCTCATCCTGCGTTTCCGATGACTTCGTGTGTGTGGGGCCACCGAAGCCCGGCATCGTCCTGACCGTGGTCGACGCGGTGACCAACGCCGACCTCGGGCAGCTGGCGCGGGTCACCGTCACGAACCTCGCTCCGGGCGGACAGCCACTGACTGGCCCGGTGGAACAGGTCGCCAGCTTCACGATCCGCGCAGGAACCTTCGAGCTCCGGACGGTCGCGGCGGGGTACGCAAGCCGTACGGATACGGTCACCGTGGGAACGCGCATAGTGGGCGGATGTGAAGAAAAGGTGACCGTGCCGCGCACGATTCAACTGACTCCGCAGCGGTAGCGAGAGCACGGCTGGGTTCCCCGAATGCAACCGGGCGCGCCACTGGCGCGCCCGGCTCATCCCGCAAGCAGCGGCAACCGCCTCGAAGGCGCCGCGCGCATGCCACGCTCGATCACGCCACCGCCCAGCACCACGTCACCGTCGTACAGCACCAGCGACTGCCCCGGCGAGATGGCCTGAATGGGTTCGTCGAGCGCCAGCTCGATGCCCGCTGCGTCGAGGCGCACGATCGTCGCCGGTGACGGTCTGGCGCGATTGCGCACCTGCACCTGCACCGACGCGCCGACGGCCGGTGGCGCGGCCACGAGCCAGTTGAGTTCACGCGCCTCCAGGCCACGCCCCAGCAGCGCCTCGCGTGGGCCGATCACCACCGCGCGCTCGCTCGGCACGATCTCCACCACGTACATCGGCTCGGCGAACCCGCCGGGCAGCCCCTTGCGCTGCCCGATCGTATAGCGCGCGAAGCCTTCATGCTCGCCGATCACGTCGCCCGTCGCGAGGCGTAGCGGCCCGCGCTGCAGCGCGGGGGCATCGGCGCCGAGGTGTTCAGCAATCACGCGCACGTGATCACCATCGGGTACGAAGCAGATGTCCTGACTCTCGACTTTCTCCGCCGTGCGCAGCCCGAAGCGCCGCGCGATCTCGCGCGTCTCGGCCTTGGTCTGCCCGCCTATGGGCAACACGAGCCGGTCGAGCACCGGGCGATCGATGCCCCAAAGGAAATAGCTCTGGTCCTTGGCCGGATCGAGCCCGCGCCGCATCACGGCGTGCTCGCCCACGCGCCCCATGCGCGCGTAGTGCCCCGTCGCGAGCCACGGGGCGTCAATGGCGTCGGCCTTGTGCAGCAGGTCGCGGAACTTCGTGAACGTGTTGCAGCGCACGCACGGAATGGGCGTGCGGCCGCGCGCGTACTCCTGCACGAAGTCGTCGAGCACGTCGTGCCCGAAGTGATCGACCAGGTTGGTGACGTAGTGCGGAATGCCGAGCTTCTCGCACACGCGCCGCGCATCGCTGGTGGCATCGAGCGAGCAGCAGGGCCGGTCGGGCACCTCGGCGCCGTCGCCGTGCAGCTTCATCGTCACCCCCACCACGTCGCACCCGGCCTCCACCAGCAGGGCGGCGGCCACGCTCGAGTCCACGCCGCCACTCATGGCCACGAGCACGCGATCCCCACGCTGCGGCTGCAGGGCGTCACCGAGCGTCATGCCGTCAGAACTCCACCGTCTCGAACACGGCGGCGGCCCGAGGGGCACGCGACTTTTCGGCGAGCGTGGCCAGCACCTCCACCGTGCGCGGCACGTCGTCGGGGGTGCTGAGGCAGCCGAGTGACAGCCGCAGGGCGGCATTGGCCAGATCCGGGGCCACGCCCATCGCGCTCAGCACGTGCGACGCCGAGACGCTCCCGCTCTGGCACGCCGACCCCGCGCTGCAGGCGATGCCGCGCAGGTCGAGCGCCATGAGCATCGACTCGCTGCTGGTGCCGGGAATGGACACGTTGACGATGTGCGCGGCGCGCGGCGCGTCGGCCGCGTGAATGACCACATCGGGGATGCGGGCGCGCAGCCCCTGTTCGAGCGCCTCGCGCAGCGCAAGGAGTCGCGCCTGCTCGGCGGCGTGCTCGGCGAGCACCAGTTCCGCCGCGGTGGCGAGCCCCACGGCAAAGGCCACGTTCTCCGTGCCCGGCCGTCGCCCACGATCCTGCGAGCCACCGTGCAACATCGGCTCGAGCGGCGTGTCGCGACGGATGTAGAGCGCGCCGATGCCCTTGGGGGCGCCGATCTTGTGCCCGGACAGCGTGAGCAGGTCGAACGGCTGCGTACGGGCGTCGATGGCGACCTTGCCGAAGGCTTGCACGCCATCGGTATGAAACACCGCGCCCGCCGTCTTGGCCTGGGCGGCAAGGGCGGGCACGTCCTGAATGACCCCGACCTCGTTGTTCACCCACATCGCGCTCGCGATGGCCACCTGCGCATCGAGCAACTCGGCGAAATGCGCCGTGTCCACCTGCCCGTTGCCGTGCACGCGCACCAGCCGTTCCTCGCCTCCCTCGTGCACGACCTGATGCACCGCTGCCAGCACCGCCTTGTGCTCGATGGGCGTCGTGATCGCGGCGCGCCGCCCTTGTGCCCTCAGCGTGCGGAAAGCGCCGAGGATGGCGAAGTTGTCGCCCTCGGTGCCACCTGAGGTGAAGCAGACCTCGTCGGGGTGTGCCCCGAGGCACCCGGCCAGGCGATCGCGGGCCTCGTCCAGCGCGACGCGCGCCTCGCGGCCCCACCGGTGCACACTGCTGGGGTTGCCGAAAAGCGGGCCGAAAAACGGGGCCATGGCGGCCATGACCTCATCGCGCACCGGCGTGGTGGCGGCGTGGTCGAGATACACGGGCGATTGGGACATCCGGAAAAACTAGCTAACCCGTGCCGATGGCGGAACTTACGGTAGGCTGGCGCCGTACGGAACGGGGAAGGGCGCCAGCAGGGCGCCCCCATGGTTCCAGCACCCGTCCATGTTCACGACCTGCATCCACTGCACCCAATCGCTTGGCACGAACGAGGCGTTCGAGGTCTTCCCGGTCGGTAGCCGGCTGGCCTTCGACAGCGCGCGCGGGCGCCTGTGGGTGATCTGCCGCGGCTGCGGTCGGTGGAACCTCTCACCGCTCGATGAGCGCTGGGAAGCCATCGAGGCCATGGAAGGTCGGTTCCGAGACACCCGGCTGCGGGTCAGCACCGATCAGATCGGGCTGGCGCGGCTGCGCGAGGGAGTGGACCTCATTCGCATCGGCGCGCCGCAGCGTCCCGAGATGGCGGCGTGGCGGTACGGGGACCAGTTCGGCGCGCGCCGCAAGCGTCAGCTCCTGGTGACCGGGGCGGTTGTCGGCAGCGCCGTGGCCATCATCGGCGGGGTGATGGCGGCCGGGGCCAGTGTGGGCAGCTTCGCCGGGGTGTACGGGAACGCGGGCATCTGGGATGCGCTCATCAACGGGCGGCAGAGCAAGTCCATCGGGCATGTCGCGCTTCCGGATGGGCAACTCGTGGAGCTGCAGCGCAAGCATGCGCGCATGAGCGCGCTGGACCGGTCGCTCGACGATGGTGTGCTCCGGCTGCGGCTCGAGTCGGTGCAGGGCACACACCTGCTGACCGGCGAGGACGCCATGCGCGTCGCGCAACGGATCATGCCCACCGTGAATCGGTTCGGTGGGTCACGCACCGAGGTACAGGACGCGGTACAGCTGCTGGAGGCGGCGGGCGACCCCATGCGGGTGTGGACGACAGTGCAGCAGGCCAGCGGCTGGAAACCGGGTGGCAAGCTCTGGGGGGCAGGCCGGAATGCCGATGCCCTGCATCGGAAGCGAAACACCGTCCGGAAGCTCCCCGGCACGCTGCATTCGCTCGACGTGCGCTCACGCCTCGCCCTCGAAATGGCCCTCCACGAGGAAACCGAACGACTCGCCATGGAAGGCGAGCTGTCCGCGCTCGAGCGCGCGTGGGAGGAAGCCGAGGTGATCGCGAAGATCGCCGATGACATGTTCACGCCCGCTGCGGTGGAGGACCGGCTGCGGCAGCTGCGCGGGGCGGGCGCCACACCGTCGGATCGCGCCTGAGTCGCGCACGGCTATTCGTCCATCGCAGAACCGTTATGTACGCCACCTGCATCCACTGCACGAAGTGCCTCGGCCGCAATGAGTCGATCGAGGCGCTCCCGATCGGCCGCCGCATCGCGTTCGACGCGAAGCGCGGCCGGTTGTGGGTGGTGTGCCGCGCGTGCGAACGGTGGAACCTCACGCCATTCGAGACGCGCTGGGAAGCCATCGAGCAGGGCGAGCGCGCCTTTCGCGGCACGCGCGTGCGCGTGAGCACCGACCACATCGGTCTTGCGCGGCTGCGCGACGGCACGGAGTTGGTGCGCATCGGCGAACCGCAGCGGCCCGAGTTCGCGGCGTGGCGTTATGGTGATCAGTTCGGCAAGCGACGGTTTCGCAACGCGGTGACGGCGGTCGGCGCGGTCGGCGGTATCGGACTGCTGGCCGGTGGTGCGATTGCGACCGGTGCCGGCGTCCTCGCCTTGCTGCCGCTCTTCCAGGTGCTGGCACTGAGCGGAGCGATCGTTGGCCAGAACCTTCGCTCCTCGCGTCCGTTGCCGCATCCCGAGGGGGGGCAGTTCGTGGCCTTCGGCATGCCACGACTCATCGAAAGCCCGACCGCTGCCGGCTGGGGTATCGAGGTGGGATTCAGTGAGCGCTACGAGGTCGTCGATGGACGCCGTGTGTCGCACGACCGCTGGATGTCGGACTGGAACCACAAATCCAATGGCGAGATCGGTCGTACACAGCTGCATGGCGCAGACGCGTTGCCCCTGCTACGCCAAGTACTTCCACGCGTGAATCGGGCCGGCGCTGCACGCTCGCTGATCGCCGATGGTGTGCACCTCATTGAACAGGCTGGTGGCCCAGAGCACTTCGGCCGCTGGGCGGCCACGCAGCGGCGTGCGTGGGGAGCAAAGCAGGCCCTCGGTGACACCGGAGACCTTCAGTACGTACCTCCCGCCGCGCGATTGGCGTTTGAGATGGCGTTGCACGAAGACGCCGAGCGCCGGGCCATGGAGGGCGAGCTGGCAGCCCTCGAGCGGGCGTGGGCCGAAGCCGAGGGCATCGCAGCCATCGCTGACAGCCTGCTCGTGCCAGCCCGCATCGATGAGAAGCTTTCCGAACTCAAATCACCGACGCCGCCGGAATGAGTTGACGAGGGTGCCTTCATCGCCGCGCGTCGGGATCACGGGATGGCAGCCGGATTCCGCGGATCAACACCATCAAAACACGGATGGGAAAGGCGATCACGCGGATTGCACGGATACCGAGAAACAGATTTGGATCCGTGAAATCCGCGACATCCGCTTGCATCCGCGTTTCAAGGGTCTTTATCCCCGAGATCCCGAAATCCCCGGATTAGCGCCACACATACCGTGCACTCCCCGTGCGACAGATACGGCCCCGCGCGTCCGCGACCTCAAGTCCGCCTCGCTCATCGCCCCGGCACGACCACCGCGCGCAACAACGCCCGCACCGGCGCCGCATCGGCTCCCACCACTGCCAGCGGCGGCGCGATGAGCTCGTAGAGCCCCGCTGGCACATGGCGCAGGTCGAGATTCTCGAGCACGAACGCATTGTGCCCCAGCAACGCGTGATGCACCGTAAGCTCCTTGCTCTCCCGCCGGTCCACGCTCGGCGCGTCCACGCCCCAGAGTCGGAGTCCCTGGTGGACCAGCCACGCCGCAGCGGTAGGCGTGAGGCAGGGCCAGTCGGCGGGAAACGCCCCGTCGGCGACACTCACGCCCGTGCGCAGCAGCACCCGTGGCGGAATGATTCCGCCTAGCAGCTTCACTACGTACTCGACATCAAGGTCCTGCGACAGGTCGTGCTGCGCCGGCAACGTGATGACGCGCGCCGGGCCCACGAAGGCGTCGAGTTCGAGCGCCTCCGAGGCCGGCCACGCGCTGTGCACGTGCAGCGGGGCATCGGCGTGTGTCCCGACGTGGAAGCTGGTGGTGACGGCCGCGAGATTCACGCTGTCGTCGCGCTCGCGGCGACAGGTCCACCCACACTCGAAGCGGTGGTCGCCCGGCCACTCGGGCGTGGTGGCCGCGAGCGGAATCGACACGTCGTAGAGCATGTCGCGCTACCGCCCGTAGAACTTCGACCGGACCGCCCACAGCTCCGGGAAGAACTTGTGACTCACCGTACGCGAGAGGTACTTGGCCCCCAGCGTCCCGCCGGTACCGCCGGTGCCGGGACCGATGATGCGCTCCACCAACTGCACGTGCAGAAAGCGCCAGCGGGCGAAGCGCTGCTCGAATTCCAGCAGCCCCTCCACCAGCAGGAAGAGCGGCGTGGGGCCGGGGCCCATGTAGAGCTCTTCCAGCGGCATGCGCTCGTGGGCGAGCAATGCGAGCACCAGCGACTGCAACGTCGGTCGCTGCAGCGCGGCCTGCACCTCGGCGGGTGGCTCGCCATGCTCGCTGATGGCCTGCAGAAAGTGCGGGTCGCGCAGGCCGGCCGTGGCTTCGATGGCGCGGAACTGGGCGCTCTGCGAACCGCTGCTCGAACCGAGATACCCGCGGAACTGCGCAAAGCGCTGCGGCGGCAGCGTGTCGAGCGCACCGAGCTGTTGCGCCACGATCTCGGTGAGCACGTTCACGCGCTGCACCGCGAGCAGTGCCCGCATGGTGTCGAACGCCTCGAGCGCGGTGATTAGGGTGTCCATCTCGTGGCGCAGCACCTTGAACCACAGTTCGCTCGCCTGATGCACCACGATGAACAGCAGTTCGTCCGGATGCTCTGGTGTCGACTGCGGCGTCTGCAGCGCGAGCAACTCCTCGAGGCGCAGATACGAGCCGTAGTCGATGCCGCTGGCGGCGTGCCTTTCGGTGCCGTGGTCGCTCATGATGAGGGAGTCAGAACGTGGACACACCGAGCGCGGTCACGTCGTCGACGTGCATCGTCTCGTCAGTGTAGAAGGGCTCGCCGTACTGCACGCGAATGAGTGATCCGTAATGCGCCGCGTGATGCCGCACGATGTCATAGAGCGGTTCGCCGTTGGGATAGACCTCGCCGGCCTGCGTCGTGCCGTCGAACTGCGAGCCATAGCGGCGAATCGCTTCGAGCTTGCGCTCGAACTGCGCCGTGATGTCCACGACGAACGTGGGCTTCACGTGGTCCTCGCGATACGCGATGGTGTGCAGCAGCTTGAACGGGCGAAACGCCGGATGGTCGCCCGGCGCGTACTTGGCCAACCCGCTCAGGAAGCAGGCATCGCGCGCGAGCTCCGTCGTGCGCCGATGATCCGGGTGTCGGCCGCGCGGAGCGGGCGCGATCACCACCCGCGGGCGCAACCGTCGCAGCACCTGCACCAGCAGGGCGCGGGTCTCGTCGTCGTTGCGCACGCCGGCGTCGGGCAGGCCTAGGTTTTCGCGGACGTGCACGCCCATCACGCGCTGCCCCGCGTCAGCCTCCGCCGCGCGCAGTGCCGCCGACCCCCGCGTGCCCATCTCACCCTGCGTGAGGTCGAGGATACCCACGCGCTTCCCCTGATCCACCGACCTGATGAGGGTGCCGCCGCAGGTCAGTTCGGCGTCGTCGCGATGGGGCGCAATGCACAGCAGGTCGAGATCCATGGGTGGAAGTTAGGCTGCGACGGCGGAACGGCGCCAGCGGGTCACGGCGCGAGCAAACGACCGCGAGAAAAGAACCGCGAGCCAGGAATCGCTCCCCGGCTCGCGCTTCATTGCTCGCGCCCCGTGGCTCGCGTCGCCTCGCTCGCGCTGTTCCGCCGTTCGACCGCAGTTTCACCCCGCCCGCGCCAGGTACGCCTCCACCTGGTCCGCCACCTGCTGGCCGCTCGCGATGCAGTCGCCCACCGACACGCCGTTCCGGTAGTTGCCGGCCAGGTACAGCCCGGGGTTCTGGCGCTCGGTGACCTCGGCGGCGTCCTTCACGGCCTGATAGCCCACCGTGTACTGCGGGATGGCGCGCGACCAGTACACGTGCTTCGCGAACTCCGGTTCGCCGCGCACACCGAGGAGCTGGCGCAGGTCGGCGAGCACCCGCTCGACCATCAGGTCGGTGTCCTCGCGGGCGCGCTCCGGCTGCCGCGCGCCACCCACGAAGCAGGTGATCGCCACGTAGTCCTCCGGCGCCCGGCCGGGAAACAGCGAGGAGCTGAACAGGGCACCCAGCAGGCTGCGCTTTTCCGCGTGGGGGATCAGCATGCCGAAGCCATCGAGCGGATGCGCGACGTCCATGCGCCGGAAACCGAGTGTGAGCGTGCTGACCGGCGGATACTCCACCCGCTCGATCGGCGCCGCGAACTTGCGCATGGCCGCCGGCAGCTCCATCGCGGCCAGCACGTGGGCCGGTGTGGCCATGACCACCGCGTCCACCGTCCGCGAACGCGCCGCGCCATCCTGTCCGGCATCGACCACCCAGCGCGACTCGTTCCGGTGCACGAGGCGCACCGGGCAGCCAAGGCGCAACGTGCCCGACAGCGACGCTTCGAGGGCATCGGTGAGCGACTGCATGCCGTCCACGAACGAGATGAGCCTCGCCCGCGCCGGTGGCGACGAGGTCATCGGGCCCTGATGGGCCGTGGGGTGGGCCTCGTCGTTCGGACGCCGCTTGCGCTGCGCCATGAGCCCCTTGGACAGCGAGCCGTACTCGCGCTCGAGCTCGGCCACGCGGGGAAAGGCGTGCGTCATGCTCAGCGATTCGGCGTCGCCCGCGAAGATGCCCGAGATGAACGGGTCGACGGCAAAGTCCAGCACTTCGTGCCCGAGCCGGCGCCGGACGAACGACGCCACCGATTCGTCGTCCGTGGAGGTGCGCGGACGCAGGAGCGGCTCCATCAGCACCCGCAGCTTGGCCCGGAACGACAGCAGCTTCGTCCCCAGCATGGCCGGCGGCGTCATCGGGAAGGCCAGGGGGACGCCGTCCCGCACTACATAGCGTCGGTTGGCTCCCGGGTTGGCCTCCACCACATCGTCTTCGAGGTCGAGCTGTCGGAGCAGGGCATCGACCGGGGCCGAGGTCACGAACGAGTTGGGGCCATGCTCGGCGAGAAAGCCGTCGGCGTGCGTGGTGCGAATGGCGCCCCCCGCGTGGCCGCTGGCCTCGTACAGCGTGACGTTGACCCCGCGCCGACGCAGTTCGTAGGCCGCGACAAGCCCGGTGACCCCGGCGCCGACTACGGCGACAGAGCGCGACGAGCCGGAGTCGGAATCGACGGTCGGCACGTTGCCAATCTGGTCAGCGAGCGCACGCATGGTTCACGCTCCCGCGACGTCCGTAGTCCAGTCGCGTGGCTCCAGCAGGCGCAGCAGCCGAGCCTCGAAGGAATCGGGGGCATAGCGAGGTGCGTATTGCCACATCGCCAGCGGGGGCAGACTCATGAGGACGCTCTCCACCCGCGCATTGGTCTGCAACCCGAAGGTCGTGCCTCGATCGTGCACGAGATTGAACTCCACATAGCGGCCACGGCGCACGAGCTGGAACTCCCGCTCGGCGTCACTGAACGGCTCGTCGCGCCGCCGGTCGACGAGCGGCTCGTAGGCGTGCCGCAGCACCCGCGCCACGTCGGTCACGAACGCCTGCGTTGCATCGTAATCGAGGCCGTAGGCCGGATCGTCGCCACGCAGGTGATCGAAAAAGATGCCGCCGCAGCCGCGCGCTTCGTTGTCGCGGTGCGTGTTCACGAAGTACTCGTCGCACCACGCCTTGAACGCCGGATAGAACCCGGCGTGATGCCGGTCGCACATCGCCTTCAGGGCGACGTGAAACGTGCGCGGGTCGTCCTCGTGCGGATAGAATGGCGTGACATCGGTGCCGCCGCCGAACCAGCTGTCGGTGATGTTCCCGGCGTCGTCGGTGAGCTCGAAGTAGCGCACGTTGAGGTGCACGGTGGGCACTTTCGGGCTGCGCGGGTGTACCACGAGGCTCACACCGGTCGCGAAGAAGTGCGTCGCGCCCACCGCCGCTCCGCGACCGCCGAGACGCCGCGCCGCCAGCTCCGGCAGTTCGCCCATCACCGCCGAGCGGTTGATGCCGGCCTTCTCGAAGGTCACGCCGTCGGTCATCACGCGGGCCACGCCACCGCCACCGCCGGGACGTTCCCAGCGGTCCTCGGTGAACGTCCCGCCCCGATCGAGCCGGCCGAAGAACGACGTCAACTCGTCGTGCAGCCCCGCGATCCAGCGGGTGGCTTCGGTGCGGCGCGACGAGGCGGGCACGACCGGCGCCGTCTCGGGCTGGTGGACGGCGGCGTTCATGACACGCCCGCGAGCTGCGGATCGGCTGGCGCCGCGTTGGCGAGCGCCGCCGCCCGGCGTTCGTCGGTCCACTGCCATTCCTTGACGGCGTCGATGAACGCCCGTGCGTGATCGGGCTTCATGTCGGGCAGGATGCCGTGGCCGAGGTTGGCCACGTGTCCCACCGGGCCGAACGCCTCGATCATGGCGTGCGTGCGGCGTCGGATCTCCTCGACCGGCGCGTACAGGGTGCACGGATCCAGGTTCCCCTGAAGGGCCACACCGAACGGATCGGTCTGACGCCGGGCTTCCTGCGGCGTCGTGTGCCAGTCCACGCCGATCGCATCAGCGTGCGTGGCCGCCGCGATCTCGCTGAGCGCCCACCCGCCACCCGGGGCAAACACGATCACCGGCACACCGGCCTCACGCGCCCGCTGGGCCGCCTTGGCCAGATACGGAAGCGAGAAGGTGCGGAACTCGTCAGGGCCAAGCGCGCCGGCCCACGATTCGAACAGCTGCACCACCTGCGCGCCGGCCTCGACCTGAGCGACGAGGAAGTCGCCGACGGCCGTGGCCAGCTGGTCGAGCAGCGCGTGTGCGAGCGCCGGCTGTTCGAACAACATCTTCTTGGCCACCGCGAACTGCTTGGTGCCTTTGCCCTCCACCATGTACGCAGCGAGCGTCCATGGGGCGCCGGCAAAACCGATGAGCGGCACGCGGCCATTCAGTTCTCGGCGCGCCATGCGCAGCGCGTCGAGCATGTAGGCGAGCTGATCCCGCGGCTCGACCGGATTGAGACGCGCCATGTCGGCCGCTGAACGAATGGGCGAGGAGAACTGCGGTCCCACGCCTTCGTCGAGGGTCAGGTGCATGCCCATCGCTTCGGGCACGACCAGGATGTCGCTGAAGATGATCGCCGCATCCACCCCGACAAGATCGATCGGCTGCAGGGTGACCTCCACCGCGAGCTCGGGCGTGCGGCACATCGTGAGGAAGTCGGACTTCGCACGCACCGCCCGGTACTCGGGGAGATAGCGCCCGGCCTGTCGCATCATCCACACGGGGGGACGGTCGACGGCTTCTCGGCGCAGCGCGCGCAACAGCAGGTCGTTCATAACGGACGGATGAGGGACGAACTCAGGTGTACTGCTCGCTTGACATGGCGAGCGGTACGTGCCGATCGGCCGTCGGGTCGACGGCCGACAGGGTTGGGAGGCGGGAGGCGCTCTTGGGCGTCGGGGACGGTACGGCGGCGGCCCGGCGGATCGGGAGATCGGCGGGCGGCTGCGCCGGCGGCGACGCGGCGCCCTGGGGCGCGAACATCTCGAGCAGCATCATGGCCTGCTGGTCAAGCGGCTCGCCACGCTGCAGCGTGCGGCGCAGCGCAGCCATCGGCCCCGCCAGCAGCTTGGCCACGATGCGCGACGCCGCCTTTTCTGCCACGTGCGCATCCTTGGCATGGAACGCCACCTCGCGACGGGCCACATCTTCCAGCGCCTCGCGGAGTGGCTTGATGGCATCGCGCGCGGGCATGGTCGCCAGCCAGTCCATGAACGCCCGGGTTTCGTCGGCGCAGATCGACTCGGCGTGCGGGACGGCGTCACGGCGCATCGCTTCCGCCGACAGCACCGGCTGATGCAGCGTGTCGAGGTCGATGAGGGTGATCCCGGGCTCGTTGGTGACGCGCGGATCGATGTTGCGTGGCAGGCTCAGGTCCATGAGCAGGCACGCATACCCGCTCGCCGCGCACGCCTCACGGGCCCGCATGAGGGCGTCGGCCGTCACGACGGGCACTTCGCTGCCGGTCGCCACGATGACCACATCGGCCATCGCCGCCTCGACGTGCAGCGTGTCCCACGCCGCCGCACGCCCGCCCACCATGCCGGCGAGGGCCTGCGCATTCTCGAGCGTGCGGTTGACGATCACGAGATCGCGGGCGCCGAGCTTGTGCAACTGCTTGGCAGCGCGGGCGCCGGTCTTGCCGGCCCCGATCAGGACGCACCGCGCGTTCTCGAGGTTGCCGAAACGCTGGGCCGCCGTGAGCGCCGCTTCGGCGCCCACCGAGTTCCGTCCCGCCGTGAGCGCCGTCTCGGTCTGCACCCGCTTGCCTGCGCGCAATGCCGTCTCGAAGAGGCGATGCAGCACCGGCCCCGCGGCCTGTCCGCGCGAGGCGCGCTTGTAGGCTGCCTTGAGCTGGCCAAGGATCTGCCCGTCACCCAGCACCTGTGATTCGAGCCCGGAGGCGATGCGCACCACGTGGGTGGCGGCGTCGATCCCGACCCGGCGCGTGGCCGTGAGCAGCAGCTGGTCACCCGCGGTGCGGGTGCGCATCCAGCGGCGGGCCAGCGTCTGTACCGCCCGCTCGACGACGGCGGGATCGTCACTGTCCACCCACGCATACAGCTCGGTGCGATTGCACGTCGCGATCAGCGCGGACTCGGTGATGACGTCGGTGCGTGCCGTGCGGTACAGTTGCGTGAGTCGCTCCTCGGAGAGGTGGAAGCGTTCACGCGTGGCCACATCGGCATGGCGAAAATCGATGGCGATCGAGATCAGCATCGGGGAGGGGATGCGAAGTCGGAACTCACGCGGTGGCGAGACCGGCGAGATGCGCGAGGTTCTTGAAGAAGATCCGCACGTGGGAGAGCGGCTTTGCTTTCACGAGCTGTTTGCGCATGTAGCCGTCGAACGTCAGCTGCTGGACATCGCGGTCGCGACAGATGGCGACGAATCGCTCACGCCGGTTGTCCGTGGTGTACCAGAAGCTCTGCATCACGTCGAGCACGAAAAACACGGGTCCGTGGAGCCGCATGAAACGGCGCCGGGCCTGCTTGAGCGCCTTGGCGTTGCCGGTCTGGAGCGCCTCCTCGACCGCATCCGCGGCCAGGCGACCACCCGTCATGGCGTAGAAGATGCCTTCTCCGCTCGCCGGCGCCACCACCCCGGCCGCATCGCCGGCCACGACCACGTCCCGGCCATTGTCCCAGCGGGGCAGCGGCTTGATGGGAATCGGGGCCCCCTCACGCCGAATGGTCTCGAGCGTGTCCATGCCGGTATCGGCGCGCAGCTTGGCCACCGCTTCCTTCAGGCCGAAGCCCTTCTGCAGCGTCCCTGTCCCGATGGACGTGGTCGCTCCGTGGGGGAAGACCCACGCGTAGAAGTCGGGTGAGAGCGGCTTGTTGTAATACACATCCACACGATCGTGCCCGAACTGCTCGCTGTCCATGGTCGGCGACTTCACAATCTCGTGGTACGCGAAGACGTGCTTGGCCTTGTGCGACCCCGGGATGCACTGCCTGGCGATCGGCGACAGCGCCCCGTCGGCGCCGATGACGTAGCGGGCGCGTACGGTACGGGTCGCCCCGTGGCGCGAACGGCCCTCGGTGTACATGAGGATCGCCGTGCCGTCCGTGTCCCGCGAGAACTGGGTGAAGGCGCCGGTGCGGCGCTCGGCGCCGGCCGTCGCGGCGCGCTGGCGCAGCCATTCGTCGAACACGTCGCGATCGACCATGCCCACGAACCCATCACCCACCGGGATGTCCACTCTCTTGTCGGTCGGCGAAATCACGCGGGCGGTATTGACGCGCGCCACCAGCAGCGACTGCGGGATCTTGAAGTCCCGCAGCAGTTGCGGTGGCACCGCTCCGCCGCAGGGCTTGGTGCGCCAGGCCCGATCGAGCAGCAGCACCTTGCGACCCGCACAGGCCAACTCGTGAGCCGCCGTGGCCCCGGCGGGGCCACCACCGACCACGACCACATCGAACAATTCGCCGTCCACCACCGGCGTCGCCCGCTCGAGCGTGGTGAGCGGCTGTTCCTGTTCCGGCTTGGCAATCATGCGTTCTCCTCCCTGCACGTTTCCCAGCTCAGAGGGGCCACCGCGTGGCCTCTCGATCCAGACGGCGCGCTCATGGCATCACCGCCGACAGCATGTCGCCGCGCTGACGGAACACTTCGGTGGCCCGCTCGCTGGAGGCGCTGCGCAGCGCCATCCACGCCGACCCGACGAAGAGCAGCGCCTGTACCCCGAACACCGCGAGGTAGCCCTGTACGGGCGACTCGAAAATGGCGCGGGCGAAATCGACCCCCGCCGCCCCCGACATCGTCCCTACCGCGTAGGCCAGCGCCTGCGCCGCCCCGAACACGCCCAGGCGCAGCCCGGCGCGTCCATCGCTCTTGTCCCCCGTCAGCGCCATCATCGACCCGATGGCGCCGATGGCGAACACCCCATTCGACAGCCCCAGCACGACCACGATGACGCGGAAGACCGACACCTGGTCGATGGCCGGCGATGCCACGAGCGCCAGATACGCCACCGCCGATGCGAAGCACCCGGCCGCGGCCCAATGACGCAGCTGGCCGCTCCGGCGGGCGATGAGTGCAGCCAGGATCATGCCGGCCAACACGCCGCCATGATGCATGCCCGACAGCGCCGTGCTCTCGCCCGGCGTCATGCTGAATGCGATGCCGGCGAACGGCTCCAGAATCAGATCCTGCGCGCTGTACGCGAACATCGCCACGAAGATGAAGCCGGCGAAGAGCCGTGCCGCCGGCTCCTGCCAGACGGTGCGAAACGACGCCATGAATGCGCCGTTGGCCGTCGCGTCCTGCTCGGCGGGTATGACCGGGCGTGGTCCGCGTTCCACTCCCAGGGTGGCGATCCACGCCACGAGGAAGCCCACGCCACCGATGCCGCCGGCGATCGCGATCAGGCGGGTGTACGAAAACGGATCGAGCAGGGCGCCGGAGACGGCCGCCGTGATGATGATGCCGACGATCATGAGAATCCACGTGATCGCCGCAGCACCCGCCCGCTGGCTTGGCTTCGCCCGCTCGCTCATGAGCGCCAGCAAGGGCGTACCGGCAGCACTCACGCCAGCGCCGAGCGCCATGCTCGCCAGCGCGGCCAGGGCCACCCCGAGCGCCGTATTCCGCGCCATCACGGGGATGCTGGCGGCCACGGCCAGGCTACTGAGGGCGCACACGGCCAGGCCGCCGAGGATCCACGGGGTGCGGCGGCTGTGGCGGTCGCTGTCGTGGCCGAGACGCGGCCGCAGGTACAGTTGCACGCCGAAATGCAGCGCGACCAGCAGGCCGGGAATCATCGCCGGCAACGCCAGCTCGACGACGATCACGCGGTTGATGGTCGTGGTGAGCAGCACCACGACGGCGCCGATGGCGGCCTGCACGAAGCCGAGGCGCGTGAGCTGGAACCAGTTCATGGTCGCCGGGGTGGCGACCGACGGAACCGACACGCGCGCCACCGTCGCACTCATCAGCGGGCAACCTCGCCAAGCAGCGGCAGGGTCCGCACCGCGAACGCCGACACCATCATGCCGCCGACATAGAACGGCACGCCGAAGGCGCTCAGGTACAGCGCCCGCTCGACCGGCTGCTTGAGAAACCACCACATCAGGCCGCCCTGGATCGTTGCCAGCACGCCGATGGCTGTGGCGTAGCCGGGTCGGCCCCAGGACACCAGGAGGGCGATGACCACGAACTGCGCGATCAGCATCACCGCCGAGGCCACGCGGGCCGCGCCCTGCGGGCCGAGCAACACCGGCAGCGAGTTGACGCCCATCCGGCGGTCGCCCTCGATGGCCTTGAAGTCGTTCAGCGTCATGATGCCATGCGCGCCGATGCTGTACAGCGCCGCCAGCAGCAGGAGCGGAACGGGCGGCAGCACGTTACCCAGCATGATGCCGGCTCCCGTGACCCATGCCAGCCCTTCATACGTGAAGCCCACTGCCGTGTTGCCCACCCAGCCGTTGCGCTTGAACCGGAAGGGCGGGGCGCTGTAGCCCCACGAAAACACGAGGGCCACCGCCACCGCCGCGAGGCCGAAGGTACCGAACGGCAGCGCCCACACCACGCACAGCACGCTCCAGAAGATCGCGACGGCGAGGCCCCACTGGCCCGGAATCCGGCCCGAGGGGATCGGACGGTTCGGTTCGTTGATCGCATCCACGTGGCGATCGAACCAGTCGTTGACGGCCTGACTCGAGGCGCACACCAACGGCCCGGTGAGGCCGATGCCCAACGCGAGCGTCCAGAGGCGCTCCGACGACAGCGGCACGCCCGCTGAAATCGCGCCACAGGTGAACGCCCACATGGGGGGAAACCACGTTACCGGCTTGAGCAGCGTCAGGACCGCGCGAGGGTCCAGCCTGGCCGGGGCTGTTTGTTCTGTGTAACTGACGCCCATATGTGTCTAGTCTAGTTTACAGTCAGCCGTCGCAACAGAGCCTGCTTGATGCTGGGGGCACCGCCGGTGGGACGAACTGCGTCAGCTCACGACCTCGTCGTCCCGGTCGGTGCCGGGCGTGACCAGCCGATGGCGCCGCAGCTTCACGTACAGGCTCTGCCGGCTCACCCCCAGCACCTCGGCGGCCGAGGTCCGGTTGTCTTGGGTGAGTTCGAGGGCGGCCTCGATGAAGTGGCGCTCGACCAGGTCCACCGTGTCGCGGACCAAGTCGCGGAGTGATACGCGCCCGACCAGCGAGGTGAGCTCCTCGACGGCGCGCGTCAGGTCGCGCGCGCCCTGGGGGCCGCTGGCCAGCCGCCGCCCGATGTCCCGGATGGTGAAGCCGATGCAGGGCTCCTCGCCCTCGGGCACCCAGACGGCCGAGACCTCCACCTCCGACTGGTTGCCATGCGTCCCGCGCGCCGTGGTCGCCATCAGGCGCACGACCCCATTCCGCCGCAGCATGCCGGTAAACACGCCGAAGTCGGCGCCGGGCCGGCCGATGTAGGTGGCCAGCGGGGTCCCCCGCACCTGCTCCGCGCTCGCCAGCCCGGTGATATCCAGGAAGGCCTGGTTGGCGGTGAGGATGTCCCCCTCGAGGTCGGTAACCACGAAGGCGTCGGGCGAGCGATCGAGCAGGTCGAGTAGGCGCGATGGCGCTCTGGCGCCGCCGGGGCCGGACACTGGCAGGTCGGCCGGCGAGAAGCGGAGCAGCAGCAGCGTTGAGGACTCCTGCCGGAAGCAGGAGGCCGAGGCGTGATAACTGCGCCCGCCCAGCAGGGTGAGAGCCACGTCCCCCGAACGTCCGGCGCTCCGCGCCGACGACAGCAGGTCCTCCAGCAGCCGCCCCGTGGCCACGTCGGTGCCGAAGGGAAACGCCCGCCCGATCAGCCGGTCCGCCGGCTCACCAAAGATCTGTCCGGCTGCGGAATTGGCGTCGAGGACCTTGAGGTTGGCAGCATCGAGCACGAGGATGCCGTCGCTGGCCAGCTGGAAGAGCAGCCGATAGCGCGTCTCGACGTGGCGCAGCCGCCAGTAGTCGCGCTCCATCGCCTGCTGGGCCTCGACGAGGCGCTGCTGCAACGCCGAGACGTGGCGCATGTCACGGCCGACCGCCACCAGGCTGCCGTCGCGGCCAAGCTTGAGCGTGGTGTAGGCAATCGGGATGTCGCTGACGTCGCCGAGGACGTGGTTGACTTGGCGACGCTTGGAGACCCCCTGGTGGACCGCTTCCTTCACCAGGGAATCGATCTTGCCGCGCGATTCGTTGGTGACGGTCTCGTTCCACGGCCGACCGACCCACTGGGTGGCGGCATCGAACTGGGAATCCCCGCCGCCGACCAGCGCCACCTCGCGGATGACGCCGGCGCCGTCCATGACGAGCGTGATGTCGCCCGCTACGGCAAGGAGCGCGGCCGCGGACTTGGCATCGAGCTCGCCGAAGGCGGGATTAGTCCCGTCGAAGGGCTTCACGGAACTGGCCATTCTCGGCGAGCCCCTCTAATGGAGGGCGACCCGCGGTGGCGACCCGCGCCGCGGCAAGGAGGGAGCGCGCCATCGTGGGCGCCGACCGTGCGTCGGACGCAATGGCGTTGGCGCCAACCTGCTCGGCCAGATCGGGTTGCTCGGCAAAGAGCTGACCACCGACCATGACCTGCACGTTGGGGTTCCGGGACGCCGACTTGAGCCGGCGGATGTCGCGGCGCAGGACCGCCAGGCGGTTTTCGGTGCCGACGGAAAAGCCGATGACGTCGTACCAGTCGCTGGCAACCATGGACAGCAGGTCGCTGTCGGACCACGGCGCGCCGACGAGCACGCGCCAGCCGTCGCGAAGCAGGAACTCGCCGACCATGATGATGCCGAGCGTATGCTGCTCGCCGGGGACGCAGGTGAGCAGCACGTTGCCGACCGGCTCGGACTGCCCGGCTTCGGCGAGGAACACCTGCGACAGGTCGCGCAGCAGACGCTGCATGCGCCCGAGCGCCACCGTCACTTCGACGAAATCGCATTCGTCGGCATCCCACATCTCGCCGAGCCGGCGCGCCGACGGGGCGAGCAGGTCGAGATAGACGGCTTCGACGGTGGCGCCTTCGTCGAGCACCGTGCGCACGAACTGCACGCTCCGGTGCTCGTCGTGGCACCGCACGGCGGCGACGAACGCATCGACATCGCGTTCGGACAGGCCGCGGGACGCCGCGGTCATCAGTGCCGGCGACACCGGACCCACCCGGTGGCTCGCCATCAGGCGCGGCACGAGTTCGTTCTGGATGGTGCGTTCGAGGCGCTCGAGGCGCTCGAGGCGCTCACTGCGGCGCGATGGCGACAGATCGTCCATGACGTCAGGCGAGAGGCCCGGGCCGGTGGACACCGAAGTGGAGCCGGGAGCGACGGGCTGGAGTGACGCGCCGAACATGGCCGCGGGGTCTCCTTGGCGCAATGGCAAACGAACAGGACGCCCGACCACGGAACCGCAGCGGGCTAAGACACCGCGAGTATGCTACCCCGAGGTGCGGTTGTCAAGAAAAGTGTACGTCAAGAGTTCTTGACAACCTGTGAGCACCCCCGTAGCATCGAACACATCTGGGCAGCGAACCCCCGGAAGAGAAGGCGAGATGACTGTTGTGCCCACCCACTCGGCGGCGTCACGAGACGCTGCTGCCGGTGCTCGTGCGTCAGCCAAGCCGGCGCGCACGGGCCTCTACACGCCCGAAGAACGCCAGCGTCGCGACGCCACGAAATGGACGCTCGTGCAAGGAATCCTTGCGCCGGTCCAATTCCTGGTGATGGGCGTGTCGGTCTTCCTTGTGCTGCGCTACCTCAAGACCGGTGAGGGGCTCGCGGCCGCGCACGCGTCCATCGTCGTGAAGACGCTGGTGCTGTACACGATCATGGTCACCGGGGCGATCTGGGAAAAGGTGGTGTTCGGCCAGTACCTGTTCCACGAATCCTTCTTTTGGGAGGACGTGGTCAGCTTCTTCGTGATCGGCCAGCACACGGCCTATCTCGTGGGGCTCTACCTGGCATGGGACCCGCGCTTCCTGATGTGGATGGCGCTCGTCGCCTATGCCGCCTACACGGTCAACGCCATCCAGTTCATCCTGAAGTTACGCGCCGCCCGCCTGCAGGAAGCGGCGGAAAAGGCGACGCGGGCCGCCCAGGCGGTTGCCGAGGGCGTCAGCGCATGAGCGCCACCCTCGAACTGCCGGTGCTGCGCGAGCGAGGGCAGCGCGAAGTCTTCTGCGGCCTCACCGGCATCGTCTGGCTGCATCGCAAGATGCAGGACGCCTTCTTCCTCGTGGTCGGGTCGCGCACCTGCGCCCACCTCGTGCAGTCGGCGGCCGGCGTCATGATCTTCGCCGAACCGCGTTTCGCCACGGCCATTCTCAGCGAACGCGATCTCGCCGGTCTGGCCGACGCCAACGACGAACTCGATCGCGTCGTGCAGCAGCTGCTCGCCCGCCGCCCCGACATCACCACGCTGTTCCTCGTCGGCTCCTGCCCGTCCGAGGTGATCAAGCTGGACCTGGCGCGCGCCGCCGAACGCCTGAACGTCCAGTTCATGCCACGGGTGCGCATCCTCAACTACAGCGGCAGCGGCATCGAGACCACCTTCACGCAGGGTGAGGATGCCTGCCTGCGCAGCATGGTCCCGCATCTGCCGGCCAGCACCAGCACCACGCCCGAGTTGCTCGTGGTGGGTACGGTCGCCGATGTCGTCGAAGATCAGTTCGCGCGCCTGTTCGACAAGTTGGGCATCGGCCCGGTCCGCTTCTTCCCGCCGCGGCGGGCTCGCGAACTGCCGCCGGTGGGGCCGAATACCCGGCTGCTGCTGGCCCAGCCGTTCCTCGGCGATACTGCGCGGGCACTGATCGCTCGCGGGGCTACCCTGCTGTCGGCCCCGTTCCCCTTCGGCGTGAACGGCACCACGGCGTGGCTCAAGGCCGCGGCCGACGCGTGGGGGGTCACCGACGCGCACTTCACGGCCGTCACCGACCCGTCGGCCAATCGGGCCCGCGCCGCGCTGGCCCGCTATCGACCCTGGCTCGACGGGAAGCGGTTGTTCTTCTTCCCCGATTCGCAGCTGGAGATTCCGCTTGCCCGCTTTCTCTATGAGGAGTGCGGCGCGCAGCTTGTGGAAGTCGGCACGCCGTATCTCGACCGGCTCATGGTCGAGGCCGAACTCGGGCGCCTGCCCGACACGGCTCAGGTAAGCGAGGGGCAGGACGTCGAGAAGCAGCTCGACCGCTGTCGCGACACCCGCCCCGACCTCACGGTCTGCGGGCTCGGCCTCGCCAATCCGCTGGAGGCCGAAGGGCTGCGCACGAAGTGGTCCATCGAACTGGTGTTCTCCCCCGTGCACGGCTACGAGCAGGCGGGCGATCTGGCGGAACTCTTTGCGCGCCCGCTCGACCGCGCGCAGCGACTGGCGGTCTGAGGCAACCATGGAACTGACGCTCTGGACCTACGAGGGCCCTCCGCATGTCGGCGCCATGCGTATCGCAACATCCATGCAGGGTGTGCACTACGTGCTGCACGCGCCGCAGGGGGACACCTACGCCGACCTGTTGTTCACCATGATCGAGCGGCGGGACCGCCGGCCGCCGGTCACCTACACCACGTTCCAGGCCCGCGACCTCGGCGGGGACACGGCGGAGCTGGTGAAGCAGTCGGTGCGTGACGCCTACGCGCGCTTCCAGCCCGATGCCCTGCTGGTGGGCGAGTCGTGCACGGCCGAACTCATTCAGGATCAGCCGGGATCGCTGGCCCAAGGCATGTCGCTGCCGGTGCCGGTGGTGCCGCTCGAACTGCCCGCGTACTCCAAGAAGGAGAATTGGGGCGCCAGCGAGACGTTCTACCATCTCGTGCGCACGCTGCTGCTGCCGCTGGCCCCCGCGCCCGGCACCACGCGCGAGCCCGTGGCCGAGGTGTGCGCCCGCGAGCATCGGCGGCCGCGCGCGAACCTGCTCGGCGCCACCGCGCTGGGTTTCCGCAATCGCGACGATGTCCGCGAGATCACGCGGCTGCTGCACGATCTCGGGATCGACGCGCACGTCTGCGCGCCGCTCAACGCCACGGTGGCCGACCTGCGACGCCTGCCCGAGGCGGATTTCAACATCTGCCTCTACCCCGAAGTCGCCGACACCACCACGCGCTGGCTGGAGAAGACCTTCCGCATGCCTACGGTGCGCACCGTGCCCATCGGGGTGTTGGCCACGCGGGAGTTCGTCGAGGAAATCGGGCGCGTCACCGGGCTCGACGTGCAGCCGCTGCTCGAGCATGAGCGGGCCGGTGCGGCCCAGGTCGACGCGAGCCGGTCGCTGCTGCCGTGGTACTCGCGCTCGGTCGACTCCACCTACCTCACCGGAAAGCGGGTGTTCGTCTTCGGCGACGCCACGCACGTACTGGCGGCCGCGCGCATCGCCAAGGACGAGCTGGGCTTCACGGTGGTCGGGATCGGCACCTATTCGCGCGAGTTCGCGAAGCCGGTGCGCGAGTATGCCGCCAAGATCGGCGTCGAGGCGCTGATCAGCGACGATTACCTCGCGGTGGAGCAGAAGGTCGGCGAGCTGGCGCCGGAGCTGGTGCTTGGCACGCAGATGGAGCGCCACATCGCCAAGCGGCTCGGTGTGCCGTGTGCGGTGATCTCGGCGCCCATTCATGTGCAGGATGTGCCGGCGCGGCATTCACCGCAGATGGGATTCGAAGGTGCCAACGTGATCTTCGACACGTGGGTGCACCCGCTCATGATGGGGCTCGAGGAACATCTGCTGCACATGTTCCGCGACGACTTCGAGTTCGGCGACGGCTCGGCCCCTTCGCATCTTCACAGCACGGCCCCGAAGGCGGCCACCAACACGGCCACCAACACGGCGGCGCTCGCCGCAGAGGCGGTGCCGGCCCCGTCTTTCGTGACGGCGACGCGCACCGGATCGCAGGAGATCCTCGTACCGGAGGCCGCGAGCGCCGTGGGGTTGACGGAGGAAGAAGCCGAAGAGCCGGCCGCCGTAGCATCGTCGCCCGCGACGCCCGTGGAGTCCCGCTGGCTCCCGCCCGCCGAGGCGGAATTGAAGAAGATTCCCTTCTTTGTGCGAGGCAAGGCTCGCCGCAACACGGAGAAGTATGCGCTCGAACACGGGATCGCCGAGATTACCGTGGATACACTGTACGATGCCAAGGCATACTATGGCCGCTGACGGCCGCACTCCGGAGATGCGCGTCGTCATCACGACGCTCGACGCCCACCTCGCTGACGCGTTCGCGCGCGCGAAACAGGGGTTGTCGAACGTGCCAGGGCTGCACGTGTCCATGCACATCGCGGCCGACTTTGGCACCGACCCGGCGGCGGCCGAACGCGCGCGGCAGGACATCGCGCGCGCGAACATCATCGTGTGCACGCAGCTCTTCCAGGAGGAGTACGCCAACGCGGTGCTTTCCGCGGTACTGGCGCGCCGGGACGCCGCCGACGCGGTGCTGTGTGCGCTGTGCACGCCGGAACTCGTGAAGTGTACGCGGCTCGGCAAGTTCGACATGAGCGGCGGCGAGAGCCGCTCGCCCTTCTCGCCGATCAGCCTGCTCAAGAAGCTTCGCGGCTCTCGCGGAGACGGGAAGAGCAGCGGCGAGCGCCAGATGAGTGCCCTGCGTACGCTGCCGTCGCTCCTCAAGTTCATTCCCGGCACGGCGCAGGATGTGCGGGCGTATCTGCTCCTCATCCAGTACTGGTTGGCCGGTTCGGATGAGAACATCGAGCAGATGATCCGTTACGCGGTGGATCGGTATGCGGCCGGGCCGCGGGCGAAGTTCAGGGGCGCGCTCAAGCCGGCCCAGCCGGTCACGTACCCCGCGGTGGGGCTGTGGCATCCGGCGCTCCCCAATCGCGGCATCACCGAGGAGCGGTCGGCGCTCCCCGCGCCGGCCAAGGCCATCGGCACCGTGGGCATCCTCGTCGGGCGCTCGTATCTGCTGGCCGGCAACGTGGCGCACTACGCCGCCGTGGTGCAGGCGCTCGAGGCCAGGGGGCTGCGGGTGGTGGCGAGCTTCTCGTCGGCGCTGGATGCGCGCCCGGCCATCAGCAAGTACTTCGTGGATGCGCGCGGGCAGGCCACGATCGATGCCATGATCAACCTCACCGGTTTCTCGCTGGTGGGCGGGCCGGCCTACAACGATTCGGTGGCGGCGCAGCAGGTGCTCAAGGGGCTCGATGTCCCGTATCTCACGCTGCAGACGCTGGAGTTCCAGACGATCGAGGAGTGGCGGCGCGATGCCCGGGGCCTCAATCCGTTGCAGGCCACGCTGCAGATTGCGATTCCCGAGCTCGACGGCGCGATCGTGCCCACCGTGTATGGCGGCAAGGGGCAGCCGGTGGAAGGCAAGCCGGCGGCGTCGGAGCCCATTCCGGAGCGCATCGAGCGCGTGGCGGAGCGCGTCGCGCGGCTGGTGGCTCTGCGCCGCAAGGCGCGCGCGGAGCGCAAGGTCGCCATCATCCTCTTCAACTTCCCGCCCAACGCCGGAAACACGGGCTCGGCGGCGTACCTCGCGGTCTTCCCGTCGCTGCAACGGGTGCTCGCCGAGATGAAGGAAGCGGGCTACAGCGTCGACCTCCCCTCCAGCGTCGAGGAACTGCGCGAGCGCATCACGCAGGGCAATCGCGAGCAGTTCGGGGCGCCGGCCAATGTGCACACGCGCATTCCGGTGGACGACCACGTGCGGCGCGAACCGTACCTGAAGGAGATCGAGAAGACGTGGGGCCCGGCGCCCGGTCGCCAGCTCTCGGACGGGCAGAGCCTCCAGGTGATGGGGGCCATGTTCGGCAACGTGTTCGTGGGGGTGCAGCCCAGCTTCGGGTGGGAGGGCGACCCGATGCGGCTGCTGTTCGAGGGCGGTTTCGCGCCCACCCACGCCTTCAGCGCCTTCTACCGCTGGCTCAAGGAAGACTACCGGGCCGACGCCGTGCTGCACTTCGGCACCCACGGGGCGCTCGAGTTCATGCCCGGCAAGCAGTCGGGACTCGACGCGACGTGCTGGCCGGAGCGCCTCATCGGCGACTTGCCGAACGTGTATCTGTATGCGTCCAACAACTCGTCGGAAGGCACGCTCGCCAAGCGCCGCGGCAACGCCACCTTGGTCTCGTATCTCACGCCGCCGGTGAGCAATGCCGGGTTGTATCGCGGACTGGCCGATCTCAAGACGAGCCTCGATCGCTGGCGTCAGATGGATGGCGGCCGTGCGGCGGAGGCCGAGCCGCTGCGTGTGCTCATCCAGCAGCAGGCGGCAGCGGTGGAGCTGGCGGCCGCCGAGCCGGCGTGGACCGCGCAGGAGACCGACGCCCGCATCGCCGGCATTCGTGAGCGGCTGCTGGAGCTGGAGTACAGTCTGATCCCGACCGGTCTGCATGTGGTGGGTGAACCCATGGCGCCCGAGGCGCGCGTGGAGATGCTCATCGAGATGGCGCGCAGCGGCCGGCCCGAGGTGGAACTGCCCAGTATCGGCGAGACGGTGCGGGCCGGTCACGGCGACAAGCGCAGCGATGACACGCAGGGGGCCGCGGTGGAGGCGATCGTGCGCGCCGCGGTGCAGGCTCTCGTCGAGCAGGCCGATGTGCGGGCGGGGCAGCAGGCCGCCCGCGCCGAAGCCAAGGCGCACGGCATGCGCCTGCACAACGACACGCAGTTCAATCAGCATCTCGAACTGCTCGCCGGCTACGATGGGGCGCTGCGCGAGGACCGTGAGGTGGAAGGCGTGCTGCGCGCGCTCGACATGCGCTACGTGGAGCCGGCGCCGGGCGGCGATCTGCTGCGCAATCCGCAGGTGCTGCCGTCGGGGCGCAACATCTACGGCTTCGATCCGTACCGCGTGCCGAGTGCGGCCGCCATGCTCGAGGGGCGCGGCCGCGCCGAGCAGTTGCTGGCCAAGCACCAGCAGGAGACGGGCGAGTTTCCGGAGACGGTGGCGGTGGTGCTCTGGGGTACCGACAACATGAAAAGCGAAGGCACGCCGCTGGCCCAGGTCCTGGCCATGATGGGGGTGGTGCCGCGCTTCGACAGTGTGGGGCGGCTCACTGGCGCCCGCCTGCTTCCGCTGGAGAGCCTCGGCCGTCCGCGGGTGGACGTGGTGATCACCCTGTCGGGCATCTTCCGCGATCTGCTGCCGTTGCAGGTGAAGCTGCTGGCCGAAGCGTCGCTGCTGTGCGCCATGGCCGATGAAGAGCCCGAGCGGAACTTCATCCGCAAGCATGCGCTGCAGACCATGCAGGAGACCGGCTGCGACATTCAGCAGGCGTCGCTGCGCGTGTTCTCCAATGCCGACGGGGCCTATGGTTCGAACGTGAACCTGCTCATCGAGACCGGTCGCTGGCAGGACGAAAACGAACTGGCCGACCTGTTCGTGCAGCGCAAGGGCTTTGCGTACGGGGCCGATGGGCGTCCCCAGTCGCAGCCGGCGCTGATGAAGCGGGCGCTGGCCACGGCCACCCTGTCATTCCAGGGGCTCGACTCGGTCGATCTCGGGGCGACCGACATCGACCAGTACGTGGAGTCGCTGGGCGGCATGACGCGCGTGATCGCGCAGCAGAACAACGGCAAGGCCCCGAGCGTGTACGTGGGCGACTACGGCCAGGGGCAGGGCAAGGTGCGCACGCTCAAGGAGCAGGTCGAGCTGGAGTCTCGCACCAAGATGCTCAACCCCAAGTGGTACGAGGCGCAGATCCAGTACGGCTACGAGGGCGTGCGCAACATCACCGGCCACCTGGTCACGACGCTGGGCTGGTCGGCGACGGGGGGACAGGGCACGGTGCCGCAGTGGGTGTACGCGGAGGCCTCCAAGACCTTCGTGCTGGACGACGCGATGCGCGAGCGGCTGGCTCAGGCCAACCCCGACGCGGCGCTGGGGATCGCGCAGCGTCTGCTGGAAGCGAACGACCGTGGCTACTGGTCGCCGGATGATGCCACCCTCGAGGCGCTCCGCGATGCGGCGGCCGACCTCGAGGACCGGCTGGAAGGGGTCTACGCGAAGTGATTCTCACCAGGGCAGGCACATGACAGCAACACGACTTCCGATCCTCGATGCGGTCGGGGACGGCGACGGCAGCGTACAGGTGCACCTCGACGAGAACCAGAAGATCGAGGGCGCGCTCGTCATCGCCGTGTACGGCAAGGGCGGCATCGGCAAGAGCACGACCTCGTCCAACCTGTCGGCGGCGTTCTCGAAGCTGGGCAAGCGGGTGCTGCAGATCGGCTGTGATCCGAAACACGACAGCACGTTCACGCTAACCAAGAAGATGGTGCCCACCGTCATCGACGTGCTCGAGGGGGTGGACTTCCACGCCGAGGAGCTGCGTCCCGAGGACTTCATGTTCGAGGGGTACAACGGCGTGCAGTGCATCGAGGCGGGCGGGCCGCCGGCCGGTACCGGCTGTGGCGGGTACGTCACCGGCCAGACGGTCAAGCTGCTCAAGGAGCACCACCTGCTCGAAGACACCGACGTCGTGATCTTCGACGTGCTGGGTGACGTGGTGTGCGGTGGCTTCGCAGCGCCGCTGCAGCACGCGCACTACTGCCTCATCGTCACCGCCAACGACTTCGACTCCATCTTCGCCATGAACCGCATCATCGCGGCCATCCAGGCGAAGGCCAAGAACTACAAGGTGCGCCTCGGCGGCGTGATCGCGAACCGGTCACGCGACACCAACGAGATCGATCGGTTCAACAACGCCGTTGGCCTCAAGACCATGGCGCACTTCCAGGACGTGGATGCCATCCGGCGCAGCCGCCTCAAGAAGTGCACGATCTTCGAGATGGAGCCGACCGAGGACGTCGTGACCGTGCAGAACGAGTACCTCTCGCTGGCGCGCAAGATGCTGGATGAGGTCGTGCCGTTGCCGGCGTCTCCGCTCAAGGATCGCGAAATCTTCGACCTGCTGGGTTTCGACTGATGGCCACCACGACCACGCAGGAGCACTCCCCGACTCCAGGTCCGTCGTTCGAGGGAACGCCGCTTGGGGGTTCGCACGCCGCATCGGTGTCGTACCGCGAGCGGCGGGCCTGGATCGGGGAGTACTTCGACCGAACGGCGGCCGACGCGTGGAAGGCCCTGACGTCCGATGCGCCGGTATCCAAGGTGCGGGCGTCGGTGCGCGCCGGACGCGACCGCATGCGGTCGACGCTGCTGTCCTGGCTCCCCCCCGAACTGCACGGCAAGCGGGTGCTCGACGCCGGCTGCGGCACCGGGACGGCCTCGATCGAACTGGCCCTGCGTGGTGCCGACGTCGTGGCCATCGATCTCTCGCCGACGCTCGTGGAGCACGCCCGCGAGCGCGCCGAGCAGGCGGGGGTCTACGACATCGATTTTCGATCGGGCGACATGCTCGATCCGTCGCTCGGCAGCTTCGATTATGTGATCGCGATGGACTCGATCATCCATTACGAACTCCCCGAGATGATCGCCGCCCTCTCCACCCTGGCCCCTCGGGTCCGGGAGCGCATGGTCATCACGGTGGCCCCCAGGACCCCGCTGTTGGCGATGCTGCGGGCGGTGGGCAAGCTGTTCCCCCGGTCCGACCGGGCCCCATCCATCGTACCGGTCTCGGAGCGGGCCTTCCGGAAGGCGTTTGCGGCATCCCCCCAGCTCGATAGCTGGGGGATGGTAGGGACGCGGCTGATCGAATCCGGATTCTACCGCTCGCTGGCGATTACGTTGCAGCATGCCTCGCTGGGCGCGACGGGCGCCCCGCGCAGCTGACCGCATTTTGGAGGACGCAGCATGGATGTGATCGGATGGAGCCTGGCCGGTGTCGTGGTGGCCGGGGTCGGCGCATGGTACGTGATGTCGCGGCGGAGCGAGGTCCCCTGCACGGTGGACCTCGAGATGACGCACGACCACTTCCACGCCCATGTGGACCTCAAGGGTGTGGAGGTCGATCCGGGTGACGAGGTCCTCGTGCGCAACACGCCGAGCCGAATCACCTTCGGCACCACCACCACGTTCGAATCGAGCGCCGAAGTGAAGCGCGCGAGCTGGCTCAAGCGCCAGATCGTGAAGCTCACCGGCGGCACCGAAATTCACGAACTCTACGAAGTCGGCTTCGAAGGCTGAGAGCACGCCCATGTATTCGACAGAAACCAGCGTCCCGGTCCGCGCGATGAAGCCGGTGAACGAGACCACGCAGGCGGCGCAGCAGGACGCGATCCTGAACCCGCGCTTCTACACCACAAACTTTGCCGAGATTGACGCGCTCAAGATCGCGCCGGAAAACCGGCAGATGTGGGATGACATCCTGGCCGAGTTCCGGCGCGATCCCAACAAGGATCACTTCAAGCGGAACGAGGAGTTCGACGCCGATTTTTCGGACATGGCCCCCGCGCTGCGCGAGCAGTTCGTCGAGTTCCTGACCTCGTCGGTGACTGCGGAGTTCTCGGGGTGCATCCTCTACGCCGAGATCAAGAAGCGCATCAAGAACCCCGAAGTGCGTGAACTGTTCGGCTTCATGAGCCGGGACGAGGGGCGGCATGCCGGGTTCATCAACCACACGCTGAACGACTTCAACGTGGCGGTGGACCTCAGCTTTCTCACGAAGGCCAAGAAGTACACGTACTTCCAGCCCAAGTTCATCTACTACGCCACGTACCTTTCCGAGAAGATCGGGTACGCGCGCTACGTGACGATCTACCGCAATTTCGAGAAGCAGCCCGACAAGCGCTTCCACCCGATCTTCAAGTGGTTCGAGAACTGGTGCCTCGACGAGTTCCGTCACGGCGAGGCGTTCGCGGTACTCATGCGCTCGAACCCCGAGTTCCTCGAGGGCGTCAACAAGCTCTGGATCCGGTTCTTCCTGCTGGCCGTATTCTGCACCATGTACGTGCGAGACCATGCCCGGAAGCCGTTCTTCGACTTCATGGGCATCGACGTCGATCAGTACGACCGGCAGGTGATCAAGCTGACCAACCACATCAGCCGTCAGGTATTCCCGGACACGATTGACACCGAAAGCGAGGCATGCTGGGAGCTCATGCACACCATGTGGCTCAACACCGACGCGATGCGAAAAGCTGAGGCGAAGGGCGGGCTGTTTTCCAAGGTCAAGGTCACGGCGCTCAAGGTGGCCAACGCCCTGACCTTCGTGCGCCTGTTCCTGCGCCGCCCGCATCGGCAGCCGCTGCCGGCGGACGTGCGCATGCAGCCGGTCTGGTGATCGCCGCCCGTTCCGGAGCCCGCTGATGGCCTCGCCTGCCGACCGGTTGATCAACGTCTGGCGCAACGTCAACACCGACTGGTTGCCGTTTGCCGACGTCGCCACGAACGACGTGCCCCTGTCCCGCCTCATGCGGCTGGCGCTCTTCCAGCTGTCGGTGGGGATGGTGCAGACGCTGTTCGTGGGGACACTCAATCGTGTGATGATCCTGGAGCTCAACGTGCCGGCGTCGCTGGTGGCGATCATGCTCGCCATCCCGCTGCTCGTCGCCCCGTTCCGTGCGCTGGTCGGCTTCAAGTCGGACACGCACAAGAGCATTCTCGGCTGGAAGCGCGTGCCGTACCTGTGGCTGGGTACCCAGATGCAGTTCGGCGGACTCGCCATCATGCCTTTTGCGCTGCTCGTGTTGTCCGAGGGAGGTGGTCGGGCGCCGCTCTGGGTGGCCTACGCGGGCACCGGGCTCGCGTTCCTGTTGGTGGGTGCCGGCGCGCACACCACGCAGACGGCCGGACTGGCGCTCGCCACGGACATCGTCGAGGAGGACAAGCGGCCCCGGGTGATCGCGCTCATGTATCTCATGATGCTTATGGGGACGCTCGTCAGTGCGCTGGTGCTGGAACGGCTGCTGCAGGACTTCACGCCGCTCAAGCTCATTCAGGTCATCCAGGGCACGGCCGTCTTCACCGTGGTGTGCAACGCCTTCTCGTTATGGAAGCAGGAGGTGCGTGTCCGCGGGGTCGTGGAATACCAGAAGGGAGAGCCGCGGCCGATGTTCCGCGATGCCTGGCGGACGTTCGCCGAAGGTGGTCAGGCGGTGCGCCTGCTGGTGGCGTCGGGGCTGGGGTTCTTCGCGTTCAACCTGCAGGACGTGCTGCTCGAGCCGTACGGCGGCGAGATCCTCAAGTTCACCGTCGCCGAAACCACGGCCCTCACCGCCATCATGGCGTTCGGCGCGGTCGTCGCCTTCGCCTGGTCGGCCAACGTGATGCGTACCGTGAACGATCCCGTGAAGCTCGCGATTCAGGGCGCGATCGTGGGCATCTTCGGGTTCGGACTCATTGCGGCGGCCAGCCTGTCGACGTCGGCGTTCCTGTTCCGGGTGGGCGTCATGATGATCGGCTTCGGCGAGGGGCTCTTCGGCGTGGGCACTCTCTCGTGTGCCATGGGGATCCGGGATTCGTCCCAGCACGGCATCGCGCTCGGGGCGTGGGGGGCGGTGTTCGCGACGGCTGAAGGGTTGTCGTTCGCCGTGAGCGGCGTGGCCAAGGACTGGATGTCGCACCTGATCGCCAACCAGACCTTCGGCACCGCGATCACGAGCGCCGCCGCGCCGTACACGGTGGTGTATCTGCTGGAAATCGTGGTGCTGTTCGCGACGTTGGCCGCCCTTGCCACACTTGGACGACGCACGATCGCGTCGGAAGCTGTAGATTCCTCTCGCCCGTTCGGTCTCGCTGACATTCCTGCCTGACCGGTTACCCTCCGCTCCGGAGTTATCTCATGATGGAGTACATCGATGGCGCCACGATCGCGATCTACGCGTTCTGGCTCTTCTTCTTCGGCCTGGTGATCTACCTGCGGCGCGAGGACAAGCGTGAGGGGTATCCGCTCGAGTCACCGCAGGGACCGCGGGAAGGCTGGCCGAAACCCGGTGAGAAGAAGACCTACCTGCATCGGCCGCACGGCGGCGAGGGGGCTCACTGATGTCCGACGTCAAGTTCGTCCCGGCTGACAACTACAATGGCTCGCCGATCATCCCGACCGGCGACCCGATGATCGACGGCGTCGGTCCGGCCGCCTGGGCCACCGATCGGCGCGACGCGCCCGATCTCACGTATCATGGCGGGCTCAAGATCGTGCCGATGCGGCTCGATCCGACCTTCTCTATCGCCAAGGGTGATCCGGATCCGCGCGGGCTGCCGGTGGTGGCCGCCGACAAGGAGATTGCGGGGACGGTGGTTGACCTCTGGGTAAACCGCTCCGAGCCGCAGGTGAGCTACTACGAGGTGCAGCTGGCCAACAGCGAGCGCCGGGTGCTGTTGCCCACCGGCTACGTGCAGTGGCCCAACTTCGGCCTCTGGGGCAACGACAAGCTGCTGGTCAAGTCGATCACGGCCGCGCAGTTCGCGAACGTGCCGGTGACCAAGCGCGACGACCAGATCACGCTCCTCGAAGAGGACCGGATCTGCGCCTACTACGCGGGTGGTCACCTGTACGCCATGCCGGGTCGGGGCGAGCCGATCATATGAGCGACGTGGTCGACGGGACGCCGCAGTACATCCGTGGCGTCCCGCACCCGCTGCCGGCCGGTGAGCGGTTGCTGTGGGAGGGCGCGCCCTCCATGCGCGCGGTGGCCACGCATGTCTTCCACTGGCGCCTGTTCGTCGGCTATTTCGCCGTCGTGCTCGCGCTGTGGGCCATCAACACCGAGCAGGTGCCGGGCAGCGAGGTCTACGTGGCCGGCGCGGTCGTCCGCGTCTCTCTGGCCGTCTTCACGCTGCTCATCGTGCTCGGGCTCTCCCGGGTCGTGGCGACGACGTCGTGGTACGCCATCACGACGCAGCGGCTCGTGCTGCGCATCGGCATGGTGTTCCCGATGTCCATCAACATCCCCTTCAAGATCATCGAGTCGGCCGGGGTGGGCACGTTCCGCGACGGCTCGGGGCAGGTCACGATTTCCCTCCTGAAGGGCAATCGCATTGCTTACATCGCGCTGTGGCCGCACTGCCGGGTATTCCGCTTCACCCAGCCGGAGCCGGTCCTGCGTGGCCTCGATGATCCGCGTCGGATCGCCGAGATCCTGTCGAAGGCGGTGGCCGAGGCCGCCGACGCCGATACGCGCATCGAGCGGGTCACCGAGTCGCGTGGCAATTCCGTTGCCATGCCCGCGCACGCAGGCGCCTGACCATGGCGACACCGCAACAGCCCGGCATCGTCTTCGAGCCGGAACCAGGCGAACGCCCCGGTGGCGCGCCGCCGCTCACCGTGCCCAAGCCGGCGCTGCAAATGGCCGGCTTGCTGGTGCTCACGGTGTTCATCCTCGCCGCCTCGGCGCGCTTCTTCGGCTTCGGCGCCTTCCGCGAGGTGCCGACCGCCGTACTCATCGAGCGTGCGCTACGCTTCGAGGATGCGCCCAATCAGGGCATCACGGTCATCGATGCCACCACGAACGAAGTGGCCGTGGTGCTCGCACCGGGAAGCAATGGCTTCCTGCGCGGCGCGCTGCGGGCGCTCACGCGCAGCCGCCTCGCGGCCGGCATCGGTCAGACGGAGCCGTTCCGGCTCGTGCGCTACACCGACGGCCGGCTCGTGCTGCACGACGACGCCACCAAACAGCAGGTGACGATCACCAGCTTCGGGCCGACGCAGATCGAGAGCTTCGACAATCTGCTCAAGGCGAAACCCGGCCCCGGACCCACCGTGGCACCGCCGTTCGTACCCATTCAGTGATGCGGTAATGCACACCAGACGGCGGCGCCCTCCGAGGCCCGCCGTTTGTCGTGGTCGGTCAGCCAACCTCGCCGATCAGCGCTCCCGCGTTCCCTCGGCCTTCACCGCCACGTTGCAGGTCACTTCGCCCGTGCGCAGCCGGCGGTAGAACACGATGTTCACGGTGAACGTGAGCCCTCCATCGGCGGTGAACCGACCGTTCAGGCGCGTCGTAAGCGCCGTCATCGTGCGAGCCTGGTCGGGCACGATACGGAACGTGCTGGCGAAGTAGCCGTCCGGATCGACGTTGCTCGGGAAGACGTCTCCGCCGCGAAAGGCCACCTTCAGCGTGTCATCGCCCGGCCGATGACGGACCTCGGCAACATCCTCGGCGTTCGGCGCCCGCGTCCACACCTGCGCACACTCCGGCGAACCGACGGCGGAGGCGGCGGCGTAGCGGATGCGGTAGTTGCCGCCCACGCCCTTCGACCGGACGCCGCTTTCCGGCGCGCGCGCGGTGCTGCCGCGCTTGCCGCTCGCCGCGCTGCCGCCAGGTGCCGTGCGAGCGGCCGCTTCGGCCCGGAAGCGCACGGTCGTGCCGAATTCGGTGATCACCTCGTCGATGTCATCCTTCCGATACTCCACGCGCAACCCCGACTTCATATCCCGGAAGATCACCGTGCCGGCGCGCACCACCTCCACGCGGCCACGCAGGATGGTCCCGTCGGCGAGGTGCAGTTCGTCAAAGGTGATCGGGGTGGCTGACGAGGCCGTCGCCACCCGTCGCGTTTCACCGGCCGCCCGTCGCGCCGGCTGCACGAAGAGCATGCGCGCCGTGTCGGCGCCCGCCGACAGCATCCCGCGTGTGATGGAGGGCACGCCGGGCCGCTCGGGCGCCACGATGGCGATGCCACCGGTGAGACTCGGTGACACCATCTGGCCGGCGCCCGGCGTCGCGTTCGGAGCGGCCGGCGGCGTTGCCGGCCCCCGCTCGCCGCCGGCTGTCGGCGGGGAACCGGCACCGGCCAGAATGGGCGCCCCCGGCACGTCCGCCGTGGACACGAGTGGTGGCGCGCCGGCTGTGGAATCGGTGATCGTCGGCATCCCGGCGCTGTCGGTCGTCATCGTGACCGGTGTGGCGACGGGGTTCGCGGCCGCATCCGCTGCCGAGTCACCGCGCGCATTCGCGATCCCCACGCGCACGACCACGGCGAGGCTCATGGCGACCAGAATGCCGAACATGGCGCGCGGAATCCACATGGGCACCGAGGGCACCATGGCGCGGCTGCGCGGCGTATACGGCGCCGCGTAGCGCGCCGGGCTGGTGGTGGTCGTTCGCGCGGTGTTGCGGCCCTGGAGAGGCCGTGCCGGGCTCGCAGCGGGCGTTCTGGTGGCCCCGACCCGCGGCGCGCCGCCAGCGGGCGTGGCCGTGAGCGCCCGCGCGGCTTGGGCGGTTTGTCCGCCGGTGGCCGTGGCCTGGGCGTTGAGGCGGGCGGCCATCGCCGCCATGGACTCCCGCTTCGGCGGCGGGGCGATGCGCAACTGCTGCTCGTCGATACGCCGCAGGGCATAGGCCCACGACTCCACCGCCCAGCGGGCCATTTCCGGCTGCACGAAGCGTTCGGCCGACCACTGGAGCACGAAGGGCGAGACCAGGCTGTCGAAACGCGGCGTGTCCAGCGAGCCCGAGGGCAGCCGGTCCCTCCAGCCTCGGCGCAGCGCTTCGAGCAGCAGCTCGGCCAGCGGGCGGGCGTCGCTGCCCGTGCGATCGAGGAGCCGATTGCGAAGCACGAAGAGCGACGGGCGCTCCCACCCCACCGGTGTCTCGTCGATGATCTCGCGCAGCGCGTCGCGCATGCGGATGCGCGGGTCGAGAAAGGACGTCATGGCCGACGACTCAGCCGCGAAGGCGGCGGCCCGTGAGTTCGGCAGTCACCACGCAATGCTGGGTGCGCCCCCAGCGGAGGATGGCCTCGGTGTACGTCTCGCTCACGGCGCTGAACCCGTCTGGACCGAATCGGCCACGCATGCGGAACTGCCAGTTGACGTTGTTGGTGGTCCCGGACCGCGGGTCTGCTGTAAACCAGCCATCGGCACCGAGCGTTCCCTTCACGTCACGCGTCGTCAGCGTGAAGCGGCGGGAGCCCGGCTCGTGTGTCACCACTTCCAGCGTCTCGCGGCCGGCAGCCAGCGCCTGCGCCACGGCGTCACAGTCGAAGGTGCCGCTGACATCCCGCACCCGCGGCGTCACGAGATATCGCCCGCCGATGCCGGCCTCGATTACCGAGCCGGCGTGCACGAATGCCAAGGCTCGCAGCGTCTCGTCGGACAGCGTGTCGTCCCCAGCGGTTCCGCCGTCCATCGTCGGACGTGTGGTGCCCGACCGCATCGGCGCAGCGGATTCCCCGGCGGGCAACATGGGTGCGGTAGCGGAGTCTGCGGGCGCCGCGAACGGCGGCACCAGACTGTCCGCCGGCAGGGCGACCAGTGGCTCGCCTGAGCGGGTCGTGCTGCTCGCCTCGGTAACGGGAGGCGCCCCGGTGGCACGATTGCGCAGCGCCTGCGCCATCGCCACCGTGATGGTGACGAATAGCATGCCGAGCACGATGGCCGCTCGGCGCTCGGCCGGCTGGTAGCGCGGCCCGGGAGCGGCCGGTGCGCGCACCACCACGCGTCTGCTTGCGGCCAGCGCCGAGGCCGGGGTGCCCACGCGCGGCGACACGGCGCCGCCGGCCCACGAGGGCAGCGCGCGGAGCGAGGCCGGGACATTGGCTGGCGAGACCACGACTGGGCGCGGCGGCGGGGTTCGTGCGGCGCCTGTCGTGCGGCTGGCACCGGTCGAGGTGGGGGCAACTGCGTCGGCTGAGTCGGACGATGCCGCGTGCCCCGACGCCGTGAGCACCACCGGCGGCGCCGGCGGCGGGGCGACCCCCACGACCCGCCCCCAGACATCCACCGCCCACCGTGCCACATCCGGTTGCAGATACCGGGTGGCCACCAGCCGGTGCACCATGGGGGCACGGGTGTTGGCCCACTCCGCCGCCGATTGCGGCGCCGTGCCACGGGTGGCGAGCACCGGGCGCACCTGGCGACCGATGTCCAGCAGCAACTCGACCAGCGGCCGGTAGTCGCTGCCACACTCGTCGAGCACGAGACTGCGCTCGGCCGCCGACAGTCCCGCATCCTGATCGCGCACCTGCGGCCACACGGTGAGCAGCGCCGCACTCACGCGCGAGAAGGCGTCGTCGGGTGCGCCTCGCTGAGAGCCGCTCGCAGTGCCGGGAGTCATGGCCGAACGATACTGCGCCGGTCGTGGAAGGCTACAGGGTGCCGATCCGCAGCACGCGAGCGGGTAGTTCGTCGCCGATGCGCAGCGTGAGTCCCGTCACGCACTCCACCGACGCATTCCGCCCGAAGCGAGGGCCGTCGATCACGTCCCAGGGCGTGTCGCTCGTGTTCACCAGCCACCACTTGCCACCGTGCTGCGCCACGTACCCACGTGGCGTGCGGTCGGCCTTCTCGTTGGGGAGCGACCCGATGCGCAGGTGCCAGTCGTGCAACGCCAGGTGGTGGAACAGAACGAACTGATCCTGTTCGTCCATCAGCCCCTGTGGCGTGTCGCGGAGGAGCTGCGCCACCAGCACCGGTCCGGCCAGCCGTTCATCGCCGCCGAGCGAGGCCAGCGGCAGCCCGGGGCCCACCACCGTCCACTTGCCGGAGGGCAGGGGGTGCACGCGCTGCATGGTCTTGTAGAGCGCCGATTCCCATTCGGCGGCATCGGCGCGCTTGCTGGGGGCATGCAGGCCGTCCACGAACGTGCGCGTGAAGCACTGCGCCAGCGCCGGCCCCAGGCGGGTGAACGGAATCGTGATGGGTTTGTGCGGCGGATTGCGCCGGTCGGTGGGATGCTCGACGAACAGCGCCTGTGCACCCATGGAGAGCTGCTCGTCCTCCTCGGCGGAGCGGGTGCTGTTCACGCGCTTGCCCTGCAGCGGATGCCGCTGCAGCAGCAGCTCATACAGCAGCACCGCCAGCGCGTGCTTGTCGGTGGCGATGCTGGGCTGCGCCTTGCTGGCGAGCACCTCGGGGGCGATGTAGCCCGGCGTACCGAGCACCGACGGCGGCGCCACCCCGGGCACCACGAGCGAGTCAATGTCGATGATGCAGGCGTCGCCACCCTTGGGGTCGACGAGCACGTTCTTGTTGGAGAGGTCGGCGTGGGCGAGCCCCGCCATGTGCAACCGGCGCACGGCGCGGGCGAGGCGCACGGCCACCTGCAGGCGCGTGAGCAGCGACCCGGTTTCGGCCTGCGGCACGAACTTAGAGGCTTTGCCGCCGGTGAACCAGCGCACCTCCTTCTCCTGCTTCGACCCGAACCGATCGCTGAAGTAGAAGTTGCCGCGATAGGTGGGCGTGACCACCGCCAGCGGCGGCCACACGAGCTGCTGCCGCTGCGCAAAGGCCTGAGGCACGGCGTTCGCCCCGTCCACCATGCCCACCGGCCAGCAGAAGTACGGCGACCAGTAGGCGCCGTTGGCGGCCAGCGTGGGATTGTAGTTGGTGAGGATACGCGTGAGCCGATCGACGCGCTCGCGCCGGTCGCTGAGCGAGCCGTAGTAGAAGCCCACGGCGAGCTGCCGGTCACGGGTGAGGAACACGCGCTTCTCGGCACCGGTGCCCACCGGTTCGTCGTCGATCTGCAGCACGCGCCCATCGGTGAGGCGGACGTTCACCATGCCCATCATCAGTGCCCGGCGGAGGCAGCGGAACTGGTCACCATGTCGTGCCGGTCCGCTGGACGACGCACAGCGTGCGATCGTCGTTCTCTCCACGCTTCTCGAATGCGAGCCAGTCCATGAGGGCCTGCACGGGATCGGCGGCGTCGAGCACCGGACCCGCCCACGCCGGGACGAGGCCGGCCGGCAGCTGGGCGGCCTCGGTGACACCATGCACCAGATGGGAGTACAGGGCACCGACGTGTCGCGTGAACGGATACCACGGGTCGTCGACGCCGTCGGTGGCCAGTACGAGACCCACGGTGTCGTCGGCAGTGTGCAGCGACAGCGACTGCTGCAGCTGTGTGAGAGCGCCGTCGTCGGGGAGGAAGTGGGCCACCTCGCCCGAGTAGTCGCCCGTAGCGGCCGCATGCGGATGGGTGACGGCGCGTTCCGCCCGCATGAGCGCCATGGCGCCGTCGCCCACCTGCATCACGCCCACGGTCCCCTGGTGCAGCACGGCCGCCAGCAGCGTCGTGCGCAGGTCACGAAGGGCAAGGCCGGCGCGACCTGCAAAGTCCCGCATTGCCGCATTCGCGGCGTGCGCGGCCTGCTGCATGGCCGTTGCCAGCGCCTCGCGTGAGCCATCGCCGGCCGGCACAGTGTCGCGCATCGCGTGCGTGAACACCCGGGTGGCAATGGCGGCCCCGAGGCGGCTCCACGGCGCCGATCCGGCCCCATCGGCGACCGCGGCACACCAACCACCAGTCAGCCCGACCATGGCCCCGGCGTCTTCCCGATGCTCGCCGCGATGCGCGTGCAATCGCCCACGGCGGGATGCCAGCACGAGCGTCCAGCCCGGTACGCCAAGCTGCTCGCCGATGGATTCGCCGCGCGCCGCCCCGGCGTGGGCTGCCGCGAGACCGGGGGCAACGGCCTCGAGGTGGTGTGTCCAGACGTCGGGACACCACGGGGCGGTGGGTTCGACCAGGGTCCACACCGCGCGTGGCGGAGGCTCGGGCGCGGGCGCGGAAGCAGGTTCAGGCGGGGACGCCGGCGCCGCCGCGCCGTCAGACGACGCCTCGATCGACGGACGCTCGGCAGCCCCCGTCGGCGCATCGGCGGCGCCGGCGGGGTGGGGCAGGTTGGACGACACGCGCGCGCTTACGGAACGATCGTGATGCCCGGCGGCGGTGGGGGCAGCGTGATCCCCTGTCCGTCGGCGAGGGCGCCCACTTTGGCGCTCGTCTGCTTGACCGAGGCCGAGACGAAGCGGAAAAACGCCTTGAAGGCGTCGGGAGACATGTCCTGCATCTGGATCACGATCTCCGTGACCTGCTTGAGCACCTCCACGTCGGCCTGATCGCCGCAGGCCACCGCGATGATGTTCGCCGGGCGCCGCTCCCGCAGCTGCTGCGCGTACACCGGCCACTCCACGTCGGTGGGCGCGCCGTCGGAAAGGATGAATACCAGCGGCCGCCAGTCGCCCTTCTGGTCGGCGGTGGTGCGCACGATTTCGCGATCGAACGACTCGAGGAGCATGCGCAGCCCATCGCCGAAGTTGGTCGACCCGCTGGCCACCAGTTCGGGCGGGTTGAACATCGCCACTTCGGTCAGCGGCACGAGCTGCTGGGCCGAGTTCGAGAAGGTGAGCACCGAGAGGTACGCGCTCTCGATGGCCTGGGGATCACCCAGCAGGTCACGGTGCAGCTGGCGGATGCCCGACTTCACCGATTCGATGGGAGTGCCCTGCATCGAACCGGACACGTCGGCAAGGATGTAGACGGGAAGGCGTCGGGTAGACACGGAAGGATTCGGTGGGAGGAGACACGGCCCGGGCGTCACGACGGCACGCCGGCCTGGCAATCAATGCCAAGGTAACGACGGGGGTTTCGACCGAAAACAGAAACCCCCGCGACGCCGAGGCGCCGCGGGGGTTCCAGACCGGCGAACCGGCTCAGATCACGCCGCCACCGACTGCACTGCCGCCGGGTACTGGCCGGGCACTGCTGCGCTGCGGCGCGGCGGCTGCCGGCGCCGGAGCCGCCGGTGCAGCCATGGCGGTGCTGTCCGCCGCTCCTTGGCGGGACGCTCCACCAAGCCCCGGGAAGGGGGCGCCGTTCCAGTCGGCCCGACCCCAGAGGGCCGGGAAGTCCTTGGCCATCTGCGCGCCGTAGAGGGGCTTGTACGCCCCGTTGTGGCAGGTCACGCACTGCGCCTTGGGGGCGTCACCCATGGGTCCGAGCCGAACCGCCGGATAGACCGGCTGCAGTGGCGCGAGATAGTTCTGGTTGACGTCCCGCAGCATGAGGATGCCGTGGTACGCCGTGACACGGGCCGGCGGCGCTTCCTGCCAGCTGGCGAACTGCCGCGTGTTGTGGCAGTAGGTGCAGTTCACCCCCAGCGACCGCGACTGCGAGATCATGAGCGCGTGGGTCCACTCCGCCGCCTTCACCGAGCTGCGGTTTTCGTTCGTTGGGGCCACGCCCTGGGTGATGACGCGGGCACCGTCACGATCGAGATAGTGCCGCAGGTAGTCGGTCTGGTTCGAGTAGAACCAGAGGCCGTTCGGCAGCGGCTTGCCCAGATGGCACGTGTAGCACGTCACGCCGGTGTTCTTCACATGCTGCGAGTAGTTCCCGTTGATGTTCCGGGTCATCTGCAGCATGCGCCGGGCGACGATCTTCGCGTACAGCGGCTTGCCGTTGGGGAGCGTGTCCGACGCCATGTTCGCGATGTTGTGGCAGTAGGCACAGTTGCCTGTGCCGGCCACCCAGGTGCTCATCGCGATCATGGTGCGGTTGAACTCGGCGACGCTGATGTCGTTGAGCACCTGCACGTTCTGCCACGGCAGCGGCCCCGGAGGCGACTCTCCCGCCGGCGGCGGGGGAGCCGGGATCTTGACCTGGGCGAACTTTGCCTTGACCTCACCGCGCTCGTAGTTCTGCTCCATCGCCGTGCCGCGATAGCCCACCTGGACATTGTCGATGGCGTTTTCGCCACACGCTGCCAGGGCCATCAGAGCGAGGGGAGTACCGAAGCGGGCGGCGGTACGACGTAGGCCGCTCATTGCGTTCCTCCTGCGGGATTCGCGATGGAGTCTGCTTTCACCGAATCCGCCTTCACCGAGTCTGCCGGGATGAGGATCGCCGAGGTATCCGGCATGGTTGCCGACTGCGGGACCACGTAGGTCGGGAAGCTGTCCGGTGCGGTGCCCTGATACCGGCCGCGCAGCAATTCCTGCTGTTCGGGGGTTAGGACGTTCTGGGCCGGATACGGAGCCACGAGGCCGTGCTTGACGCCCCAGAGGTACCAGTTGTCGACCACGGTTCCCGTGAGCAGGATGCCGATGCCGCCGGTGAACGTGGTGAGCACGGCGAACCACCAGGCCCAGCGATGGATGGACTCCATCGTGGCGTTGAAGCCCATGCACCAGCGCCAGAACAGCATCGAGCGTTCGGCGGCGGTGCCGCGGTCGGTGATCTGCTCGATTTCGTTCTGCCCACCGAGCCGGGCCACGGCGAGGATGGTGGCACCGTGCATCGCGAAGAGCACGGCGGAGCCGTAGAGGAACGCGATGGAGAGCGCGTGGAACGGATTGTAGTACAGGTTGCCGTAGCGGATCGAGAACGCCGATGTCCAGTCGAGGTGCGGGAAGATGCCGAAGGGCACCATCTCGCTCCAGCTGCCCACGAGCAGCGGCTGGAAGAAAAACGTCGAGTAGAGGAAGATCGCGCTGGCGAAGGCCCAGGGCAGGTGGGTTCCCATCTGCAGGGCGCGCGCCCGGCGATAGATGCGGATCCACCAGAGGATGATGCTGACGGTGAGGAAGAATCCTGCCAGCAGGTACCAGCCCCCCTGATCGAGGGGGGGAATGCGGAGGCCGTACTGGGGTGGCGGCGGTTCGAGGGCGAGCCAGGGGAGCTGGCGGATGAACTCCACCGGATCCCAGCCCACCGATGCCCACATGTTCAGCCCGATGATCTCGAAGGCCATGAAGCCGAAGATCAGGGAGAGAACGCCGGCCCATCCGAGATAGATCGGTCCGATCTGCGCATCGCCGAACTTGCCGGCGAGGTACGAGAAGGTGCCCTTGCCGTAGCGGGTGCCGGTCGATTCATCGATCGGCAATCCCGGTTCGGGGACGGTGCGGACCTGTACGCGTGTGAAGAGGTTCTGGTATTCGAGCATGTGAGCCCTGTGACCTCAGCGCCAGATCGGAAGGTTGAGCCACCAGCTCCACCACTCGGGCCAGCCCTTGGTCCAGAACGGGCCGGAGATCACGATGCAGATGGCACTCCACACCGCCGCGCCGACCGCGAGGAACAGGCCGAGCCGGTGGATGCCGATCGCGCCGATCGAGTAGCCGAGCAGGTCGCGGAAGAAGACGTTCTCCTGTTCACTCGTTCCGGTCGGCGTCCCCTTCGGCGGATTGGTCACCGAGAGGATGAGCGAACCGTGCATCGCGAGCGCGAGGCAGTTCGTGAAGAAGAACGTCACGGCGATCATGTGCGCCGGATTGTAGTGGAAGTGGAGGTACTGGTACCCCACGTTCGACACCCAGTCCAGGTGCGAGAAGATGCCGTACGGAAACCCGTGTCCCCAGGCACCAAGCAGGAGCGGGCGGATAACGACGAGCGTCACGTAGGCCAGGATGGCCCCACCATACGCCCACGGAATGTGCATGCCCATGCCGAGTTTTCGCGAAATCTCGGCCTGGCGCAGGGCCCAGGACCCGAAGGCGCCCACGGCGCACATGGTGATGATCTGCCACAAGCCGCCTTCGCGGAGTGGCGCGAGCCCCAGACCGTACTTAAGGTCCGGCGGCGCAATGTTGATCTGCCAGAGGTTCCATGTCGGACCCATCGCCGCTCCCCACACGCAAAGCAGCGTGCCGAGCGTGACGAAGAAGATCGTCGTGACCCCGAAGAACCCTACATAAAATGGACCGAACCAGAAATCGAACAGATCTCCGCCGATCAGCGTGCCACCACGGACACGATACTTCTTTTCGAAGCTCAGCATCGCCATGGGCGATATCTCCGGACGCGCAGGAAGCCAGTTCTGCGTAGGGGGGGAACTGCAACTACCACTGGCGTCGGCCGGGGATGGCGTCGCACTGACACGTGCGAGACGCCATCCCGGCGACGACGCGCGACGTGTTACCGGCCGGGCGGGAGCGGCGACATCTCTGCCGCAGCCCCTGGGGCCGACGCCCCGACGGGCGCCTGATCAGCTGACAGCGTACCGTTCTCGATCCACGAGTAACGCTGTGAGCTGAGCAGGATGAAGTGGATGACCAGCGCGAGCACGGCCAGGAAGCCCACCAGGGCGACCATCACGCGTCGCGGGTCGTACATCAACCAGATGCGGTGCATGGCTGCTCCTTAACGAGTGGCGGCCGCGGGTGTCGCGTACTTGGCCTTGAGGGTCCCGGGCCAGTTGAACTGCCCGAAGGCCCAAATGTGAAGCACGAGCACGCAGCCAACGAGGAACGTGCCGAGCGCACTCATGATGAGGTGCGGATCGGTACCCATCCAGATTCTGTGCATAGTCTCTCCAACCTGAGAATCAGAGGGTTAGAACCACGGACGCCACGACCACGCGAGGAAATGCGCGACCGCAGCAACGACGACGTACCCCATGGTGCCCGTCACCATGTAGCCATGGAAACGACGCGCCTCCTCCTCGGTCATTCCGCCCTTTTCCGACATCTCTGCCTCCGGGGAACTCTTGGGACTACCGCGCACTTCCCGCGCGGCTGGGATGCCGTCCTAGTAACGGACGGCGAAGCTTCTTGAACTCGGGTGTAAACTGGACCTTACGGTTCCATGCGTCAAGAAGAATTTACGGTTCACGTTCAGGTTTTCGCACCGCTTTCGCGACTCGACCCAGAAATCGCATGTCCGACCTCGAAAACGCCGTCCGCATGCCACCGCCGGACTGGCCTGACGCCCACGCCTCCGAGTTCCACGACGTGGGCGCCATCCGCTGGCACGTCCAGCGGCAGGGGGCTGGCCCGACGCTTCTGCTGGTCCATGGGGCCGGCGGCAGCACCCATTCCTGGGCCGGCTGCACCCCCGCGCTGGCCGCCCACTTCCACATCATCAGCGTCGATCTGCCGGGGCACGGCTTCACGCTGGTGCCGGCCGAGGTCGAGCGGCGGCGCAATCCCTATGCGCTGGCAGGCATGGCGAAGGCGGTGGGCGAGCTCCTGACGCACCTGGGGGAGCGCCCCATTGTGGCCGCTGGCCACTCCGCCGGTGTCTCCGTGCTGCTCCGTATGGTCGTCGATGGGCAGTTCACTCCCGCCCGTCTCGTGGGGTTCTGCCCGGCGCTCATTGCCCCACCGGCCTGGTATGTGGCCTTCGTGGCACCGCTGCTCGGGCTGGTGGTCGAGTCCCGCCCCGTGGCCGGCGGGGCGGCCTGGCTCGCATCCGGCACCCGGATCGTGGAGCAGATGCTGGGCAGCACCGGCAGCCCCCTCTCGGCGGTGCAGCTGGCCCGCTATCGCGCGCTGTGCGCCAAGCCCGAGCACGTACACGCCGCCCTCACCATGATGTCGCGCTGGGACCTGCGTGCGCTGCGTCGCGACCTCGGGGCGCTTCGCACCCCCGTGGACCTCGTGGCCGGCCGGCAGGACCGCTGGATTCCCTGCGCGCCGCTGGAGCGCGCCGCGCAGGGAATTCCGGGGATGACCTGGCGGGTGGAGGAGGGAGGGCACCTGCTACCTGAAGAACGGCCGGAGGTGGTGACCGACCGACTGTTGGAGGCCAGTCGTCGGTGAACAGTCAGCGGCGTGGCCGCGCGGGCGCGTCTACGACGTGGCTCCGGCCAGCGTCCGCCGGCTCGCCAGTACGTGGTCGCGCGTCACGATGGTATCGCCCAGCTCACGCGCATCCTTTTCCGCCGCATCGCGCAGCCGCTTGGCCGCCGAGATGCGGATGAGGATCGGGAAGGCTTCGCAGAGTTCGTCGAAGGTCGTCTTCGCCTCGTCGTCCCACGGCAGTTCCTGGTGCAGGCGGGCCGGCGTGGCGTCGATCTTGTCCATCTCCGTCCCCAGCGGGAGGATGTGGAACAGCGCGTCGAAGAGCTGGTTGCACACTTCCTGCACGATGAACGTCGCTCCGCTGTAGCCCATGAAGGGCGTGCCGGTGTGGCGACGGATGATCGCGCCCGGGAACGAGGCCGGGATGTACATGGACCGCGCGCCCGCTTCGGCCAGGTACATGCGCTCGTTGTAGCTGCCGAACATGATGAGCGGCGGCTTCTCGCGGATGGCAGTGCGCACCGCCGCGTTGTCCGGCTTCACGCCGGGGCGCCGCGCGAAGCTGAACGCGCAGGGCAGCCCCATCTCCGTCTCCAGGAAGTGGCGGATGCCGCGCGCATGCGTCTCGTTGGCCACGATCGCGAAGTTGGCGGTGCCGAAGAAGTCCTGCGTCACCGACCGCCACAGATCCCACAGCGGCTTGATCGTGGTATGCTTCTCCTTCTCGATGAACGGCTCGGGGTCGAGCCCCAGCAGTTCGCCGAGCGTGCGCAGGAACTTGGTCGTGCTGTGCAGGCCGATGGGCGCCTGCAGGAACGGCACGTCGAGATCCTCGCAGAGCATGCGCCCGAACTCGCGGTACATGCACACATTCACGTCGGCGTCCACGAGGCGCGGAATGTCCTGCATGTGGCTGCCGAGTGGGAACACCATGTTGATCTCGGCGCCGATCCCTTCCACCAGCCGGCGGATCTCGTGCAGGTCGCTTGCCGTGTTGAAGTAGCCGTAGATGGGGCCGATGATGTTCACCCGCGGCTTGTCACCCGGCTGGCGCTCCCGCTTCTTCGGACGCACGCCCTTCTTGAGACCGTATTCGGTCCACAGCCAGTACATGGCCCGGTTGGCCGCTTGCCACTGGTCTTCGTCGATCGTACGGGGCAGGAAACGCTGGATGTTCGTGCCTTCGGGCGTGACGCCGCCGCCGATCATCTCGGCGATGGATCCGGTCACCACCACGCTGGGCAGTTCCGGGTCGAGCGTGGCGTGGGCGCGCTTCATGGCACCCTCGGTGCCGTGCTGGCCGAGTTCTTCCTCGCCGAGGCCCGTCACCACAATGGGCAGCTCGTGCGGGGGCAGGGCGTCGGTGTAGTGCAGCACCGAGGTCACCGGCAGGTTCTCGCAGCCCACGGGGCCGTCGATGACCACCTGCATGCCCTTGATGGCGGTGAACACGTACACCGCCCCCCAGTAGCCGCCGGCGCGATCGAGGTCGAGGATGAGCGACATCAGACCATCTCCTCGGCCTTGCGGGCTCGCGCGAGCTTCGCGATGTGCCGCTTGTAGTGCTCGCGGAACTCCGGCTTGTCCTGCGGAATCTCTTCCCACACGCCGGCGCGATAGCCGCTGCCCACGTCACCGAAGAACGCCTTCATCTCGTCGAAGCGGTGCTTGTTGCCGATGGCGGCGTTCACGACCTGCGCCAGCGATCCGGCACCGGCCGGGCCCATGAGCGGGCGCGCCGAGATGAGGTTGGTGAAGTAGAGGCCGGGGATCGTGAGCTCCTTGGCCTTCTGCACCACCGGCGTGGTGCCGATGGCCAGGTCGGGCTTGAACTCCTCCATCGCCGCGCAATCCTGCTCGAGCGATGCGCGATACTGGATGTGCACGCCCCGGGCCTCGAGCCACTCGCGGTCGGCCTCGCTGTAGGGCGTGCGCGGGCAGGCGGTGCCCACATAGCGCACGTCGGCGCCGCTCTCCACCAGCAGGCGCGCCACGAGCAGTTCCGAGCCTTCGTAGCCCGAGAGGGTGATGCGTCCCTTGATGGGCATCGCCGACAGCGCGCCCTTGATGGCCGGGAGGAAGCGGTTCTTGGCGGTATCGATCTGTTCACGGGCCACGCCGGCGGCCTGCCCGATGTTCTCGAGCCACGCCTCGGTGCCGTCGTAGCCGACCGGCGCCGAGCCCACGATGGGGCGGCCGGCGGCGGTGAACTCGCGATAGCTCGCGACGTAGAACGGATGGATGGCGGCGGCCACCGTGCAGTCGAGCGCGGCGTACAGCTCCCGCCACTCCCGCGTGGGCACCACCGGCCCCGCCGCGAGCCCCATCGGGTCGAGCATCATGCCGATGCCGACCGGGTCGGCGGGGAACATCTCGCCGATGAGCGTCACCGTCGGCTTCTGCGCCCGGCCGCCGCGCGGTGCCTGCACCGGCCCCTGCTCGGCCTCGAGGCGGGCGTACCTGAGCATGGCGCCCGCCAGCACGTCCTTTGCCTCCGCGTGCGTGGGCACGCCGAAGCCCGGCACATCGATGCCGATGATGCGGACGCCGTGTATCTCCTTGGGGAGAATCTGCAGCGGCACGCCCGACGCGGTGGGCACGCACAGGTTGGTGATGACGATCGCGTCGTACTGTGCGGGATCGGCCATCTTGTACACGGCGTCCCGGATGTCCTCGAAGAGCTGGCCGGTGACGAGCGTCTCGGAGTTGAAGGGCACATAGCCCACCGTGCGCCGCGCCCCGTAGAAGTGGCTCGTGAACGTGAGCCCATACACGCAGCACGCCGAGCCGCTGAGAATGGTGGCCGTTCGGCGCATGCGCAGCCCCACGCGCAGCGAGCCGAACGCCGGGCACATGCTCTGTGGCTGGTCGTGCGGTCCCTTGGGGTAATCGGCGGCGTAGCGGTCGAGCACCTCGCTCTTGCCGGCGGTGCGGGCCGCCTCAAGCATCTGCTCCTTGCCCGAGTGGCAGCCCAGTCCGTCCTGTTGCGTGGCGGCCAGGTTCACCGCCGTGCCATCGACCACCGGCAGCGCCTTCCCCGACGGTGCGCACCCCATGCCACCGGGCGCGTCGGCGTCGTTGAGCATGGGCACGTCGCTCACGGCGTCGTACACCACTTCCTTTTCGGTCGACATCAGCGGGTCCTCAGACGGTGTCGTAGACGACTTCCAGCGACGGCTTCACGAGGTCTTCCTTGCCGACCATGTCGAACATGGTGGCCGGCTCCATCACGAAGTCGCGTCCGGTGACTTCGGCCGAGAAGAGGCCGAGCAGCTGGTCCTGCGTCTGCGGCTTGGGGCGCACCGGTGGCGCGTCGGCCACGTTCTGCGCCAGTTCGGCGAAGAGTGAGCCCCACTCGCCATCGGGCTTGCCGATGATCTCGTAGCTCGCGCTCTTGCGGCGGATGTCGTCGTGTGCGGGGATGGCGGCGAGGACCGGAATGCCCGCGTTCTGCGCGAACGCCTGCGCCTGGCCGGTCCCGTCGTCCTTGTTGATGACCATGCCGGCCACACCCACATTGCCGCCGAGCTTACGGAAGTACTCCACGGCGCTGCAGACATTGTTGGCCACGTAGAGGCTCTGCAGGTCGTTCGATCCCACCACGATCACCTTCTGGCACATGTCACGCGCGATGGGCAGGCCGAACCCGCCGCACACGACGTCGCCGAGGAAGTCGAGCAGCACGTAGTCGAAGCCCCACTCGTGGAAGCCGAGCTTCTCGAGCGTCTCGAATCCGTGGATGATGCCGCGGCCGCCGCAGCCGCGCCCGACCTCGGGGCCGCCGAGCTCCATGGCATACACGCCGTCACGCTTGAAGCAGACATCGCTGATGGAGACCGCCTCACCGGCGAGCTTCTTCCGGCTCGACGTCTCGATGATGGTGGGGCACGCCTTGCCGCCGAAGAGCAGCGAGGTGGTGTCGGACTTGGGGTCGCAGCCGATGAGCAGGACCTTCTTGCCCTGCTGCGCCATCATGTACGACAGGTTGGCGAGCGTGAAGCTCTTGCCGATGCCGCCCTTGCCGTAGATGGCAATGATCTGCGTTTCCTTGGTCACGGGGCCCGTGTGCACGGCGTCCATGTCCGCCGTGGCCTCGTCACGCACGTTCTTGTGCAGCTGGTGCAGACCGTTCTCGCTCATGCCACAGATCTCCAGTCGAGGATCATCTTGACGCAGTGGGGATCACCGAACGCCGTGGCGTAGGCGTCGGCGGCACGCGCCGCGGGCTCGCGGTGCGTGATGAGGCCATCGAGGTCGAGCCGCCCGCTGTTGGCGAACTCGGTGATGGCGGTGAGGTCCTGCTCCTTCCACTGCGCCGCGATGCGGATGCGCGCTTCGCGCAGGAACGCGGGCGGGAAGGTGAACGACACGGGCTCGCTGTAGAAGCCGCCGAGCACGATCTCGCCGCCCGGCATGAGCTTGTTTACGAGCGTGTCCATGATGCCGTCGGCGCCACTCACATCGCAGATCACCGTGTAGCCGCGCGTGGTGTCGTCGTCAGGATGGATCACGGTGTAGCCGCGGGCGCCGTCCATGCGGATGGGATTCGTTTCCCATACCACCGGCGCGGGCGCGCCGTACAGCACACAGAGGCGGGCGATGAGGCGGCCAAGGGCGCCGTGGCCCACGATGAGCCCCGGCAGCTTGTCCGGATTGTTGGCGGGATCGGGCTCGAGGCAGTGATGCGCCGTGGCGGCCAGCGCGAAGAGCGCGCCCTTCTCGCAGACATGATCGGCGAGCGGCACCGTCTTGGCGCCCGGCACCACGACCCGCGAGGCCTGTCCACCGAACAGGCCGCGGGCCTCGTTGAAGCCCTTGGAGCCGGGCACGTACACGAGCTGACCGGCTTGGCGCCCCGACTCGGCGCCGGCTTCGATGATGCGTCCCACTCCTTCGTAGCCCGGTACGAGCGGGTACGCGAGGCCGGGGAACGGGGGCATGCGCCCGGTGAAGAGCAGCTTCTCGGTGCCGGTGCTGATGCCCGAATACTGCATGGCCACCACGACGTCGGCGGCGGCGGGTTCGACCAGCGTCAGTTCGCGGACAGAGAGCGTGGTCGGTTCTTCGAAAACAACGGCGAGGGTCTTCACGGCGTGTACAGTGAGGTTGACACCTGTGGCTGTCAATATCCAGAGCGATCCTGTCGGGAATTCGTGTCGGGCACAGGGACGAAAGGGCGGGTGAGCGTCCGTTCACGGTCCTCGACAGTCGACCGGGGGGCGCGGTGGTGGGCGCGTCCCCCGGTCCTGCCCAACGGTGGGGATCCCGTCGAGCCTTCAGACCTCGGCGACGATCAGCCCGGTCTGGATGGGAAAGCGGGTCGGTAATTCACGGCTGCGGCGGAAGCCGGCGGTCTGGAGCATCTGGTGCAACTCCGACGCCCGACGGGCCCGCCCCTTGCCCATGGCCATGAGGTAGAACGAGAAATAGGCGTCGCCCACCGTCTCGGCCCCTTTGGCACCGGCAAGCGCCTCGGCAATCAGCAGCACGCCGCCGCGCGGCAGGGCGGCACGCACCCGCTGCAGCAGCCGCTGCACCGACGCGTCGTCATGGTCGAGGAGCACGCGCACCAGCGAGCAGACATCGGCCCCGCTGGGGAGCGGGTCGGCGTGGAAGTTGCCGCCGTGGCACGTCACCCGGTCGCCGAGGCCGACCTGCTCGAGTCGCGTCCGGGCGCGGGCAGCGACCGCGGGCAGGTCGAACAGCTGGAGCTGAAGCGTCGCATGGCGCGCCCCCACGAGCGACAGGAACGCGCCTTCGCCCCCGCCAACATCGAGCAGGTTCTCATGCTTCGACAGGTCGTAGGCGTCGAGCACGTCGTGCGCCACGGGCGGCAGCGTCGCCCCCATGATCTCGGAGTAGGCCGCCACCCGGGCGTCGTCGATGGCCTGCGGACGCGGCGCGTCGGCGTACGACCAGTAGCGCGACAGCTCGGTGCGATAGTCGGCCCCCTGGCGAAGCAGCGACACCGGATCAGCCAGATCATGATAGGCCATCCGGTGATGCCGGATGAGCGCCAGCAATCCGGCGTTGTGCACCAGCGGTGCCCCCAGCGGCCCCACGGCAAAGCGGCCATGCCGGCGCTTCATGAGCAAGCGCAACGACACAGCCGCATTGATGAGACGCTCGGTGCTCGGGCGCGACAGACCGGCGTGGGTGGCGATTTCGTCGGTGGTCTTCGCGCCGTCGGCCAGGAACTCGAACAGGTCGAGTTCGACGCAGGCGAGCAGCGTCTGCGTGTAGACGAAGCCGGAGACGATGTCGAAGACCTTGCGCGACCGATACATCGTGATCGGTCGCGTCAGCGGAAAGCGGGCGCTCCAGCGCTGGAACTCGTCGGTGGCCACGAGGGCATTCCAACGGTCACGCATGCGCTCGAACCACGTCGGCGCAGGCGTCACCGCGGGCGCCGAGGCGACGGAGACGGGGGCGAGCGCGGTGGGCGTCCGCAGGCGTTCAGCCGCCGGAACCGGTGACGCGGGGAACGCCTGTTCGGGGGGATTCACAGGCCGAGGATAGCCAAAGTGCGGAAGGGTGTCAAGAAATGTGTACACCTGATGAGGTTGTGGCTGTCAGGACATTGCGACAGCCGATGCCCGCTCCTAACGTCCAACCAGCGTGCACGACCTTTCCGGCGGCCCGCGCGGCCGCCGTGCGGATTCTTTCAGAACCTCGATGCGACCAGTTTATCCGTTCAGCGCCATTGTCGGACAGGAGGAGATGAAGCTGGCCCTCCTGCTGGTGGCCACCGACCCCACCATCGGCGGGGTCATGGTCTTCGGAGATCGCGGCACCGGCAAGAGTACGGCCGTGCGTGCCCTCGCCGGGCTGCTGCCGCCCATGAAGGTGGTGCAGGGGTGCAAGTATGGCTGTGACCCCGCCGACAACGGCGCCCGCTGCGACGAATGCCGGCAGCGCCTGGCAGCCGGGCAGCATCCGCGGGCCGTGCTGGCGCCGGTGCCGGTGGTCGACCTGCCGCTCGGCGCCACCGAGGACCGGGTGGTCGGCGCGCTCGATCTCGAGCGGGCGCTGACGACCGGCGAAAAGGCCTTCGAGCCGGGACTGCTCGCCCGGGCGCACCGCGGCTTCTTGTATGTCGACGAAGTGAACCTGCTGGAGGATCACCTCGTGGACCTGTTGCTCGATGCAGCGGCCACCGGGGAGAACGTGGTGGAGCGCGAGGGTGTCAGCGTGCGGCATCCGTCGCGCTTTGTGCTCGTGGGGAGCGGCAATCCCGAGGAGGGCGAACTGCGGCCGCAGCTGCTCGACCGCTTCGGCCTGGCCGTGGACGTGAAGACCCCCACCGTGATCGCCTCGCGCATCGAGGTCATCAAGCGCCGCGACGCCTACGATCGCGATCCGGAGGCGTTCCTCGCCCAGTGGCACAAGGCCGACGCCAAGGTGCGCCGGTCGCTGGAGAAGGCGCGCACGCGGCTGGACACGCTGGCGGTGTCCGATGCGATTCTCGAACGGGCGGCGGCGTTGTGCGCGGCGCTCGGCACCGACGGGCTGCGCGGCGAGCTCACGCTGCTGCGCACCACGCGCGCGCTGGCGGCGTACGAGGGCGCCGACGAGGTGACGCTGGAGCACCTGCGCCGCATCGCGCCGCTGGCGCTGCGGCACCGGTTGCGCCGCAACGTGCTGGACGACGCGAGTTCGACCACGCGGGTGGAGCGCGCGATCGAGGAACTGTGGCGTGATGGCCCCGTCGCGCACTGATCTCCCCGCGAGCGGCGGCGCCCTGGCGGCACTGCTGCTGGCGGTGGATGCGCACGGCCTCGGCGGGGCGGTGCTCGATCACCCACACCACGAGCAGGCGCGCACCTTCGCGTCGCTGGTGCGGGCGTGGTTGCCGGCGGGAGCGCCGCTGCGGCGTGTGCCCTCGAGCATCACGGCCGACCGGCTCTACGGTGGCGTCGACCTGGCGGCGACGCTGGCCAGCGGCCGGCTGGTCGCCGATCGCGGTGTGCTCGCGGGCGCCGATGGTGGCGTGATCGTGGTGCCGATGGCCGAACGCCTCGGTGTGTCGGCGCGCACGGCGGTGTGCGAAGTGCTGGACCATGGCGAGGTGCAGGTCGCACGCGACGGCATCGGCGAGAAACATGCCTCGCGGGTATGTGCCCTGCTGCTCGATGAATCGGTGGACGACGAACTCGTGCACCCGGCGCTGCACGATCGGTTGGCGTTCCGGGTGCGTTTCGACGGGCGGACCAGCGAGGAGCTGACGTGGCTGGCCGATGAGTCGGAGGCGCATCACTTCGAGCACGTGGTGCGCGAGGCGCGCCACCGGCTCTCGCAGGTGACGGTGGACGATGCCTGGTCGGCCGCGCTCTGCGAGACCGCCGACGCGTTCGGCGTGGACTCGGTACGCGCGATGCTCTTTGCGCTGCGCTGCGCGCGCGCGCTGGCGGCGCTCGACGGGCGCCTGGTGGTGACCGAGGGTGACGCCGAACAGGCGGCGGCCCTGGTGTTCGCCCCGCGCGCCACCCGGCTTCCGCCACCTCCGCCAGAGGAGGAGTCGGATGACACGACGCCGGAGCCGCAGGAGCCGGCCGAGGAGCCCGAGCCACCGCCGCCACAGCTGGAACAGCCGGACGAACCCGAGCCGCCCGACGAGCCCCGCGATTCGGACGACGAGAGCACGCAGCCCACGCCGGACAGTGGGGAGTTGCTGCGGGAGGCGGTGCAGGCGGCGCTTCCTCCGGGGCTGCTGGCGCAGTTGCTGGCGCAGCAGAGCGTGGCCGGCGTGATGCAGGGGCGCGTGGGGGAAGAGACGCCCAACCTGCTGCGAGGGCGTCCGCGTGGTGCCCGCAGCGGGCTGCCGCGCGGTGGCGCCAGGCTGCATCTGCTGGAGACGCTGCGCGCCGCTGCACCATGGCAGCGCGTGCGTGCCGTCCCGCCGTCGCCGAAACCGTCGGTGGCGGCGGCATCCACGGGTGCGCGCCCGCGGGTGGCCGTGCGCCGCGAGGATTTCCGCATCCGCCGGTTCGTCGAGAAGACCGGCACCACGGTGCTGTTCGTGGTCGATGCGTCCGGGTCGTCGGCGCTGTATCGACTGGCCGAGGCCAAGGGCGCGGTGGAGCTGTTGCTGGCCGAGAGCTATGCGCGCCGCGACCGGGTGAGTCTGCTGGCGTTCCGGGGGCAGGGCAGTGAGGTGCTGTTGCCACCCACGCGGGCGCTGGCGCGCGCGAAGAAGGTGCTGGCGGCGCTGCCCGGCGGTGGCGGGACGCCGATGGCCCACGCCATCGATGCCGCCCTCGAGCAGGCGATCGGCATTCGCCGTGGCGGCAGCGCCCCGCTGGTGGTGATGCTCACCGACGGACGGGCCAACATTGCCCGAGACGGGACGCCGGGACGGCAACAGGCGGAGAAGGATGCGTTGGCCGCCGGGCTCCGGTTTGCCGCCCAGCACATTCCTGCACTGTTCGTGGATACGTCGCCGCGCGGCGAAATGGTGGCGCGACGCATCGCCGAGGCGATGAAGGCGCGCTACGTTCTGCTGCCGGCAGCTGATGCGAAGGCTCTGGGAGGACTGGTGAGGACCGCGATGCAGATGGTGGAGGGCGGCGCATGAGCAGCGCCGGGGTGGAGGCGGTGAGCGTGCCACCGGTGGGCGTGCCGCCGGTGCCGGTGGTGCCGTTGACCGGGTGGCGGCAGCGCCTGCATGTGCTGTTGCGCGCACGGCATCCGGACATGGTGCAGGTCACCGATATTGCCACGCGCGAAACCACCATCCGGGTGGCGCTGCGTTCGTTTGCCGTGGTGGTGCTCTTCTGGTGGAGCACCACGGGCCTGGTGTTCGCCCTCGAACGCTCGCCAGCCACGCGTCTGCTGGGTTTCGTGGTGGCTTCGGCGCTGGCGCTGTGGGGCGCGTCGCTGGTGTACCTCGAACGTGACCGTGACACGCCATCGGCGGTGCGGCGCAGTTTTCTGGGCGGGGCATTCCTGTGGACGTGGGCCCAGGTCGCGTTCTATGGCGCGTGGATCATCGGGCCCGAATCGATGCGCCTGCACATCCCCGCCGAGCCGCCGTCGTGGGACCTCGCCGTGCGCGCGGTGCTGTCGATGTTCTGGTACCAGCTGGTGATGCTGGCGGTGCTCGCCCTCACGGCGTTCATCACGCATCGCCGCACGAACCGCACCGGCTGGTGGACCGTCGCCCTCTTCTGGTGCGTGCATCAGGTGGCGAGCATCAACATCTTCCTCGGCGTCGAGAACAGCGGCCGCGGGTTCTTCCCCGAGGCGCTGGTGTTTCTCGAGAGCTATTTCGGCCCGGCCGTGAACAGCTGGTTCCTGCCGTTCACGATCGCCTGCGTCATCGCGTACACGCTCTACACCGCGCTCTACGCCATTCGCGGCCGTACGCCGGCGTACCGCCAGAGCATGATGCTGCTCACCGTGATCGGCGCCCTGAGTGTCCTGGAGCTGGCCGTGCTCGGGGCGCCGATTCAGCTGCCGCTCTGGGAGGCCTTCCTGACGGTGCGGGGCTACTGAGCGAAGGCCGCCGGCATCTGGACGCCCCTCGGTCTTGCTCCGGGCGCGGCGGGGCGCGGTGACGCGGACCGCTGTGCGCGTGCCGGCGGTGTCTCGACGCTGAAGGCGGAAACGGTCGCCACGAGCTGTTCGGCGCGCTCTCGCAGCTCCACGCTGGCCGAGCTGCCCTCCTCGGCGTTCGCGGCCACCGACTGCGTGACCAGGTTGATCTGCTCGACGGCGGTGGACATCTCCGACATGCCCTGCTGCTGCTGCTGGGCTGCGGCAGCGACCTCGCCGATGGCGCTGGTGACGCGCTCGGCCTGTTGTGCGATGGTCGTCAGGCGCTGCAGGACGGTGTCGTTGAGCGTCACGCCGTCGTTGGCAGCGGTGACCGACGATTCGATGAGGCTCGCCGTGTTGCGCGCCGCCTCGGCACTGCGCAGCGCCAGATGCCGCACCTCCTCGGCCACCACGGCGAAGCCGCGACCGGCGTCGCCGGCACGGGCGGCTTCGACGGCGGCGTTGAGCGCCAGCAGATTCGTCTGAAAGGCGATCTCGTCGATCGTCTTGATGATCCTCGACGTGGCGTCGGCCCCGGCCTTGATGCGTCCGATCGCTTCCGACAACCGCGCCATGGCCGCCACGCCGTCGGTGGCCACGCTCCGTGATTCCTCCGCAAAGCCGCGGGCGTCGCGTGCATGGGTGGCGCTGCGCTGCGCCATGCTCGTGAGCTCCTGCAGACTGGCGGCGATCTCCTCGAGCGAGGCCGCTTGGCTGGACGCACCGTCGGCCAGCACCCCGCTGCTTTCGCGGAGCGCATACGAGGTGGCCATGATCTCGTCGGAGGAGTACCGCACGCTCTCGATCGTCCGCCCGAGCTCGGCCACGGCCGTGTTGAAATGGGCCTGCACCTCCGCGTTGCGGTCGGTGAAGTCGCCATGAACGCGTACGGCGAGGTCGCCCTTGGCGAGGCGGGCGAGCGCGTCGCTGATCTCGTCGAGGAAGCGCATGGCTTCGCCCTTGAGCAGCGTCTCCACCCGATCCTGGCGCGCGTTTGTCAGGGCGGTAATCACAATGGCAATGTCCGCCTGCAGTACCCGATCGAAGGCGCGCTGGAAACGACGGTACTCTGCCGGCGTGGCCCCGCCGCGCTCCACCGCCAGCAGCATGTGCTCACGGATGACTTCATACATCGCCACGTACCAGTTGGAATCGAGGTCGATGCGCTCGTGGACCTGCCCCACGTGCCGGCGGTACGCCACGTACTGGTCGTCGATCGTGCCCGTGAACATCGCCAGCACGTAGCGGGTGATGAGCGGCCGCTGCCGATCGACACTGGTGTGCTTCTCGATGATCGCCTGCGTCTCGCGGGTGCGCGCGATGTGTCCGTAGAAGGCGTCGATCATGGGATCGCAGGCTGCCTTGCACACCTGCTCCCAGACCTGGATCACGCCCAGGTCCTGCTGGGTGACCTGGAGGAACTCGAAGCGCTTCCGTACTTCGGGGTCCGTAACGGCCAGCCGGCCGTCCGGATAGTTGCGCTCAGAGGGGGCGGCATTGCGGCCGAAAAACGCGAGCATCGGGGAGACTCCGGGCGCAGCGGCGATCACCCAGGGACGTGAGATGACAGAGAACGCAGGCTCTGGCCTGCGGGGCGATCACGGCGCGTAGGTCCGAGTATCGGGAAGAATCCCCGGCTCTTGAATGAAATGTCAGTCATGGTTCGAACGGCTGGTCCATTCGCCCGGAAATGCAGCACGGCCAGTCGCGCCGTTGCGGGCATGCGTCGGGCGCTACTCGTACCGCAGCGCTTCGATCGGATCGAGACGGGCCGCGCGGCGGGCGGGGACCATGCCGAACACGATGCCGATGCCTACGGACACGACCACGGCGACGACCGTGAGGGTGATCGGGACCGGCGCGTCGACGTCGAGGGCCAGCGACGCCAGGCGGCCGAAGGCGAGCCCCAGCGCGATGCCGATGGCGCCACCGATGCCGGTCAGCGTGGCGGCCTCCACGAGGAACTGCACCAGAATGTCCCAACGCGTGGCGCCGAGCGCCTTGCGCACGCCGATCTCTCTGGTGCGGCTGGTAACGGAGACGGTCATGATGGCCATCACGCCGATGCCACCCACGAGCAGGGCGACGCCGGAGAGCACGATCATGACCAGGAAGAACACGCCGGTGAGGCTATTGAACGTGTCGAGGATCTGATCCTGCGTGACGAGGTCGAACGTGTTGCCGTCGCCCGGCCGCAGGTGCCGCGATTCGCGCAGCGTCATTTCGGCGGCGTTCTGCGCGTCGACCACCCGCACGCCGGCCCGTGGCTTGACCGGAATGAACAGCGCGTTGGTGCGGTCGATCGCGTACGACCGGTCCATGAACCGATAGGGAACGATGGCCCCCACGGCCTGCCCCGGCGGGGCGAAGATGTTGCCCGGTTCGGCCCAGAGCCCGATCACCTCCAGCGGGCGTCCGCCGATCTGCACCAGGCGGCCGAGCAGGCGCTCCTGTCCGAACAGCCGACGGGCCGTCTCCTCCTGCAGCACCACGACCGGCGACCCGGCCAGCAGCTCCGAGCGCGTGAACCATCGCCCCTCGACGAGTTCACCGCCCTGAATGCGCGTGAAGCCGTCGTCGGCGCCGAAGATGGCCATGCCCTGCGAGCGCACGCCCCCGGCTTCGATGCGCGCGAGGATCTGCGCCCATAGGGAGGCATATCCGATCTCCGGGAGCCGCCGCAGCCGGTCCGCCTCAAGCTCCGTGAGGTCGGGGCGGATGCGCACATCCCTGGGCAGGTTGTCGGGATTGAGCGGGGTCTGCGAGAACTTCTTGAGCACGTAGAACGTGGTGGGGCCAGCCACCTCGATCGTGGTGACGATCTGGTCGCGGATGCCCTGCACGATCGCCGCCATGGCCATCACGGTGGCCACCCCGATAACGACCCCGAGGATGGTAAGCGACGAGCGCAGCTTGTTCATCCGCAGCGTGTCGAACGCGATGCGTACGTTCTCGCCGAAGGCCCCCGGGGCGAGGCGCGCGGTCACGTTTCGGCCCGCATGGCGGTGATTGGGTCGAGTCGCGCCGCGCGCGAGGCCGGGTACACGCCGAAGAGCACACCGATGCCGGCCCCCAGCGTGAGCGCCAGCGCCACGCTCCACGGGGTCACGCGGGCGGGCAGGGGCGACAGCGCGGAGACCAGCAGCGCCAGCCCCCAGCCGGCCAGCACGCCGAGGATGCCGCCGAAGACGGCGAGGGCGATCGCTTCGACGAGAAACTGTCGGCGGACGTCGGCGGCGCTGGCGCCCACCGCCTTGCGCAGGCCGATCTCATGCGTGCGTTCGGTGACCGCCATGAGCATGATGTTCATGATCACGATGCCGCCGACGAGGATGCCGATGGCCACCACCGCCGGCACCACCGCGAACAGCACGCGGGTGAGCTGCTTCCAGAAGGCCACGAAGGCCTCGCCGGTGCCGATGTCAAAATTGTCGGGCTCGGAGGGGCGCAGGCGACGCGCCAGCCGCATCGCTTCCTGTGCCCGCGCCATCGCCGGCCCCACCTCGTCGGCGTCGCGCATCTTCACCGACACGGTGGCGGACTGGCGACGGCCGTAGAGGGATTCGAAGGCGCCGATGGGCACCAGGGCGAAGGCATCGAACGACTGGCCCAGCACGCGCCCCTTGGGGGCCACGACGCCGACTACGGTGAAGCGCGTCCCCAGGAGGCGCACCTCCTGGTCGACTGCGTTGCCGCCGTCGAACAGGTCCCGGGCGATGTCGGCGCCCAGCACGATGACGGGCCGCCGTTCCCGCAGGTCGAGCTCGTTGAGCGGCCGGCCAGCGGTGAAGCGGTAGTCCTGCACGTCCTGATAGCCGGGCGTGACCCCGAAAATGAGCACGCTGCCGATGGTGCGATTGCGCCAGACGAGATCGGCGCGCGGCGTGGGCCACCCCGAGGTGAGGCTGATGGCGAGGGCATCGGGGATCGCCGCCTCGACGGCCGCCGCATCCCGTTCATCGATGCGTGGCCGCCGCTGCAGCAGGCGGAAGTCGTCATCGGAGAACAGCCCGAGGCTGATGGGGAGCCGGCGTACCTGGAAGGTGTTCATGCCGATCATGGCGTCGGCGATGTTCTCCTTCACGTAGGCGTTCATCCCCTGGATGATCGCCACGACGGCCACCAGGAACCCCACCGACACCACGATGCCGAGCAGCGTGAAGGCCGTCCGCAACGGGTTGACGCGCAGCTGGCCGAAGGCGAGCCGCAGCACATCCGAAAAGCGCATCCTGGAAAGCTACTCGGCGCCGGCCGCCGACGGCTATTCGTAACGCAGTGCTTCGACCGGGTCGAGCTTGGACGCCTTCACGGCGGGCAGCATGCCGAACGCCACGCCGGTAAGCGCGCTCGCGGCGAGTGCGGTCACCACGATACTGGCGGGCAGTGTGGCCGGTATGGAGCTGTTGGTGCGAATGACCCAGGCCAGCAGCGCGCCGATGGCGAGCCCGATGATGGCGCCGATGCTGGTGAGCGTGGCGGCCTCGACGAGGAACTGCCAGCGGATGGTGCCGGCGGTGGCGCCGAGGGCCTTGCGGACGCCGATCTCGCGCGTGCGCTCGGTGACGGAGATCATCATGATCGCCACGACCCCCACGCCACCGACGAGCAGCGCCACGGCCGACAGCGCCAGCCCGACGGCGAAAATCGCGCCGAAGAGCTGGTTGAAGGTGTCCATGATGCGGTCCTGCTCGATGAGGTAGAACGTGTTGCGGTCCCCCGGACGCAGCCCGCGACGCGCCCGCATGGAGGCCATGACCTCGTCCATGACCTCGTCCTGCGAGAACGCGGCCGACGGGCGCACGAGCAGGGTGAGGCTGCCCCGGAAGGCATCGAGTGTGCGGACCGCTGTCTGCAGCGGAATGATGGCCCGCGGTGTCTCCGGGCCGCGTCCTTCGAGCGAGCGCAGGAAGCCGGCCCGTGGCTGATAGACGCCGAGCACGGTGAACTGCCGGCCGTTGATCATGATCTGCTTGCCGATCGGCTCGGAGTCACCGAACAGCTGCGCCTTGAGTGTGTCGTTGACGAGCACGACCGGCTGCCCGGCATCGTACTCGGCGCGGGTGAAGTTGCGGCCGGGGGCGATATCCGACGCATTCACGGCCGGCCATTCCACGCTGTAGGCGTCGTAGCCGACGTTGTCGACCCGGCTGTTGCGGTAGGCGAAGTTCCCCTGGCCACCCATGGTGCCGATGACATCCTGGACACCGGGCAGGCGTCGGATCATGTCCCATTCGGCGAAGGAGATGGGCGGGTTGCGGCGATCGGGGCACTTCTCGTCGGTGCCGTCGCAGGAGTTGAGGCCGCTCCCGCGTCGCTGCACGATGAAGGTCGTGGCGCCGATCTCCTCGAGGTCCTTCTCGAACGAGGTCCGAATGCCCGTGACAACGGCCCCCATGGCCACCACGACGAATACTCCGATGGCCACACCGGCGATGGTGAGCCCGGCGCGCACCTTGTTGCCGCGGATGGCTTCGATGGCCATGCCCACGCCTTCCAGCGCCAGAAGCAGCTTGTTGAGCACGCGTTACTCCGAGCGCAGGGCGGCGATGGGGTCGAGCTGCGAGGCTCGGCTGGCGGGGTACAACCCGGCGGCGATGCCGACGCCGGCGCCCGTCACGAGCGCCGCCACGATGGACCATGGGGCCACCGCCGCCGGCAGCGGCGTGAGCAGTGCGATGAGCTTCGCGAGCCCGATGCCGAGCCCGATGCCGATGGCCGCCCCCATCGTGCTGAGCGTGGCCGCTTCGACGAGGAACTGCGAGAGGATATCGCCGCGCTTGGCTCCAAGCGCCTTGCGCACCCCGATCTCGCGGGTGCGCTCGGCCACGGCCACCAGCATGATGTTCATGATGACCATGGCGCCCACCACGAGGCTGATGGCCGGCAGGGCCGTACCGAAGAGCACCAGGCGTCCCTTGAGCTGCTTGATGAAGCCGAAGGCCGCGTCCTGCGTGACCAGACCGAAGTTGTCGGGTGCGCCCGCGCGCAAGCCGCGAAACGCGCGCAACGCGCTGCGGGCCACCTCGATACCCTCGGCGAGGTCAGCCTGCGTGGGTGCCTGAACGATCAGCGAGGAAATGTCCCGCTGAGGGCGGATGATGCGCCCCATGGGCGACGTGTACGGGGCGATGGCCAGGCGGTCGAGCGAGAAGCCGAACACCGACCCCTGCTTCTCGATCACGCCGATCACGGTGAACGGCACCCCCGAGACCCGCAGTTGCCGCCCCTCGGGGTTGAGCCCGGGGAAAAAGTGCTCGGCGACTTCCACGCCGATGACGATCACCGGCGTTCCGGCGCGCACTTCCTGCTCGGTGAAGGCGCGTCCCTGGGTGACCGCGAACTTCTTGATGGCGAAGTAGTCGGCGTCGGTGGCGACCGCCTGCACCTGTCGGGGACGTGCCTTGGGGGCAGACGCGTACTTGAAGGTCTCGCTGGAGATCGACGACTTCATGGTGGCCGGCAACGCCGCCCGCACGGCGTCCACGTCGGTCAGGCGCACGAGCGGCCGGCGCTGAGCGGCGCGGGCGTCGAAGCCGCGATTCCCGCCCGGGCCCACGTTGTCGAACCGGCGCAACGTGAAGGTGTTCGTGCCGATCAGGCGCGACGCGAAGTCCTCCTCGACGTACTTGCCCATCCCTTCGACGATGGACACGACGGCAATGAGGAACATCACGCCGATGGTCACCCCGAGCAGGGTGAAGGCGCTCTTGAGCTTCTGGACCCGCAGTTGGGCCAGGGCGAGCAGAACCGCGTCACGGGTGTTCACCCGGGAACAATAACGCCGGAGCCAAGGGGAGTTCCGCAGGGCCCCGGCGTGCCCGGACCGGGACTACTCGTAGCGAAGGGCCTCCACCGGATCCAGCCGGGCGGCGCGGCTGGCGGGCAGCATCCCGAACAGGATGCCGGTGATGGCACTGGCCCCCAGGGCGGCCACCACGGCGAGCGGCGGGATGCTGGCCTCGACGGGCGTGAAATTGCGGATGAGCAGGGTGCCGAGCCACCCCACGAACAGCCCGATGGCGCCGCCGATACCGGTGAGCGTGGCCGCTTCCACCAGGAATTGCCACAGAATGGTGGCCTTCGTGGCACCCAGCGCCTTGCGCACGCCGATCTCGCGGGTGCGTTCGGTCACCGAGATCATCATGATGGCCACCACGCCCACCCCACCCACGATGAGCCCCACCCCCGACAGCACCAGCATGACCAGGAAGAACATCCCGACGATCTTGTCGTAGGTCTCGAACAGACGGTCCTGGGTGATGATCGCAAAACTCGACTCTTCGGAGGGCCGGGCGCCGCGCAATCCGCGCAGCGTGGCCGTGACGTCGTCGATCGCCAGGTCCCGGGCGAGGGCCGGTGCCAGCTCCTCCCGCGGCTTCACCGCCAACGCCACGCCGCTTGCCCGGGCCCCGATCGAGCGGATGAGGGTGGTGATGGGCACCACCGCCTTGGGGCGGTCACCGCCGTTCAGGAAGCTGACGTTGTCCTTGAACACGCCGATCACCTCGAAGGGCACATCGTTCATGGCAATGGTCTTGCCAAGGGGGTCACTGTCGCCGAAGAGCCGCTCTGCCATGAGCGTACTGATGACCGCGACGCGCGCCCCGGTGCGGACCTCCGACGGGGTGAAGGCCCGCCCGGGATACACCTCCGGGGCGTTGATCAGCGTCCATTCCGCCGAGTATCCCTCCACGCTGGTCGACGACAGCTCGGTGCTGCGGTAGGCCACCTTGGCGCCCCATTCGAGCCGCTCGCCCACCGCGTCCACCGAGGGGAGCTGCCGCAGGGCATCCACTTCGTTGGGGCGCAGCGGCGGGTTGCGCAACCACTGGCAACTGGTCTCACTGCCGTCGCAGCTTTCGAAACTGATGGGGTAGCGCGCGACGAAGAACGTGGTGGGCCCCATGCTGGCAAAGTCTCTGGCCACCGCCTGGTTGATGCCGTGAACCGCCGCCGCGATGGCCACCACCACGAACACCCCCACGGCAATGCCGAGAATGGTGAGCCCGGCCCGCACCTTGTTGGCGCGCACCGCGTCGATGGCAATGCGGACCCCCTCGCTCATGGCCGACAACACCGCGGGGAATGCACTCATGGCTTACTCCTGCCGCAGGGCAGCGATGGGATCGAGCCGCGAGGCGCGGCTGGCGGGATACACACCGGAGATGATGCCCACGCCGGCGCCCAGCGCGATGCCCACGACGATGGACCACGGGGCCACGCTGGCGGGCAACGGCGAGACCGCCGCAATGAGCTGCGCGAGCCCGATGCCCAGCCCCACGCCGATCGCCGAGCCGATCGTACCCAGCGTGGACGCCTCGATGAGAAACTGCAGCAGGATGTCCCGGCGCTTGGCGCCGAGCGCTTTCCGAATGCCGATCTCCCGGGTGCGTTCGGCCACCGCCACCAGCATGATGTTCATGATCACGATGGCGCCCACCACGAGGCCGATGGCCGGCAGCGCCACCCCGCCGAGCACGAGGTACCCCTTGATCTTGTTCCAGAACTCCAGGGCGGAGTCGGCGGTTTGCAGCGAGAAGTTGTCCTTCTGCGCCGGCCGCAGCTGGCGTTGCGCGCGCATGGCGGCGCGCACCAGCTCCATGTTCTCCGTCATGGCCGGTACCGTGGGCGACTGAATCACGACCGCATCCACGATGTTGGGGCGCGAGTTGAGCAGTCGCCGCGCCGGCGAGCGGAAGGAGGCCACGACGAAGTTGTCGAAGGACATGCCCATGGCCTTGCCCTGGGTCTCCGCCAGCCCCACGACGCGGTACGGCACGCCGCCCATCTTGAGCTCGCGGCCAATGGGATCGAGACCGGGGAAGAGGCGCTCGGCGGCGTCGGGGCCGATCACGACGGACTTCTCCCCGCGGTCGAGCTCCTGCGCCGAGAGCAGGCGTCCGCGCGTGACTCCCATCTTCTTGATGTCGAAGAAGTCCCCCTGCACGGCGATGCCGCGCACCTGACGCGGCTTGCCGCTCGTGCTGCTGGTCGCCATCACCATGTCTTCGCTGTACAGGTACCAGCGCGTGTCGGCAGGCAGCGTGGAGGTCGCTGGCGCCACGTCGGTGATGTCGAGGCGCGGGCGCTTGCGGTACTCCTCCCAGGTGGACTCGTCCACATCGCCGATGGTGATGTTCGGGCGGTGGCGCAGCTCGAAGGTGTTCACGGCAATCAGCTTGCCGATCAGGTCCTCCTCCATGTAGCGCCCCATGCCTTCCACGATGGAGACCACGGAGATGAGGAACATTACCCCGATGCAGACGCCGAGCAGCGTGAACGCGCTCTTCAGCTTCTGGGCGCGGATGGTACGGAGCGCCAATCCAATGGCATCGAAAAACGGCACGG